>NZ_JBVHNK010000009.1:0-318539 GCF_055556615.1 Pseudomonas sp. PME37.24/025
GAAATACAAAACGCCCGATGCGGTGCATCGGGCGTTTTGAGACTGAAACAGGTGTAAACCTATTTCAGGACTAGACATTTTTTAGTCTTTTTTAAGTCGGCTGCATGGCCCACGCCCGGCGCAAGTTTTTCGATCAGCACGTGGCGAATAAAAGTCAGTTGGCAGAACAGGCGCTGCACTCGATTGGCGGTTTGTACGAAGTTGAACGCCAAGCGCTGGACATGAGTGATGAGGATCGCTTGCGGATACGGCAAGAAAAAGCGGCGCCATTAGTGAAAGCCCTGCACGACTGGATGTTGACCCAGCGCGATCTTGTTCCCAACGGATCAGCGACGGCCAAAGCCTTAGATTACACCCTTAAACGCTGGGTAGCGCTGACGCGCTACCTGGAAGATGGGGCTGTACCCATCGACAACAATCCAGTCGAAAACCAGATCCGACCATGGGCACTTGGACGCTCGAACTGGTTATTTGCTGGATCGCTGCGCAGTGGCAAACGGGCCGTTGCGATCATGAGCTTGATCCAGTCGGCGCGTATGAATGGGCATGATCCGTATGCTTACATTAAGGACGTTTTGACTCGTCTGCCGACACAGCAGGCAAGTGAGATTGATCAACTGCTGCCGCATAAGTGGATGCCGGCCTAGTCATGCAAGACGATTGGCTGGACGCTTGCGGTCTAGGGAATGGCCTGAGGCGATGAACGAGCGACGGCGCCCACCTTATCGGCATCATCCTGGGCAGCTCAACTGTTCAGGGTGAAGCTCAATGGAAAAGAGTGTGCTGTTCCTGGCCAGGTAGTAATGCTCCTGGTGAAACTTGAACCTGCGCATCATCGCCAGCAACTGCGGTTCCTTGCAGGCCAGTTGCTCCAGATCACGGCGTATTCTCGCCTCCATGCTGACCTTGCGTTCCTCGGAGAGGCTGCTCGCTGCTAAGTCGATCCTGTAGCGGTAGAAGATCGTGTCACCGTACGTCAAACCGACGTACTCAAGGGTGGTAATTGCATCCAGTTGCTTTGGCAGGGTCGCGTTCAACTGGGCGAGGCGCTCGACCAGCAGCGCCTGTTGGGCCACCTTCTCCTGCTCGGCCTTGAGCGCGAAATAGCGTCCAATCCCGGCAATCAGTACCACCGCAGCGATACCCAGATAGAAATTACGCGGGTTGCGCCGCTTCTTCGGCGCCAGCTTCATCAACATCTTGAATGACTCGTCCTGAGCATGAAAAAGCCCCTAGCGAAACTAGGAGCTACGGGTGAAAACGGCATAGCCTGACACAATACCCCGGGGGAGCACTCGGCCAATACGGGGTGGTTATCAGGGCGAGCACTGCGTGAGCTGTCTGCCCAGGCCTGAACTGACTTCACTAACTAAGTGCCGTTCAAATCTATTCCTCTTTCATCTGGCGACGAGATCAAGCCCAGTTAGGGTTTGGTCGATTGAGTGAAAGCCCAAGCAAATACGATAGCCGCAATTACTGGTCGGATTAGATCCGTAGCTGGCGCCTGACCGGTAAACACTCGAAGGCCGAAAAATATGAACACTGCTAGGGCAGCGAAAGCACCCAATACCGAAATCCAGCGGAAATATCGTGGAAACATCACACTACTCCTTTACAAAAATGAGAAGAGAGGGCAGACCAAGTTTTTTTGAGTAAGTGGCATTGCCTCTTCGATAAAATATGGCCTGCCCCTCGTTTGCCCTATGTACTCTTTCTCTCTGATTTAGATTTCAATCGGCAGGTTGGGTCAGGTCTCCATCAGCGCCAACAGTCACACTCACCTCTTTGCGCTCACCCGTCGTGGAAATCTCATAAACCTTCATGATGTAGTTATCCGCGATCACCGTTTCGATGAGGTAGTTCTTATGCGGTTTCGGTGTGAATACCAGTGGGGCAGGCTGCGGCGTTATGGAGTAGCCGAACAATGAATGCATGGGAATACCGTTGAGGGTGGCTATCTGCCTTTTCACTGCCGCATTCACTTTCAGGGTTTTTTCGGCCTCTACCAACTTATCAATACTGTCTGTGCCACCTGCCATTTTCTTCAGGTAACCCGGTATGCGCTGGAAGTAGTTTGCATCGTAGACACGCTCGCCAGCGGAAGACATGGCGTACTCACTCGCGTCGGCAGGCCCCAGGGAATAGCTGACCGGATGATCACCTGCGCCGCCGAGGGTGCGGAAGGTAAGGCTTGCATGATGCTCATCCGATGCCAGTGGGGCCACCGGCTTGGAGGAGGGTTGAACACTCACTTGGCGGCTGCCACAACCGGTCATTACAAAAGCGAGAGTCATTGCTAACGGAAGAGTGAGATATGTTTTCATTCGATCCATGAACTGAACGTGGGTGGATATTTGGGCTTGTGAAGCAGGCCCAGTATATCCAGAGAACCAATGGCTGGGGCGATGCGAGTCAATCCGGGATCCTTCCACGGAGGGTATTAGCGGCACTGTCTTTATTGGAGCGTGAAACGGGCGGCCTTATAGTCGCCCGTTTTCATTTACTACACAGCGCGCTCGTCCAAGCCCACGATTGCTTCCAGTGTCGGATGAATCGGCATAGCAGCGTAAGAAAAATATGCATATTCACGGGAAAACTGACTCCGCCGAGTCTCTTTAATTACCGCCCCCCGTATCTATTGATCGTCCCGCGAATAAAGGGTTTTTCTTCGAAATATCCCCTCACATTGAAAGACATTGCCTCAGAAATTCCTCATCTACTCTGGTTTCGCAGATCACTGATCTGTCGTAATCAGCAGTCGCAAGGAGCGATCAATGTATTTTGAGATTTACAGGCAAACCCGTGGTATCGCACAAACTGGCAAGGGCCAATGGCGCTGGCGTTTGCGGGCGGGGAATCATGAAACGATTGCCAGTGGGGAGGCTTACCTCAACAAGTCTGATTGCGTGCACGCCATCAGTTTGATCAAAGGGACTCATGATCAGACCCCGGTCAAGGAGATATAAGCTCCAGGGCGGTGAAGCTGCTCAGTCGGAGCAGCTTCGTTTTTTCGGGCGCCCTGTTTTTATCGATCAGGTCATTTGCCAGCCTGCATAGACGCCGATTACGACACCTCCCTAAACTGTCCCCCAAGTCTTGGGGACCGGGGTGCAAGGGATGAATCGCAACGAACTGCGCAAGGCCGACATCAACCTGATGGTGGTGTTCGAGACATTGATGCTCGAACGCAACGTCACACGGGTGGCGGAGAAGCTGTTCCTCGGTCAGCCGACCATCAGTGCGGCGTTGAATCGTTTGCGGACGATGTTCAATGATCCGCTGTTTATTCGGGTTGGCCATCGCATGGAGCCGACGGCGCGGGCCGAGGAAATTATTCAGCACTTGTCGCCGGCGCTGGATTCGCTGTCGGTGGCCTTGAGCCTGACCCACGATTTCGATCCACTCAGCAGTACCATGACTTTTCGCATCGGGCTGTCGGACGATGTCGAGTTCGGCCTGTTGCCGCCGCTGCTGCGGGCTTTGCGCCAGGAAGCGCCGAAGGTGGTGTTCGTGGTCCAGCATGTCGACTACTGGCGCATTCCCGACCTGCTGGCCTCTGGTGATATCACCGTTGGTATCAGCCAGACCCGCGGCCTGCCGGCCAACGCCAAGCGCAAATTGCTGCGACACATCCAGCCCAGTGTTTTGCGTGCAGATGCATCAGATACACCGCTGACCCTCGATGAATATTGCTCGCGGCCGCATGTGTTGGTGTCTCACACCGCCAATGTCAGTGGCTACGCCGATGAGTGGCTGGCAGAGATCGGTCGTACGCGTCAGGTAGTGTTGTCTGTCCCGCAATACAGCTCGTTGCCGGCCTTGCTCGCCGGCACCGATCTGATCGCCAGCCTGCCTGATTACACGGCCGAAGCGATGGCTGCGTCCGGTCAGTTGTTCAAGGAGCCGTTTCCGTTCAAGACGCCAACCCTGGACCTGTCCATGGTCTGGCTCAGCCATGTTGACAGCGATCCAGCTGAACGGTGGTTACGGTCGCGTCTAGAGGCGTTCATGAGTGAGCGGCCGATCCTTCCTCTGTCCCAGTGAGTAGGGCAGCGGCGCTGTGTTATATGTACAATCTTTCTGCCAATCTTCAGGAGCCCCGTCATGCCCCACCTGCACATGGAATACACCGCTAACTTGCCCGAACTGAATGCCGACGTGGCGTTGATGCGACTCAACAATGCGTTGATGGCTTCCGGTCAGTTTGCGGCCGAGTTCGATATCAAAAGCCGTGCAGTGAAGGTCGAAAGCTTCAAGGTTGGCACCGCACTGGGCGAGCGGGCTTTTGTGCATATCAAGCTGGCACTGTTGAGCGGGCGTTCGGCGGAGATCAAGACGCAGTTGTCGCAAAGCCTGTTGGCAGTGTTGCAGGACTTGTGCGAATGGCCGGCCAACGTAGAAGTGCAGTTGTGTGCGGAAATTCTGGATATTGATCGTGAGTCCTACACCAAGGCTGCCATTGGCCTCTGACAGGCCAGGTTTTGGGCTCAGAGCAAACCTTGTTCCCCACAGGCTTTGATCACTTGCTCACGAAGCCAGGTATTGGCGCTGTCCTGATCGCTGGCTTCGCTCCATTGCATGTCAAGAGTAAGTGCTGGCAAGCCATTAGGTGCTTCGCAATGACTGAATACCGCCTCATTGGCCAGCAGCGTTTGAATGCGCCGCGGTAGCGTCAGGATGAGGTCGGTGCCGGTTATCATCTTGAGGGCTGCCCTGTAGCTGTTGGATCGCTCGATAAGCTGTCGTTTGTGATCGGCTCTATGGGGGTCGAAGGTCCTGTGTGGAGGGAGCACGTGACGATGTTCCATGAGCGATCGCAAACGTGGGCGCAATTCCGGCGGGGTTGCGCGTTTATCGAAGACGTAAACCAGCTCGTCTTCAACCAGCCTCCGGGATTTGAAGCCAGTGTGGCTGTGTTGAGAATCGGGACCGAAGCAGATCACCAGATCGAGACTGCCATCGCGCAGTTCATCGACGGGCAGGGCGGTATCGAGTTTTTGCACATTGACGATCACTGGCAGGTTGGCGAAGTCGAAGTTCCTCAACAGCCGCGGCAATACCAGCAGTTCGAAGTATTCCGACGCGCAAATGTTGAAGGTGACTGCTTTTAGAGTCGGATCAAAGGCTTGAGCTCCGGAATGGCAGAAGTTGATACCTTCCAGAATCTTCAGCACATGCTCGTGCATGGTGGTGGCTTTGTAGGTTGGACGCATTCCTGATCGGGTGTTGATGAACAAATCATCTTCGAAGCCGGTGCGCAGCTTTTTCAGCGAATAGCTGACGGTGGACTGGCTGACCCCGAGGGTTTCGGAGACGGCGGTGACGCTGCTTTGTTCATACACGGCGACGAACACCATGAGGTCCTGCATATCGAGCTTTCTAAGTAAATTGCTGTTAAGCATCTGCCCCATCTCGATGAACTCCCTGTTCTGTTTTGAACGAGATCTATCCATAAAAGGATAACGGAACGATAGTGCCAGGAGAATACCTTGTAGGAAGCTTCATTGTCAGATGTGGGACACAACGTGTAGGTAACACGACCTGAGCATTCAATCGCCCATCGAGTTCTGGCCTGGAGGGGCTTTCCGGGATTTTCTGGATCAGCGCGCACGGCTTGAAAGTGATCGGTATCAGGCTGCCAGGCACTGAATACCCACCACCCAAGCGCTGAAGTTACGCCCGGACACTTGGCAGTGGTCGGTTCCAGCAAAGCTATATGTTAATAAGTCTTATTACAGTAAGCCGTCTTGTGCACACACGCTGACAATTTGTTCGCGAAACCAGTTATTGGCGCTGTCTTGACCTGGTTTCTCGCTCCATAACATGTCCAGCGTGAAGTTCGGTAAACCCGTCGGCGGTTTGCAGTGGCTGAATCTGGCTTCATTACTGATCAGCATCTGGATGCGCCGAGGCAGAGTGAGAACAAAATCGGTCCCGGGGATCATGTTGAGTGCCGCAACGTAACTATTGGCCCGTGCCACAATTTGGCGGGTGTAGTCCCATTTGCTGAGCCAGCCATCCACCATATTGGTGTCTGAAGTCCATGGCGTCGGGAAGATATGCTGGCGTGCGACAAAGGTGTCCAGGCTGAACTCGCCCTCTGGAGGCGCGAAGTTTTTATCGACGACGCAGACCAGGTCATCTTCCAGCAGTACTTGTGACTTCAGGTTTTTAGCGCCGTGATGAAAGTTGGGGCCGAAACAAATAACCAGATCGAAACGGCCATCCATAAGTTCTTCGTTAGGAATATCTTTGTGGAATTTCTGGATGTTTACAATGACCGGAAAGCTACTGCCGATAAAACGTTTTAATAAGTTTGGCAGTATCAGAAGTTCAAAATATTCAGGGGCGCAAATGTTAAAAGTGATCTCTTTTTGCGCTGGGTCGAATGAGTGGAATCCGGAATGGCAGATGTTTATGGTTTTCAGGATTTTGAGAACATGGCTGTACATCGTGGCGGCTTTGTGTGTTGGCCACATGCCATTGCGGGTATTGATGAAGAGCTCGTCGTCGAAACTCGTGCGCAGCTTTTTCAGGCAGTAACTCACCGTGGACTGGCTGACGCAAAGGGTTTCGGAGACCTCGGTGACGCTTCTTTGTTCATACACAGCCACGAAAACCATAAGATCCTGCATATCCAGTTTTCTTAGCAGATTGCTATTAAGCATAAAATCCTTCTCGGTGAAAATCCATGTGTGTCACTTTACGTCGTGTTTTGTGACAGGGTTGTTTATTTATATATTAGTGGAAGCAATTGGTTTTTTAAATAGTCTGTCGGAAATTTCCTCATATATTCTCATTCCACTTACAGAGAACCCTGAGCAGGGATAGGAGGGCGAAGTGTTGGTACGCGTCACGGAAAGTCAAACGCCGTTATGGATGCAGGCGACTGAAGTTGTGAAAGAAAAGTTTCGCAGCTCTTATAAGGCATCCGTAGAACCGAGCCCGCAGTATTTTGCGGTCACCCAGGACAGTGAGGAACGGATTCTTTCTTGCGCCGGTATAACTTTTGCGGATGACCGCACACTTTTCTCGGAGCAATACCTGTCGCAACCGATAGAAACGATTCTGTCCCAGCGTTTTGAAAAGATGATTGATCGGTCAGTTATTGCTGAAATAGGCAGTTTGATTTCTCATCATCTGACGGCCGGAATGATCATGGTCAACATGGTTCCGTTGTTGTCCTGGTGCATGGGGGCTCAATATTTGCTCTGCACCGTTACGCCCCGGGTCCGGAAAATGATGGAAAGCTGCCAGATCGATTTCGAACCACTACTCACGGCGGACCCTCAGCGTCTGGCCGACGATGGTGGCAAGAACTGGGGTACCTACTACTCGAAATTACCCGTCACCGGTTTTATCCGTGTGGACCCGAAACGTTCGCGATTCGCCGCTATGACCCTCGGTACTTTGTTCACCCAGTTGCCGAGCAATTTGCCGGCGAGGGCGCAGTCATGAGCGGTCGTTTCATTGCGGATTTGCGGCTTGCGTTGCAGGTCAATCGCCAGAAGGTCTGTGCTATCGATTGTGCTCCGAGCGGCCTGGAACACGCCGCTGTCATGACCTATGGCGAGTTGGAATCCCGGGCGCTGAATCTGGCGGCAGAACTGCAGCGACGTTTCTCCACGGCGGCTCACGGCGACCACGTTGTGCTGGGGATTGCGACGCGTAACAGCAGTGACTGGCTGATTGCCGATCTGGCTTGTCTGTTTGCCGGAATTACCGCACTGCCTTTGCCGCTGGCATTCAGTCAGTCCCAGGCCGAGCACCTTGCCGAGCGTTGTGACGGATTTCTGGTGGATGCCGCGGGCGAGCGGACGCTGGCTGAACGGTGGATGCTGGACTTTCCCGACAGTCGCCTCAGACGTATCGGCGAACCTGCCCTGGAGCAGCCGTTGTTGCGAGAACCGGACGGCGATAGCGCCTGGATCTGCAAAATCATTCACACCTCGGGGACTACCAGCCGGCCCAAGGGCGTGCGCCTGAGCACGGCGGCGGTGGGGGCGGTGTTGGCTTCCCTGCGCCAGTGGATGCCGGTCGATGCCCATCGCAGCTACCTGTCACTGGTGCCGTTGAGCCTGCTGCTGGAGCAAGTGACCGCCGCGTATTTGCCGCTGTTGGCCGGTGGGATCGTACATTTTCTGCCTGAAGGCGAGGCGTTGCTGGGGGAGCCGGGAACGTCACCGCAGCGTTTGATCGAGTGGATCCTGCGGGTCGAACCGACGGCCTTGACGGTACCACCGGTGATGCTCAATCGCTTTCACGAACTCTTGACCGAAGGCGGCGTGCAGGGTGAGCGCCTGTCTCGTTACCTGCATTCGGGGGTGCATATCACTTGCGGCGGCGCGGCCGTCAGCATCGATATCTTGCATGCCCTCGCTGAGGACGGTATCCCGGTGTTCCAGGGTTACGGGCTCTCCGAGAATGCCTCGGTCGTCAGTATGAATACCGTGCAGCACCAACGTCTGGGCAGTGTGGGCAGGCCGTTGCCGCATGTTCAGGTGCGCATCGGCGCCGACCAGACCATTGAGGTCAAGAGCAGTTCGTTGTTCAGCGGCTACTCGGGCAAAGACCCGAGCGCCTGTTCGATGTCCGACGACGGCTGGATGGACACCGGGGATCTGGGGGAGCTGGATGCTGATGGCTTTCTCTATGTTCGCGGTCGCAAGAAAAATGTGATCTGCCTGCCCAATGGCCGCAACGTCAGCCCGGAGCAGGTCGAGTTGGAATACCGCGAATACCCCGGTGTGCGCGATGCCGCTGTGTTTTTCGATGAGGCCCATGGTCTGGTGGCGTTGTTGTGTGTTGAGTCGGCACCGGATCGCGATGAGCTGGCCAGTTGGTCAGCCCGGCGCTTTTCCGATATCGAGCGACCGAGCCGCCTGTGGTTGCTGACCAAGGACGATCCATTGCTCGAGCAACTCTACACCGTCACCGGCCGTCCAAAACGTGCCGATATCGCTACTGTTTTCGCCAATCTGCAAGGGAATGCATCTGATGAACACACCTGCCTATCACTGTGAAAACCCCGACGTATCCATTATTGAACCGCGCCATTTCGCAAGCCTGGGCAAGGCCGAGCTGTACGACTTGCTGGGGCATTACGGCGTCGTCCTGCTACGTAACTGCATCCATAATGCCGAGGATTTCAGCGCCTATGTGAAGCAGAACAGCTCGCGGCTGAGCCTCGACCCGGCTCGGGTCATGGTCGGTGGCGCCGCGCAGTTGGTGGATGCGGGCCGCCAGGCGATCGGTCTGCATTGCGAGAATGGTAACTCACCGTTCTGGCCGGACATCACCTGGTTCTATTGCCAGGAAGCGCCGCGCACGGGCTCGCAAACCACCTTGTGCGACGGTGAGAAAGTACTGGCGAAGCTGTCATCGGCCTGCCGCACATTTTTCGAGGACAACCCGATTCGCTACAGCCGCACTGTTGCCGGCGACAAATGGCGTCGGCTGGTTTGCCACTATTCGCCAGGGCTCTCGGACCCGGCGGCGGTCGGGATCGAAGATCTGATGCAGATCATCGGCGACGATCCGCAGACACAGATCTCCTTCAATGCGTTTGATGATTCGATTCATTACGCCTTCAGTACCCCGGCGATTCTGGTCTCCGAATTCAGCCAGCGCCCAGCGTTTGCCAACAGTATTCTCGGGCCGTCCTTCAACTATGAAGTGCCGGTGATCGATACGTCGTTCGGGCAGCCCATTCCCGGTGAATTCCTGCACGAAATCGCCGAGGTTTCCGCGCAATACACCTACCCCGTCGGCTGGCGTGACCATGACATGGTGATGATCGACAACCGTCGGGTCATGCATGGTCGTGAGGCCATCGTTGACGAGCGCCGCCGTATCTTCAATGCCCTGAGCTACCGCTGAGACCTACTAATGAAGACCCATAACAATCAGATCATTTCTGGTCAGTACGAGACGTATATAGACGGTGACGGTCACCAGGTAGTCGATCTGACCGGCGGGTTTGGCTTTCAGGTGCCGGCGGTCATCGACGCGGTCAGCCTTCAGGCGCAAAGCATGGGACTGTCCAATCGGGTGCTGATGTCCGACCCACTGATCGCTCTGTGCCGTCGCTTGGCCGAGTTGCTACCGCAGCCGCTGGTCAGTTCTTATGTGTGTAGCTCTGGCGATGAAGCATTCGAAGGCGCCTTGAAACTGTGCAAAGGCCTCAAGCCCAAGGGCAAAACCATTGTCGTTGTCCAGGGCGGCGACTATGGCTCGCTGAGTTATGGACGTTGCCTCAGCACGCCGCAAGGCTATCTGGAAATGCAGCGTTTCCTGGGCTTCGAGCTCGTGGCGATCAGGCATGTCCGCGACCTGGATAAAGTGAACTGGAACGATTGCTTCGCGGTGTGTCACACCAGCACTGTGATTGATGGAGACGGTCGCTTGCGCCTGATAGAGCAGGTGCTACTCGATCACTTGTATGTCGCGGCGGCCAATGCGTCGGTGCCGGTCATCGCGGTGGACGTGCAAAGTTGTCTGGGGAGCCTGGGCACGCTGTTTGGTTTCCAGCGTTATCGCAATACCCCGGACATTGTGGTGTTGGGCGGCCCACTGGGCGGTAGTGCGATTCCTATCGGCACCTATACCTGCAGCGAACAGATGGCCTATCAGGTCTATGGCTGTAGCAGTCCGGCGAAACATGGCAGCACCACGGCCGGCAACCCGCTGGCCTGTGTGGCCGCCATGGCGGCGCTGGATTACGTGCAGGAACACGATTTGCCCCGGCAGTGCCTCAATAACGGCAAGATCCTGGCGCAAGCGTTGGCCTCATTCGGCGCTGTCGCCTGCGGTGCCTGGGTCAGCTTGCCGCTGCCAGCCGACCTCATACCTGCCGAATTGTGCGAGGAGCTTTATCAGCGTGGCATTTATGTCAGTGCACCCCGTGGCCGCGAGTTGATTCTGCGTTGCCCGATTACCGCACGAGCCGAACACATCCAGCACGCATCCCGGATTCTCAAGGAGACTTTAAGCCATGTCCTTAACCCTATCGCATGAGCAACTGCTGGATGACTGCCAGCGGCATTGGAGTGCCTCGGCGGCAAAGCTCTATCGCCTGGGTAAAACCAGCGTCGAAAAGGACGCCGATGGCATCTATGTCACCGACCATGCCGGCAAGCGCTTTATCGACTGTGCATGCAGCTATGGGGTGTTTATCGTCGGTCATCGCAATCCGATGGTGCGTGAGCAGGTGCAGACCCAGTTGAACCAGATGGCCTGGGTTCCGGAAGGTCGGGTGCATCCGCTGCAAGGCGCATTGTCCGAGCGTCTTCGGAATCTGGTGCCGGGTGATTGGGGGGATGTGCAGTTCATGGTCTCGGGCGCTGAAGCCATCGAGCAGAGCATGCGTTATGTGCTCAAAGTGCAGCAGCACCGGCGCGGAATCGTGGTCATGAACGATTCCTACCACGGCAAGACGCTGGCGGCGATGAGCATTCTCGGGCAGAAACAGCACCATCGCAGCTACGGCACCGACGCCTCGGAAGTGACCTATGTGCCGTACGGTGATTTCGCCGCCTTGCAGAAAGCGGTCGGCGAGGGTGTGCGTGCGGTGTATGTCGAGCCGATTCTGGGGGGCGCCCACTTACAGGTTCCGCCCGTGGGTTACATGGCGAATATCCGCGCCCTGTGCGATGCCACTGACACCTTGCTGGTGGCCGACGAAATCCAGACCGGTTTCGGCCGCTGTGGCAAGTGGTTCGCCGTGCAGTATGACGACATCGTGCCGGACATCATGATCCTCTCCAAAGGCCTGACAGGCGGCTACACCTCGTTTGCCTGCGCGATGTACAGCCAGCGACTGGCCACTCAATACCCGCTGAGCGAGATCGAGCCTGACCGGCGGACCAATGGCGGGCATCCGGTGGCGTGCGCTTCGGCGCTGGCCGCTATCGATTACATCGAGCAGCACAACCTGGTCGAGCAGTCACGAATCAATGGTGGTTTGCTGCGCCATGGCCTGCAACGGCTGGCTCAGCGTTATCCGCAGATTGTCGAGGACGTGCCCGGTGTGGGCTTGATGACCGGCTTGCGTTTGCGCGGTTCGGTCTACGAAGCGCTGATGAGCATGGAGTTGGGCAAGCGTGGCGTGCATGCCGGGCATTCCATGAATGAAAAAGCCGCGCACCCGGTTCTGCGGTTTTACCCGCCGCTGAACATCACGCCCGAAGCGCTTCGGCATGTCCTGACGATGACCGAGGAAGCCCTTGAGGCGATCGCCCGGCGTCCGAAGTTGGCGGTCAAGGCGTTTTCTCTGGTGGTCAGAAACATGTACCACATCCCCAACAAGCTACTGCGCAGCAAAGGAAAGCCCTGAGTATGTTCAATCCCGACACGTTGACCCTGCGCGAAATGGCCGGGTTGCTGCGCCGTGGTGTGCTGACCAGCGTCGACTTGCTGGAGTTCTACCTGCAGCGTATTGCCGAGCGCAATCGGCAGATCAATGCCCTGATTCAACTGGAGTCTGTCGACGAACTGCGTCGACAGGCCCGGGAGGCCGATGAGATGGCCCGCACCGGAACGATTCGTGGCCCTTTACACGGGATTCCCATGACCATCAAGGACGTCTGCCATGTGCGCGGCTTCCGGATGTCGCGAGGCCTGAAGGAATTGCTGGGCGAGGCCAGTCAGGAGGATGCCACGGTCGTCGCAAGGCTTCGGCAGGCGGGTGCGATCATCCTCGGGATTACCAATGTTCCCGAGTTGTGCATGGCGTTTGATACCTACAACCTGTTGTATGGCCGCACGCTCAATCCCTATGACAGGCAGCGCTCCGCTGGCGGTAGCAGTGGCGGTGAAGCGGCGGCCATCGCGGCCGGTTGCTCGCCGGCCGGGCTGGCCTCGGATGCTTGCGGCAGTGTGCGCATTCCTGCGCATTTCAACGGCATCTGCGGCATGAAGCTGACCCAGGGGCGTGTGCCGTTGACCGGCCAGTTTCCCAGCGATCGCTCCGGGCTGTTTCATCTGACGTCGGCGTTTGGCGTGATGGGGCGTTATGTCGACGATCTGGCGCTACTCGGGCAACTGATCAGCGGTGCTGACGGCCACGATCCGGACACCGTCGATGTGCCTTTCGTCGACAGCCAGCCGCTGGCCCAATTGCGTGTCGCATTGTCCTGGGAATCCACCAGAACCCAAGTGAGCCCGGCGGTGAAGCAGGTTCTGCAACGGGTCGAGAATTGCTTGAGTAAAGTGGTGGCGCAGGTTACACCGACGGCTCCGCAGATGCTCGCCGAGGCCTGCGATGTGCTATGGCGGGTTTTCATTATGGGCGCGGATGCCGGGCGTAGCTGGAGGCGCCTGTTCCAGTCCATGGACAAACAGACCTATACGCCCGCCACCACAGAGTTGATTCGCTTGAGCGAAGAGGTCGAATTGAGCGTGGATGAAATGAAGCGCGACTGGATTCTGATCGATACGTTTCGCTATCACCTGGCGAAGTTCTTCAATCAGCATGACCTGTTCATTTGTCCGGTATTCCCGGACGTGGCATTCGCTCATGGCGAGTCTTTGCAGGATCGTGATCGCTATGCCTTTGTGTTTCCGTTCAGCCTCTCCGGTTCACCGGCGGTGGTCATTCGCGCCGGGCATGATCCGGTCAGCGGGATGCCGATCGGCATCCAGATAGTCGGCCCGCACTGGCAGGAAGAGCGGCTGCTGGCCGTGGCCAGTTTCCTTGAGCGCGAACTGGAGCGCTGGAGCCCGGTGGCCCCGTTGGACGCAGTCACTCTCTGACGGATCTCAAGCCGTAACGGTTCTGGCGTTACGGCTGGTGATCACCAATGCCAGCATGCCGACACCCACCAGCACGGCACCGGTGAGTTCTATCAGCACCGGTTGCTGTCTGAGCCAGAACCAGTGAAACAATGTGACAAACAAGGTGTTCAGGTAAACGTAGGAAACCACCGTAGACGGTGAAATCACCCCGATTGCCCGATGCAGCAGCCAGAATGTCGCGAGGGTGCCAAACAGCGCCAGGTATACCAGCCAGAACATATCGCTCGCCGACAGCTGCGCGCCGCTGCGCCAACCACCGTTAAACAGACAGAACACTAACAAAAACAGTGAGCCGAAAAGCATGTTCCAGAAGGTCATCGCCACCGGGTCACGCCCCTTCAAGGTCTTGACCTTGAATCGCTGGCTCAGGGGCGAATAAAGCGCCATCGCCAGGCAGCCGACGCCGAAGACCAGTACCGGGTACAGTGCAGGCAGTTCGCCTGGAGCCGTCCCTTTGAGGGTCAGCAGCAGGGCACCGATCGCTGCAATCGACATCGGTAACAAGCGGCTCTTCAGGCTTGGGCTCGGCAGCAGGAGCACCTCGAAAAATAACGTCATCAGCGGCACCAGCGTATACAACGTTGCGGTACTGACCGCGGTGGTATAGCGCAGCGCTTCAAACAGCGAACCAAAATACGTCGCCAGCAGCAGCCCAAGAACTGCATGCGCCATCAAGCCTCTGGCCGAGATCGGTGACGTGTTTTTCAACAACAGCAGTGGCAAGAACATCAAGGCTGAAAGCAACAAACGCAGCCCGGTCAATAATATTGGATCTATCGATTGGCTGACCTCTGCCGCCGCAAAGAAAGACGATGCGATCAGCATCGCCCAGATCAGCATGCCCCAGTGAGCTTCTACAAAACCGACTTGTTTCATGAGTTCCTTACCCTGCGTTTGATCGGACCTCCTACGAAAAGCAGGACCTTCGAAAACTATTGGATATGCTGCGCGTATTGCCTTGGGTTGAAACGCAGCACCATCACGATCATTACCGCCATCACCGCTGTGAGTGACCACCAGGCCCATTCGAAGCTGCCCAATTGGTCGCGAATCATCCCGGCAATCAGCGGCGAGAGGCCCGCGATCAGGTAACCGATGCCTTGTACGAAGGCCGTCAGGCCGCCGGCACGACGCGGGTTATCCAGGTGATCAAGGGACACGATCAGGCTCATCGGGAACAGACCGCCAATGCCCAGGCCCAGCAGGCACGGCCATAGCAGGCTAAAGCGTTCCGGGCTGAGGATCAGGCCGCAGAAGCCGGCCATGATCAAGGCCAGCAGAACGACCAGTACCAGACGCTTGTCCTGGCTGCGGTTGGCAATCGCGGGTGTTATCAGCCCGGACACGACTTCCATGGCCGTGAGAAACCCCAGCAATAAACCGGCATTCTGTTCGCTCCAGCCTTTTTCCACGTAATACGGGGCTAGCCAGGCCAGTACACAGGTGTAGGAGGCCGTGCCCAAACCGAAGAAAATCGCCAGCAACCAGGCCCGTGAGTTACCGACAAAGGACTCCTGGCGCCCCATCGGCGCCGCCGGCAATGGCGCGATTGCCGAGCGCTGGGCAAGCCAGAAGGCCAGGGCCACCAGCGTGAGTAGCGCCCAGATTGCCAGGCCCATCCGCCAACTACCGGTTTGCGCCAGGACGAAAGGCGAGAACGATGCCGCAATCGCCGCTCCGCCCATGATCGAGGTGACGTACAAGCCCATGAACAGCGAAACGTTGTCGCTGAAGCGTGACTTGATCAGCGCCGGCATCACCGCCTGAATGAGGGCGATCCCCAGCCCGGCCAGTACCGCGCTGAGGATCAGCTCAAGGGTGCTGTCCAGATACAGCCGCGAGACCGTGGCCACACCGATGATCAACAAGGACAGGATGATGGTGCGGTGTTCACCAACCCGTTGCGCGATGCGCATTCCCAGGAACATCGCCAGGCCCATCGCCATGACGGGCAGCATGGTCAGCAGCGAGGCGGTACTGAAACTCAATGGAACATCGCCGCGAATGGCCGACAACAACGGCCCGACAGCGGCCATCGATGGCCTCAGGTTCAGTGCCACCAATACCACGCTGACCATCAGCCATCCGGCATAGGAGCTTGAAGTACGAACGTTTTCCATGACGGAGCCCCAAATTTACAAGACTTCGATTAGGCCGCTCCAAGCCAGCAGGGGCAAACTGAAAAGTCGCTGGCGCTATCGAGAAATTAGGTTGGTTGCCGGGAGGAATGTTTAGCCAGTCTGTAACCAAGGTTCATCAAGTCTGGATTTAACGGCTTATCTGCCCGTGTGACGCTGCTTTGCATCTGTTTACCGCGGTCTTTTCCATGGACATCTGGCTGATAGGAATCAAACATGAGGGGGCATCTGGTGCCACTTCAAGCCTTCAGCCATGTCACCGATACAGGCCTGCCAGCGTGCCGAGCCTGTCTGTACTCCCTTCTGAACTGGCCTTCTGGGCATTGTGGCATTGCCGCCACGCCCGCCCGCCGGATTCCTGCATGTCCCGTTGATTGTTCTGACAGGTCCCGCGCTGTGCGCCGGGATCAAACCGGCGGCGCCTGTGCGTTTGCCTGACGCGGATAGAAGAGAATTCCCATGAGCTGTGCCACGACATCCTTCGCCACGAAAGAAGAAGCCCTGTCCTTTCTGGAACACAATCCGGATATCGAGATGTTCGAGCTGTTCATCCTCGACAACAACGGTGTGCCACGGGGCAAGCTGCTGCATCGCGATGAACTGCTGGCGGTGTACGAGAGCGGGCGACCGTTGCCCAGTACCATTCTGGGCCTGACCATCAATGGCGATGACGTTGAAAATTCCGGGCTGGTCTGGGATGTCGGTGATATCGATTGCCGGGCCTATCCAATCAGCGGCAGTTTGCAGCGTATGCCGTGGCGATTGATTCCCACGGCGGCGGTGCAGGTCAGCATGCATCCAAAAGAAGGCATGCCCGCGACCATCGCCGACCCACGGCACTTGCTGGCCAAGGTCATCGAAGGCTTGCAGGCCGACGGTTATTACCCGGTGATGGCGGCGGAGCTGGAGTTCTATTTGCTGGATCAGCAGCGCGACAGCAACGGCCGGCCGCAGCCGGCACGGGATGTCGATGGCGGGCGGCCACGCTCCACGCAGGTTTATGGCTTACGTGAGTTGGAGCAAATCGAGCCGTTTCTGGCTGACCTTTACAGCGCCTGCAAACTTCAGGGCATTGCGGCGCGCACGGCAATCTCCGAATACGCGCCGGGGCAGGTGGAAATCACCCTCGAACACCGCACCGATGCTTTGCAGGCGATGGACGAAGCGGTGCGCTACAAACGGCTGGTCAAGGGCGTGGCCCACAAGCATGGGATGGCGGCCTGTTTCATGGCCAAGCCTTTCGATGATCTGGCCGGTACCGGCATGCACATGCACGTCAGCCTGGCGGACAAGGAGGGCAATAACCTGTTTGCCAGCGAAGCCCCGGACGGCACGCCGCTGCTTAAACAAGCGGTCGGCGGAATGCTCGGCACGTTGCTTGATTCATTGCTGCTGTTTTGTCCGAACGCCAACTCGTACCGCCGTTTCCAGACCAACAGCTACGCACCACTGGCGGCCACCTGGGGCGTGGACAACCGCACCGTGAGTTTGCGGGTGCCCGGCGGGCCGGCATTCTCCCGGCATATCGAGCACCGCATCTGTGGTGCCGACGCCAACCCGTACCTGGCGGCTGCGGCGATTCTGGCCGGGATTCATCGCGGCATCCGCGAGCAGCTTGACCCTGGAGCGCCCGTGGAAGGCAACGGTTACGCCCAGGCCACGCAATTATTGCCCACCGACTGGTTGACTACGTTGCGAGCGCTGGAGGCATCGAACTGGGCTCGGGAGGCCTTTGGCAGTGAGTTTCTTGGCGTGTATCTGGCGGTGAAACGTGCCGAGTACCGGCAGTTCATGGGTGAAGTCGGTGAGCAGGACTGGCGCTGGTATCTGCATCAGGCGTGAAGTTAGGACACCAGTTTTCATTGCCGAAAGTTTTGGCCCAATGCCATGAGCCAACTATTCGTTGGCTTCTTTTTCACGAAAAATTGATGGTCGGCTGCTTAAAATTAGTGTTGTCGCGGTAAATGAAATTTTCACATTTGCCGTGGGCACTTCTTTCCAGGAACAGTCGTTCATCATGTTGAAGTTCAAAGCCGTGCGCCCCGAGTGGGTGACGTTGATTGTCAGTGCCTTTTTATTGGCAGGGTTCAATTCAGTTCTCTGGCAACACCTGTTCGAGATCACCGCAGCAGACGGTCAAGGCATCGCCATGCGTGTCGCGTTCGGGGCGATGATCCTGGCAATCTTCAACATTGTGCTGACCTTGCTGGCATTCCGGTCGGTGATGAAACCCGTGTTGACGCTGATCTTTTTGATCAGTGCTGGCGTGGCTTACTTCATGAGCCAATACGGTGTACTGATCGACGCGGGTATGTTGCGTAACTTTGCCGAAACCAATGCCACGGAAGTGCGCGATTTACTCTCGTTGAAGTTATTTATTTATATTGTGCTGCTCGGTGTTTTGCCGTCGTGGTTGTTGTGGAAGACACCGATCAATTACCGTCGCTGGCACCGTGAGTTATTAAGCAAAGTGCTGGTAAGTGTCGCATCGGTTGCAGTGATCGGCGGTGTCGCATTGGTCAATTATCAGGGCCTGTCGTCGTTGTTTCGCAATCACCATGAGTTGCGCTTGATGGTGGTGCCGAGCAACTACATCGGTGCCTCGGTCGGTTATCTGCGTGAGCAAGTGGTGTCGGCGCAGCAACCTTTCATCAAACTCGGCGAAGATGCCCAGAGAAATCCTGCCTGGCAAACCCACGGCCGTAAATCCCTGACGGTGCTGGTGGTGGGCGAAAGTGCTCGGGCCGAGAACTTCGGGATCCTGGGTTATGACCGCGACACCACACCCAAACTGGATAAAGAGGCCGGCCTGATTGCCTTCACCGATGTGCATTCTTGCGGCACGGAAACGGCCGTATCGGTGCCCTGTATGTTCTCCAACATGGGCCGCAAGGATTACAACGCCAGCAAGGCGAAGAACGAGGAAGGTCTGCTGGACGTGCTCAAACACGCGGGTCTGGAGGTGATCTGGCGGGATAACCAGTCAGGCTGCAAAGGTACTTGCGATCGAGTCACTGTCGACAACGTGAGTAACCTGAAAGATCCAGTGTTGTGTGCCAATAGCGAGTGCCGCGATGAAATTCTCCTGCAAGGTTTGCAGCACTTTATCGACACGCTGGATAAAGACACCGTGCTGGTACTGCACCAAATGGGCAGTCACGGTCCGGAATACTTCAAGCGCTACCCGAAAGAGTACGAACACTTCACCCCGGTGTGTGAAAGCAATGCACTGAACAATTGCAGCCGCGAAAGTATCGTCAATGGCTACGACAACACGTTGGTGTACACCGACCATGTGCTGTCGACCCTGATCGATTTGTTGCGCAGTAATCAGGACAAAGTCGATACCGCGATGCTTTATCTGTCGGACCACGGCGAATCGCTGGGCGAATACAACCTGTTCCTTCATGGCACGCCTTACATGCTGGCGCCGGAACAACAGAAGCATGTAGCGATGCTGGCGTGGTTCTCCGACAGCTATCAAAAATCGTTCTCGGTGGACACCCATTGCCTGCAACTGAGTCGCGAAAAGCCCTTGAGCCAGGACAACCTGTTCCATTCCATGCTTGGCCTGCTGGAGGTCAACAGCAAGGTCTACGACCCTGGGCTGGACATGTTTGCCGGTTGTCGCGGTGCAGTGATCGACGGTGTTCTGGCTAAAAAATGAATGATTCGACCTTTTTTTCACGTAGCGACCGCTAACCTGCGGCGCCTGGAACGTCCAACAAAAGAGCCCTTGCACATGTCCGCGCAGCCCCCATCCGCCATCGAACTCGAGTTCGCCCGGCGCTACGATCAGGAACACGCTCGCGTCTGCCTTCAGTCGCGACCGCGTGGCCTGGCAGGGCGTTTGACGTTCTGGCGCGACGAGCAACTGGTGCGTAACGCGCTTCAGGTCGCAGGCGAACCGGGATTGATTCTTGATGTAGCCTGCGGTGCGGGGCGCTTCTGGTCGATACTGGCCGAGCATGCGAATCGGGTGATTCTTGCGACCGATCCGTCTCAAGACATGCTCGATCATGCCCGCACCCACCATCCGCAACACCTGCTGGAGCGGATCAAGACCTTTCAGAGTTCTGCCTTCACCATCGGTTTGTCGGCGAACGCGGTTGATTGCATTTTTTGCATGCAACTGTTTCAACACATCGCCAGTCCTGAGCATCGGTTGGCCATGCTGGGCGAGTTCCACCGGGTCAGTCGCGATACCGTGATTGTGGCGGTGCGGATTGATGGGCGTTTCAAGCTCCGCCGATCGGATGGGGGGGGCGCAGAGGTCCAGCCACAGGCGAGCAAGGCCGAGCTTGAGGCCGAGTTCAGGCAGGCGGGTTTCCACTTGCTCAACCATCAGGACTTCCTGCCGGGGTGCGCGCGGATGCGGGTCTATGTGCTGCGTAAGGGCAGCTAGTCTCCTTCTGTCAGACTATTATTGCGGTCCAGCAGGTATTTTCGCTAAAGCTCTTGTTCAGTGAATGCGCGGAAATCGCCGGGGGCGATATATACTGCGCGCCATTCTTCAAGGGAGAGCCGTGTGGCCATCGATATTCACTGGATTCGCGACAACGATAGCCTCGGTCAGTTTTGTGCCGAGTGGCAGCTGCTGCCATTCGTTGCCCTCGACACCGAATTCATGCGGGTCGACACCTTTTACCCGATCGCAGGCCTGCTGCAGATCGGCGATGGCGTACGCGCTTACCTGATTGACCCGCTGACCATCGACAATTGGCAGCCATTGGCCGCGTTGCTGGAAAACCCGGCCGTGGTCAAAGTCGTGCATGCGTGCAGCGAAGACCTCGAAGTCCTGCTGCGCCTGACCGGCAGCCTGCCGGCGCCGCTGTTCGACACCCAACTGGCCGCCGCTTACCTGAACCTCGGTTTTTCCATGGGCTATTCGCGGCTGGTGCAGGAAGTGCTCGGCATCGATCTGCCCAAGGGCGAAACCCGTTCCGACTGGCTGCAACGTCCGCTGTCCGACACCCAGATCAGCTACGCCGCCGAAGATGCTTTGCACTTGGCGGAAGTTTTCGTACAGCTTCGTCCGAAGCTGTCTGACGACAAGTACGCCTGGGTCCTGGAAGACGGCGCGGAGCTGGTGGCCAACCTGCGACGCGAAGTTGATCCGTATGAGGTCTATCGCGAAGCCAAGCTGGCCTGGAAACTCTCCCGCGCCCAGCTCGCCGTGTTGCGTGAACTGTGCGCCTGGCGTGAGCGCGAGGCCCGCGCCCGTGATCTGCCGCGCAACCGCATCGTGCGTGAGCATTCCCTGTGGCCGCTGGCGCGGACTCAGCCGGATAACCTCGGCGCGTTGGCGAAAATCGAAGACATGCACCCGCGTACCGTGCGTCAGGACGGCGAATTTCTGCTTGATCTGATCAAGCGCTCTGGCAGTGTGTCGCCTGATCAATGGCCACCTGCGGTGCCGGAGCCGTTGCCGGTGGACGCCGCCGCGCTGGTCAAACAGCTGCGCGCGATCGGCCAGGCCGAAGCCGAGCGCCTGAACATCGCGCCGGAGCTGATGCTGCGCAAGAAAACCCTGGAAGCGCTGCTCAAGAGCGGCTTCCCCAATGGTCCTTACCAATTGCCTGATTCGCTGCGTGGCTGGCGCCGCGAATTGATGGGCCAGGCGCTGCTCGACAGCCTGGCCACCGCCGGAGAACAGCCTTGAAACGTATTTGCTCCATCTACCAAAGCTCCAAGCGCAGCGGCATGTACCTTTATGTGCTCAAAAGCGATGCGCTTGAACGTGTGCCGGAAGCGCTGAGGCTGGCCTTCGGCAAGCCGAAACATTCCTTCGATCTGGTGCTGTCGCCCGAGCGCAAACTGGCCAGTGAAGACATCGTCGTCGTGCTGGAAAACCTCGAGAAGCAGGGCTACCACCTGCAAATGCCGCCGGCCGAAGACGAATACATCGAGCATCTGCCGGAAGAATTACTGCGACGCAACGACCCGATGTAATCGGCAGACAGGCTCTGTTCAGAGCCTTTATGAAACACTGGAATGATTTTGGCGATGGCCAGGGCGATGGAGTGATACTCCGTCGGCGGCCGTCTGCACTGTTTTTGAAAGGTTTGAACCATGCGCGTTCTGATTGCTGAACACGACCACCCTGTGTATGCCCAACTATTGCGTCAGGCAGCGCCTGATCTGGAAGTACTGACCAGCGGCGACTCCGCCGAACTGGCCCGTCAGGCCGCCGATTGCCAAGTCTGGCTCGGTCAGCCGGACCTGCTGGCGACGCTGTTGCGTCAGGGCCATCTGCCTGCATGGCTGCAGTCGACCTGGGCTGGCATCACGCCGTTGCTGGCCGACGGCTTGCCTCGGCACTATCGCCTGACCCGGGCGGTGGGGATTTTCGGTCAGGTCATGGCCGAATACGTACTGACCTACATGCTCGGCCACGAGCGCGAAGTACTGGCGCGGCTGGTCAGCCAGGTCGAGCGCAAATGGGACAACCGCCAGGGCCAAAGCCTGGCCGGACGCAAGGTATTGATCGTCGGCACCGGTGACATCGGTCAGACCGTGGCGCAGTTTCTGCTGCCGTTTGGCGTCGAGTTATACGGCATCGCCAGCGAAGCCCGGGAGCAAGCGCCCTTTGTCGAAGTCGGCTCGCTGAACGACTTGCCGCGCCTGGTCGGTGAGATGGATTACGTGATCAATCTGCTGCCGAACACCCCGAATACTCACGACCTGTACGACGCCGCACTGTTCAAGCAGTTCAAGCCGACCGGGTTGTTCATCAACGTCGGGCGCGGTGTGGCGGTGGTCGATGCGGACCTGGTGGAAGCCTTGAAGGAAGGGCATCTGGCCGGGGCCGTGATCGACGTCTGCCGTCAGGAGCCGCTGCCGCAACGCCATCCATTCTGGACCGCGTGGGGCCTGCTGCTGACCGGCCACAGTTCGGCACCGACTTCGCCACCGATGATGGTGAAGTTGTTTGTCGAGAATTTGCGGGCGTATCAGGCGGGCGAAGCGTTGCGTGGGGAAGTGGATTTCAATCGCGGCTATTGAATTCACCCCGATCAAAATGTGGGAGCGACTGTGGCGAGGGGGCTTGCCCCCGTTCGGCTGCGCAGCAGTCGTAAACCGGTAAACGCGGTTTACAAATGCATCAAGGCAGTCGATTTTGGGGCTGCTTCGCAGCCCAACGGGGGCAAGCCCCCTCGCCACAGGTCGCTCCCACATGGGGTTCTATGTTGTTGCTTAGAGGGTGAAATCACCTTCAGCCGCCAACTCGCTCAGCGGACGACGCGGGCTCGGCTCTTCGCGAGCCTGCAGGTATTCGGCCAGCGTCGCCTTGTCGCCCAGCTTGCCGATCGCCACCGCCGCGTGCAGCGCATATTCCTCAGGAATATTCAGTTCTTTGCGGGTCAGTTCCTGATCGAAACCAGCCATGCCGTGGGTGTGCCAGCCGCTGATGCTCGCTTGCAGCGCCAGGTGGCCCCAGGCCGAACCGGTGTCGAAGGTGTGCGACAGCGCCGGTGTTTCTTCGGTGGCGCCAGGTATCGCAAAGGTGGTTTTCGAGACCACGATCACCAGTGCCGAGGCGTGCTGCGCCCAGCTGCGGTTGAACTCATTCAACAGGCCCAGGTAACGCTCCCAGTTCGGCGTGTCGCGGCGCGCATAAAGAAACCGCCAAGGCTGCGAGTTGTACGCCGATGGTGCCCAGCGTGCGGCTTCGAAGAAGCTCAACAGGGTCTCGATGGCAATGGTTTCGCCGGTGAAGGCACGGGGCGACCAGCGATCGGTGAACTGAGGGTGAATGGCGTAATCGGCAACGCGTGGGTTAGCACTCATCAAGAGATTCCTTTACGTTTGAAAGTGAGGGTCGTCTAAAAAACCGGCGGGCGCGGTTGAGCTGAGCGATAGGGTTTTCCGAGAGCCTGGGCTGTTCACCTGAATGCAACGCAGTTGAGCGTTAATGGCACGTGGGCAGGGCTCTTTGCGACTGGTAAAGCTACCGGGCGGCGCAAAAACTCACAAGTGCCGTGTACCGGCAGTCGCCAATGCTTGGCCCGTCGGTGCCTTGGCACTAGACTGGCGGCCTTTTCACCACCTGATGTTGATGCTTGAGCCATGGCCGCCAAAGTCGAACCGTTCTGGATACGCAAAACCCTCGATCAACTCGATCAAGAGGAATGGGAATCGCTGTGCGATGGCTGTGGCCTGTGCTGCCTGCAAAAACTCGAGGATGAAGACGACAACTCCGTCTACTACACGCGCATCGCCTGCAAATTGCTGGACCTCAAAACCTGTCAGTGCACTGATTACCCCAACCGCCGCGACTTTGTACCCGATTGCATCCAGCTCACGCCGGGCAAGGCTGATGAATTCAAATGGCTGCCGCCGACCTGCGGTTATCGACTGGTCAGCGAAGGCAAGGACCTGCCGCTCTGGCATCACCTGGTGTGCGGTGATCGCGAGGCGGTGCATCACGAACGTATTTCCCAGTCCGGGCGCATGCTCGCCGAAGGCAGCGTGGCCGAAGACGATTGGGAAGACCATCTGATTTTTCGCGCGGGTTGATTCCCATTGCTTTGTGGCGAGGGAGCTTGCTCCCGCTTGAGTGCGTAGCACTCACAAAATCGGCAGTGATTACAAGAATTTGGGGCCGCTACGCAGCCCAGCGCGAGCAAGCTCGCTCGCCACACTAGGAGTGTGTATGGCTGTGGGAGTGCGGCGGGCGTTGGCCTTTGGACTTTTAGCCCTGAGTTCGCCCGTGTGGGCGGCGAAGAAAGTCGATCTGGATTATCACGTGCGCCTGTTGCCGCAAAGCGATCAGGCCGAAGTGCGCCTGACCCTGGCCCAAGGCTCGGCGGTGCGCAGTCTGGATTTCGACTTGGGCGACGGCAGCCACTACAGCGACTTCAAGGCCGATGGCCAATGGCAGCTCACACCGGGTAAACAGGCTCGTGGCGTTTGGCGTCCGACCGCCGACAAGGCCAGCCTGACCTACCGCGTGCGCATCAGCCACGGGCGCAAGAGTGGCAGCTTCGACACCCGCATGACCCCGAACTGGGCGCTGATGCGTGGCGATGACCTGGTGCCCGCAGCCAAACTCGATCAGCAGGACGGCATCGAACTGGTCTCACGCCTTGAATTCGAATTGCCCACCGGTTGGAAAAGCGTCGAAACCGCCTGGCCGCGGATCGGCAAGAACACGTTCCGGATCGATAACGTCTCGCGCCTGTTCGACCGTCCCACCGGCTGGATGCTCGCCGGTCACCTCGGCAGCCGCCGCACGCGGCTTGGGGAAACCGAAGTCACCGTGGCCTCGCCACGGGGGCAGGGCATGCGCCGCATGGACGTGCTGACACTGCTGACTTTTGTCTGGCCGCAAGTGCAGGCAGTTTTTCCGCGTCATCCCAGCAAACTGCTGATTGTCGGCGCCAACGACCCGATGTGGCGCGGCAGCCTGGCCGCGCATGAATCGATCTACCTGAACACGCGTCTGCCGCTGGTCAGCGAAAGCGGCGCCAGTGCCTTGGTGCGTGAATTGGCTCAGGTGTTCGGGCGGATCAACGACAGCCAGCGTAGCGACTGGATCAGCGAAGGGTTTGCCGAGTATTACGCCATCGAACTGGTGCGCCGCGCAGGCGGCATGAGTGATGAGCGGTATGAAAGCCTACACAGCAAGTTGGTCAAGGACAGCCAGAAGGTCAGCACGTTGCGCGGTGAGCAGATCAACCCGGCGCAGGTGGCCAAAGCGGTAGTGTTGTTACAGGAACTGGATCGCGAAATTCGCCTGAAAACCCGCAACAAGCGCTCGCTGGATGATGTGCTGCGTGGGGCGATGCAGTTGGAAAGTGTGGATACCAAGGCATTCGTTCAGCTCGCGGAAAGCGTAATTGGCGAGTCTTCCAAGGTGCTTGATACCGGGTTGCTTCAGTAGCACCGCCATCGCGGGCAAACCTCGATGCCAGTCAGATCAGAACCTGTGGGAGCGTGGCTTGCCCACGATAGCGCCCTGTCTGACACATCAATGGTGAATGTGCTGCCGTCATCGCGGGCAAGCCCGCTCCCACAGTAACTGGCGGTGATCAAAAATGTTGTGTACACCGCATAACCCTGTGGGAGCGGGCTTGCCCGCGAAGAGGCCCTGAGCCCCACCGCAATGTTCGGATCAAACCCCAGCCTTCGGCGAGTTCAACGAATCATTTCCCGTCACGGTCGCCGTGCTGGTCGCCGCTTCGGCATTGGCTTTCATTCGGGCCAGCTCATCCCCGGCGCGCTCGATTCTCGCGCGTGCGTTTTTCATGTCCTGACGGTTCTTTTCCAACAGGCTTTTCGCCGAACAATGCCCGGTGATGCCACGGGCCAGGGCCATGCCGCCGATAGCCATTTCGATCAATCCGAACACGCCGCCGCGTCGCAGGCCCTTGCTCAGCATGACCACGCCACCCGCCAGGGAGCCGGCGCGTTCCCAACCATGAACGTTCTGTACGGAAGGGCTCTGGAACGGGGTGGTTTCGATACGTTCTACAGGATTGAACTCGCGCATGATCTGTCTCCAGGCAGGGAAGGGTTGCTTCAGCAATAGATATTTAGCTGACTGCCTGGGCGAGCGGCTTGTTCCATCGAATATGCGGCAATTCAGCGGAATTTCGGACCGGAGCGGGTGTTGTTGCCCTTGGCCATGCGGTCGTACAGCACAACGTTGACGGTGGCCGCCAGGTTCATGCAGCCGGTGGTCGGGATGTAGACCACGTCTTCGCACCAGTCGCGGATTTCTTTATCCAGCGAGCCGTCTTCGGGGCCGAAGATGTAGAGGGCGCGATCCGGGTGCGTGTATTCCGGCAGCGAGCGGGCGCCGTCGACCAGTTCGACCGCGACCGGGACACAGCCCAGGGGCAGGATTTTTTTCAGGTCGTCGATGCCGATCAGCGGAATGTCGCAGTGGACCTTCTTGGTGTCGGTGACGAAATCGGCGGCGCGTTCATAGCGCTTGCCAGTGTAAAAAACCGACGCCACGCCATAGCAGCCGGCGGCGCGCATTACCGAACCGACGTTTTCCGGTGATTTGGGGTTATACAAACCAATGCAGCTGTACCGTTTGTCTGCCACGAGCGGGGTGCCTTCGGGGAAAAAACGGCGATTATACGGGGATTGGGGGAGGGTGGTCAGATTGTAGATTGGTGGTGCCCGGACAAATGCTATCGCGGGCAAGCCCGCTCCCACAGGGGGGCTGCGGCGTACACAACATCTGTACTCACCGCCAATCACTGTGGGAGCGGGCTTGCCCGCGATGGGGCCGGTGCAGGCGCTGAAGGTCTTCAGTCTTCTTTCTTCATCAACCCCGCCAACGCCGCAAACGGGTTGTGCGTCGCCTTGGCAATCTTCGGCGTACTCAGCGAACCTTCATCGAAATACTGCTGATCGGTATAACGCGAGTGTTCGTTGTCGTGGCAATACAGGCACAACAGCTCCCAGTTCGAGCCATCCTGAGGGTTGTTGTCGTGGTTGTGGTCGCGGTGGTGCACGGTCAGTTCACTCAGACGCTTGCCGGAGAACTCACGGGCGCAGCGGCCGCACACGTGCGGGTACATCTTCAGGGCTTTGTCGCGGTAACCCATTTCCTTGTCGCGCTGGTTATCGGCGAGGATGCGGTCCAGCTTCGATGTGTTGGTTGGGGTGGACGAACTCATGGGTTCACCTTTGTAAAAAGACTAATGACGGTTATGACGTGAGTTTAGCTCAGCCCTTGAGCTTCTCGGCAATCCAGATGGTGTGGCGGGTGCCCTTGTTGCCGTGGGCGAACACTTGCACTTCCTCGGCCTTGAAACCTGCTTTTTTCAGCTTGTCGGAAAACTGCCGGTCAGCGCTGGCCGACCACACCGCCAGCACACCTTTTGGCCGCAGAGCCTTGGCGCACGCGCTCAGGCCGCCGGCGGAGTAGAGCCAGCTGTTGGCTTTCTGGGTCAAACCTTCGGGGCCGTTGTCGACGTCGAGTATGATCGCATCGAAACCTTGTGGCTCGGCTTGCAGCACCTTGGCCACGTCTTCCATACGGATCACGGTGCGCGGGTCAAGCAGCGGGTTGCCGGCCTTCTCGCCCAGCGGCCCGCGGTTCCACTCCACCACACCGGGCACCAATTCGGCGACCACCACTTCAGCCGTCTTGCCCAAGTGCTTGAGCGCCGAGGCGAGGGTGAAGCCCATGCCCAGGCCACCGATCAACACGCGCGAATTCGGCCGGCCGGCGACCTTGCGGCAGGGGATTTCGGCCAAGGCATCTTCAGAGCCGTGCATGCGGGTGTTCATCAATTGCCCGCCGTCACCGCCCTGAATCTTGATGACGAAGTCCTCGCCGTATTCGAACAGGCACAGGGCACCGCCGTTTTCAGGAATGGGGGTGGTGTCGAGCAGAACGAAACGTTTCATGGGGCTCTCTTGATGAGAAATTGACTACAGAGGAAGGCAAACACGCGCAGTTGGGAGTAGCCTGCAAAAGGACAACAAGGCCAACGGAGCCATTGATGAAGCGCACCATTCTAACGGTCATTGCCCTGGCCGCGCTCTCGATAACTGCAGTGCAGGCCCAGGAGCTGCAAACCATCCCCACCAGCCCCGTGCCGATGCCCGGTTCACCCGGCACCGCCACTCCGACGCCGTACCCGCAGATCACCCCGACCAGCGTGCCCAAGGCCGGTTCCGGCAGTGGCGGGCCACCGCTGTTGCCGCCGATCGAAATGCCCAACCCACCCAAAGACCAGACCTTGCCGGGCCTTGAGCCGAGTACCACGAAAATCAAAACGCCGGGCGGGTAAGTATCTAAATCTGCTGCGAGAGCAGTTGCCCATCGGCCATGCGTAAGCGTTTGGAAAGGGAAACGGCGAGGGCGCGGATGATTTTGGCGGCGATTTTCGGCGCGTCGTTGAGCATCTTTTCCAGGGAGTCCTTGCCCAGGTTGAGCAACTGGCAATTGCTTGCGGCCACGCAACTGGCTGAGCGTCGTTCACCGTCGAGCACGGCCATTTCGCCGAACGCCCGACCGCTGCGCAAGGTGGCCATGGTCACCCGTTGCCCCTCGCTGTTGGTCTTCTGCACCGCGACCTGGCCGGTGTGGATAATGCACATGAAGCTGCCGGCATCGCCCTCATGGAAAATCTCTTCACCTTCGGCGATGGTGCTGATGCTGAAGTAACCCGAAGCCGCCACGAAATCTGCCGGCAGCAGTTGATCGAACAGGCCGCAGTCCATCAGCCAGTCGCGAATTTCTTTGTTCAGTAAGGTCGGTTCTGACATGTCGTCACGGTCTTTTTCTTGTGTCTGTGTCTGTTCTGGGCCTTCAGTCACCCATCATTCCCTGTGGGAGCGGGCTTGCCCGCGATGACGATGTCACAGCCAACGTTGATATTGAATGTGATGGCCTCATCGCGGGCAAGCCCGCTCCCACAGGAGATGTGTTTTGTCTCGGGCCTCGGTGTCTGGTGTTAAGACCGGCACGCCGGGCCAAGTTCCTCAGGCGATGCCCAAAACCTTGAAAACAAATGCGTATTCGAGGGCTACGTCACGTAATCCCTGATAACGACCGCTCATCCCGCCATGCCCGGCACCCAGTTCAGTCTTGAGCAACAAGGCGTTGGTGTCGGTTTTGGTCGCGCGCAATTTCGCCACCCACTTGGCCGCTTCCCAGTACTGAACGCGACTGTCGTTGTAGCCGGCGATCACCAGCGTTGCCGGATAGGCTTGCGCAGTGACGTTTTCGTACGGGGCGTAGGCCTTGATCCGATCATAGACGTCCGGTTCTTGCGGGTTGCCCCACTCGTCGTATTCCGTGACGGTCAGCGGCAGTTCCGGGTCGAGCATGGTGTTGAGCACATCGACGAACGGCACTTCGGCAATCGCCGCAGCGAACAGCTCCGGCCGCTGATTGAGTACCGCGCCGATCAGCAAACCGCCGGCGCTGCCACCGCTGATCGCCAACTGCGATGGGGTGGTAAAGCCGTTGGCGATCAGGTGTTCGGCGCAGGCAATGAAGTCGCTGAAGGTGTTGTGCTTGTGCTCCTGCTTGCCGGCGCGGTACCAGGCTTCGCCCAGCTCACCGCCACCGCGTACATGAGCGATGGCAAACGCCATGCCGCGATCCAGCAGGCTCAGGCGCGCGTGGGAGAACCACGGGTCGAGGCTTTCGCCGTAGGCGCCGTAACCGTACAGATAAAGCGGCGTCGGCTTGCCGAGAAACTCGCGTTTGACCACAAGGCTGACCGGCACTTGCGTACCGTCCGGGGCGGTTGCCCAAAGCCGCTGGCTGACATACGCATCGGCGTCGAACGGGCCGAGCACCGGGGTTTCCTTGAGGACTTGCTGCTCGCCGGTGGTCAGAATCAGTTGGCGGATCTGCGCCGGACGGTTCAAGGCTTCGTAGCGCAGACGGATCCGGTCGCTGACAAATTCCAGGCTGTTCTGCACGTGCAGGCTGTAGGCCGCGTCCGGCAATTGCACGCGATATGGCACCAAGTCCCGTGGGCGGACTTCGATGATCGGCAGACCACCTTCGCGCAGGCTCAGGGTCATGGCCTCGGCGTTCAGGCTCATGCCTTCGAGCATCACCGTGTCGCTGTGGGGAATCAGGTTCTGCCAATCGGCTTCGGTCGGCGCGACGCCAGTATCGGCGGCCTGGTACAGAGCAAAGTTGATGCCGTCGCGGTTGGTGCGGATCAGCCACGTCCACTCGCCATCGAGTTTGCCGTGGTCGACATCGTACTCATGCTCTTCGACCCTCGGCGCCAGGCAGGTAAAGGCCTGATGCGGCAGCGAGGCGTCGAGCACCCAGACTTCGCTGGTGGTTTTGCTGCCCAGCGACAACAGCAGTTGCCGTTCGGAACTGGAGCGGTAGCAATGCAGGAAGAATCGGCCGTCTGGCTCATGGAATACTTCTTCGGCCGCGGTGCCGTCCAGCCGATAGCGGAACAGCTTGTGCGGGCGATGGGTGTCGTCGAGTTCGCCGAAGAACAGCGTCAGGCTATCGTTGGCCCAAGTCATGCTGCCGTCGCAATCCTGGAATTCCAGTTCGCTGACGCGGCCGCTGGATAATTCCTTCACGAACAGCGTGTAAATCTCTTCGCCGCTGGAATCGATGCTGTAGGCCAGGCGCTGGTGGTCCGGGCTGATGCTGAACGCGCCCAGGGAAAAGAAGCCACCCTTGGCCAGCACGTTCGGATCAAGCAGCAGCAGTTCCTGGCTTTCGTCGATCTGCAGGCTGCCATCGACCGGACGCGGGCAGCGGTAGTGGCGGGCGTATTCGTCGCCGGCAGTGGTGCGCGTGTAATACAGGTACGGGCCCCAAGGCGAGGGCAGTGACAGGTCGGTTTCGAGAATCCGCCCCTTGATTTCTTCGAACAGGGTTTCGCGCAGCCCGGCCTGATCGGCGGTTTGTGCCTCTTGATAGTGGTTTTCAGCTTTCAGGTAATCGAGCACCGCGTCGGTGTCGCGCTCCTGCAGCCAGGCATACGGGTCAGAACCGTCGGCCTTGTGGGCAATCGGAGCGCTGGTGACGTTGGCGGATAGGGGCATGAATGGCTCTCGAACAATGTACGGAATAGGGGCTTCGCAACCTGTGGGAGCGGGCTTATGGTGAGGGGGCTTTTGTGGCGAGGGAGCTTGCTCCCGCTGAACTGCGCAGCAGTTCCTTTTTTGGGGCCGCTTCGCAGCCCAACGGGAGCAAGCTCCCTCGCCACAAAAGCTCCCGCGCCACAAAAGCCCCTTCACCACACAAGCTCGCTCCCACAGGGTCTGTGTCTTGCCCGACTGGTATTGGGACAAGCCTGACGTGCGAAAAGTCGTTACTATAAGCGCCTCTTTGCCTGCCTTGCCATGGACACCATGACCGAGAACGACTATCTGATCGCTTGGGGCCTCTACGCCTTTGCCGCTTTAGGCTGCCTGTTGGTGTGGATGCGCATCACCCGCTGGATGTGGCGCTGGCTGCGTGAGCCGTTGCGGCTGCTGATGGCGGTGTTGCTGTTCAGCCCGACTATTATCGACCCAGTGAAGGAAAAGGTCGCCCCGGCCATCGCCATTACTGCCCTCGACTTGCTGTTCAAGGTTGGCAACAACGCCTGGCGCGCGATTTCCGACTTGTTCATGTACGGCATGATTGCCTTCGGCATTTACCTGGTTTTCGTGGCGATCCGTTTTCCCATCGAACGTGCTTCCAACGCTCGCAAGGAACAGGCGGCTGCCGCCAAGGCAGCGGCGCGGACCGACGAGCCTGACGACGATCAGCCTTTCGGCGGTGCCGGCGATGATCGTTACGGTCGACCACCGGTGCCGAGTAACCCTCAGCGTTTGCGGGTCGAACCGCGTCTGTAACCTTGCCCCTGCCTTTTCATAGAGAATCCGAGCATGTGTGAGTTATTGGGCATGAGCGCCAATGTCCCGACCGATATCGTGTTCAGCTTCACCGGGTTGATGCAGCGCGGCGGCCGCACCGGGCCGCACCGTGACGGTTGGGGCATCGCTTTTTATGAAGGTCGTGGCCTGCGGCTGTTCCAGGACCCGGCGGCAAGCAGCGAGTCGGAAGTGGCGAACCTGGTGCAGCGCTATCCAATCAAAAGCGAAGTGGTGATCGGGCACATCCGCCAGGCCAACGTCGGCAAGGTCTGCCTGTCCAATACTCACCCGTTCGTGCGCGAGTTGTGGGGGCGCAACTGGTGTTTCGCCCACAACGGCCAGTTGGCCGATTTCAACCCGACCGCCAGTTTTTACCGCCCCGTTGGCGATACCGACAGCGAAGCGGCATTTTGCGATTTGCTCAATCGGGTACGCGCTGCGTTCCCCGAACCGGTAGAGATCGAAGCACTGTTGCCAGACCTGGTGGCCGCCTGCGCCGAGTACCGCAGCAAAGGCGTGTTCAACTGCTTGCTCAGCGACGGTGACTGGCTGTTCTGCTATTGCTCGAGCAAACTGGCGCAGATCACCCGCCGTGCCCCGTTCGGCCCGGCGCGTTTGAAGGACGTCGATGTGATCGTCGACTTCCAGGCCGAAACCACACCCAACGACGTGGTCACGGTGATTGCCACCGAACCCTTGACCGAAAACGAAACCTGGACCCGCTACGAACCGGGCCAATGGAGCCTCTGGCGACGCGGTGAATGCGTCAGCCAGGGCAAGACCGAATAAGGATTCCTTCCCCCATGTTGCTCAGTTATCTACGGCTGGTGTTGTTCGCGGCGGGCCTGTTGATCGGTGTCCAGGTGCCTGGGTTCATCAGTGACTATGCCAAGCGGGTCGAGGCGCATCTGATTGAGGCGCAGACCGGTTTGAGCGGTTTTCAGGGCACGGCCAATCAATTTTTCAAAGGTGATATGCAGGCGCTCGTGGCCCATTACCGTGCCAGCGAAGACCCGATCTTTCGCAGCGATGCCGACAGCCTGAGCACCTTGCTCACCCGTCAACTGGCCCTCGACAAGCAATTCCAGGCCATGCAGGGCCCGTGGTACATCCGCGTCCTGCAAGTGGCCCTGGCCGCCGACCCGGATATTCGCAAGGAAACCTGGAACGGCTACAGCTACCAGATTCTGCTGACACCGGAAGCGATGATCTGGGGCATGAGTGGCGCGTTGCTGCTGTCGTTCGGCATTGAATGCCTGTTCCGGTTGATCGACTGGGTGGTGCTGGGCGGCAAGCGTTTGCGCCAGAGCCGGCCGATTGAAGAGCGGGATTTGCGGGGGCTGTAACGCTGGAGCCGACTTGCCAGTCAGTTAAACGCACCCCCTGTAGGAGCGGGCTTGCCCTAATGCCAGTCAGTTAAGGACTTGAATATCGCCGCTCCTGTGGGAGCGAGCCTGCTCGCGATAGCGACGGGTCAGCCAACATTGATGCTGAATGTACCGCCGTCATCGCGAGCAGGCTCGCTCCCACAAGTTTCGCGGCTTAACTGACTGGCATTGTGGCAAGCCGGCTCCTGTTTTTACCAATCCACCGAGTAGCTCATGCTCAACGTGCGGCCTTCGGCGTTGGCGTACGGCGCTCTGGCGTTGGCTTGGGTGAACAGGTTCTGGTAGGTGCGGTTGGTCAGGTTGTACACGCCGCCCTCAAGACGACCGACCGGCAGTTGCACGGAGCCGAGCAGATCCACCAGCGTGTAGCCTTCGATCTCACGCCCATTGTTGTCCTTGGCGGCGGCGTCGTAACTGGACAAATGCATGCCTTGCAGGCGCAGCGTGTAGTCGTCTTCGGTGTAGCCGACGAACAGTGTGGTCTTGGCCGGTGAGATGCGCGTAGCCGGCAGATCGATCCATTTGCCGTTCTGCTCGGTCTCGCCTTTGGCCCAGGCATAAGTGCCACCCACCGACCAGCGATCAGTCGCGCGGTAGGTCAGGCTGTTTTCGATACCGCGAACTCGCTCTTTCTGGTTGATCAGGCGCAATACGCGATCATTGGCATCGTAGAACTGGGTCACGTCCGAGGTGTTTTCGTACACGGTGACGTCGGCCTGCCACTGGTCCCAGTTACCGCGCCAGCCCAGCTCGTAACTATCAACTTTGATGGCCTGGGCGTTGAGACTCTGAATGTCGAAAGTGCTGCTGACATCACGCATGAAGCGCTGGATATCCGGTAGCGAAAACCCCTGGCTGTAATTGGCGAAGACGTCCTGGTTTTCACTCAGGTGGTAGACCGCCCCCAGGTTGTACAGCGTGGCATCGTATTTTAGGGTGTCACCGGGCAGCGTTGCGCGTACGCCGGTCTGGACGATCTGACCATAAGCAATGCTGTCGGAGACGTCGCTTTCGATCCATTCACGGCGCACACCGCCACGCAAGGTCCAGTCACCGATGTCCCAGGACATCTGCCCGAACAGCGATTTGGTGGTGGTTTCGATGTCCGGGCCCAGCTCGTAGGTGGTGCCGGTCTTGGTGTAGTTCAGGCCATTGAGCGTGTATTGATCACCTCGTTGGCGAGAGCGCTCATTATCATAGTCGGCGCCCCAGACCAGATTGCCCGTGGCACTCCCGATCGCCGGCAGCGGCGTGTCGATGGCCGCGCGCAGGCCGTAGACATCCTGAACACTGTTGTTGTCGGAAATCCCGGCCCGGCCTCGCGACAGGTCTGGAAAGAACAACGCATCGGCGCGGCGCCAGTAGCTTTCCAGTTGCAGACCCTGACCGTAGAAGTCCTTGTCGGTGTAGTTGAGGTTGACTGCCTGGTTATGGGTGTAGGGCTGGTCGTCGAGTTTCAGCCCTTTGACCGCCACGGCTTCCTGCCGGTTTGTCGGGTCTTTTGTATAGCCAGTGTCCTGCTGGTCCTTGTAGTCCTGCAGCGACAGGCTGAGTTTTTTGTCGGCATCCAGCTCGTAACCGAAACGACCTTGCAGGTCATAGGTTTCGGTGTCCATGTTGCTGCCCTGGGAAGTGTCTTGAGGGATGCGGTCGCCGTTGCCATCGAACTGATCGTTGCGTTGGGTCAGGTCGGCGGAGACGTACCAGTCAAGGGCATCCTTGCGCCCCGTCGCACTCTGGAAGGCTTCGTAGGCGAAGCCTTTGCGGTTGAGGTTGTTGCCGCTGGTCAGGCCCAGTTTGCTGCTGTAGGCAATGTCCTGGCCCTGATTGCGCTTGGTGATGATGTTGATGATGCCGCCTGAAGCACCGGCACCGTAGATGCTGCTGGCGCCGGAGATCACTTCGATGCGTTCGATGCTGGCCGGGGCGATGCTGTTGAGCTGGCGGAAGTTGTCGCGCGTGGCGTTCTGCGATACGCCATCGATCAACACCAGCATGTTGCGCCCGCGCAGGGTCTGACCGAAGTTGCTCATCCCGCCGCTGGACGGCGCAAGACCGGGGACCAATTGCCCGAGGATGTCGGAGACTCGGCGACCCGCGCCGCTCTGCTCACGGACCTGCTGTTCATCGATCACCTGGACCGAGCCCGGAATCGAAGCAATGCTCGCTTCGCTGCGAGTAGCGGAGACGACGGTGGCTTGCATGTTCAAGGTGCCGGGCTGCTGCTCGGTATCCTCGGCCCAGGTCTGGGCGCTGAAGGTACCGAGCAGCGGGATCAGCAGGGAGAGTTTGGTTCGGATCATGACGTGGTCTTTTTTTAGTTGTGACAAGTGTGGGGAGATAAGGTCGGGCGGTCAGGCGCGGCGTTGAACGAGCGCACCCAGCGGATACCGTGACACCGAGCAGAGCGCCAGCCTTTGCCGCGCTGTTGCCGAGGCCGAGCGCGAAGCCCTGCTGGTTTACGCAAATGGTGTTGGCGATCAGTGCATAGGTAACGGGCAGCGAGGTGCGCATCTTTGCTTCGAGCACCTGCCCGGCGGAAGGAAGAATGAACAGCTGGGACGTACGCGGCAGCATCGTCCTGCACACCCCGACAGACAGCCCCCAAAAATCCTGTTGCCCAGCGAACTGCTCGCTCACCTCAGCACTCAGCTCAACCCGCCAGCCTCCCAGCAAGTACTGGAACGTCTGGCCCGGGAGCTTCGCCAAGTGGCAGCCAGCAACGGCTGGTGTCGTTGTATTCGCAGGTGTCGGGGTTGATCAGATCTTCACGAAACAGCGCCTGGATCAGGCGTTGGAAACAGCGTTGGGCGGCGGGCTCCAGCGCGTTGCTCAAATGATCGAGAGTGATGCGGCGGGACTGGAAAGTCTGAGTGCCAAGCGCTTCGCTCCAGTGAGCGAGCAATTGCTGCTGTTTTTGCGTGTGGCCGCGCATCAGGTCCGACTCCTTTTGGACAATTGGTTAGCTGAAAGCGCGCAGAGAATACCGGCTTGAAAAAATAATGCAAATGATAGCGGTTCATGTTTAGAGTTTGAGAAACATCCTTCAGACTCAGGCCTGTGGTTTGCTCAAGACGATGTAGTGCTCGCCCACTTTTTGCGCATAGCACTCCACGACGTGCTGACACAACGCCACGATTTCTTCGACCCATTCCACACCAACCCGCCACGACACCACCACCTGCAAGTTCGGAGGTCGCTGATCGATGGCGAGCAAGGTCAATTCCCCCCGTGCCAATTCTTCGGCTACCAGCACTGGCGGCAATGCGCCAATGCCAAATCCGTCCCGTAACAATCGGGTAATCGCCGACACTGAATTCACACAGTTCAGCCGTGGCGCCATGACCCCGTTGGCCTGCATCAGGCTCAGGATGTCCTGATGAGGATGGGAGTTTTTCGAATAGGTAATGATCCGCTCCCGCGCCAGATCGGCGACACCTGAATACTCGCGGTTGTAGATGGAATTGCTGGCCACGATCCAGCCCATCGGATGACTGGCCAGCTCCAGGCTGCGCACGCTTTCCTGGCGTAGCAGGTCGGTTTGCAGGATCAGATCGAGAAAGCCTTTTTGCAGCTGATCGCAGAGGTTGAGCGCGGTATCGGCCACCAGCTCGATTTCCACCAGCGGGTAATGATCCATCATCTGCGCCACCAACGGGCTGAGCCAGGTGTGGATCACGGTATCCATGACGCCGATCCGGACCCGCCCGACCTTACTCGAACGTGTCTCGATCGACTGCTTGAGCGCCTGCATCGTGTCCATCATCTGCTCGGCGTACTCGAGCACTTTCAGGCCTTCGGGCGTCAGGCTCACGCCGCGAGAATCGCGCAGGAACAGCTTCACCCCGAGCTCGCCTTCGAGCACGGCGATACGGCTGGAAATCGACGCCTGGGTGGTGAAGAGTTTGTCTGCCGTCAGACGGAAACTCTTGAGTCGGGCGACCCAGACAAAGGTCTCGAGAAACTTCAGGTTCATGGGATCAACTTTTTCTTATGCCTTGGCCGGGTTTTTATTAGTTGGACGCAACAGGGCCAAGCGTCCAAAAATCGACGCATCCGGTTCCCACGATAGGCGTCGTCGGGGCTCAGAACAATACCAATAAAATTTGCACGGAGACTTGCCATGAGTGCGCCCGACACCCTCATTCCCAAAGCCACGGCTCGCCCGGGACCCTTCGATTGGTACCACAACATCAATAAGCAGGAACGTCGTACGTTCTGGAGCTGCAAGATCGGCTATGGCCTGGACGGCATGGACACCCAGATGCTCAGTTTTGTGGTGCCAACCCTGATTGCCATGTGGGGCATTACCACTGGCGAAGCCGGGCTGATTCACACCAGCACCTTGATAGCCTCGGCCATCGGTGGTTGGGTGGCGGGGATTCTCTCTGACCGCATCGGCCGGGTGCGCACCCTGCAACTGACGGTGCTCTGGTTTGCCTTTTTCACCTTCCTCTGCGGCTTCGCCCAGAACTACGAACAACTGTTGATCAGCCGCACGTTGATGGGCTTCGGTTTCGGCGGTGAGTGGACCGCTGGCGCCGTGTTGATGGGCGAAGTGATTCGGGCCAAGGACCGTGGCAAAGCCGTCGGCATGGTGCAATCAGGCTGGGCGTTGGGTTGGGGGCTTACCGCGATCCTGTATGCGCTGCTATTTTCCGTACTGCCGCCGGAAGACGCGTGGCGGGCATTGTTCATCCTCGGCATCGTGCCGGCGATTTTCGTGATCTTCGTCCGTCGCCTGGTCAAGGACCCGGAAATCTACCGCGAAGCCAAAGCCAGGCAAGAGCCAGGCAACCCGGCCAAGTTCTACGAGATCTTCGCCCCCGGCATCCTTTTCACCACGATCCGCGCGTCGATCCTCACCACCGGCGCCCTCGGCGGCTACTACGCGATCACTTCCTGGTTGCCGACCTTTCTGAAAAACGAACGGGGCTTGAGCGTACTCGGCACCGGCGGCTATCTGGCCATGGTGATCGTCGGGTCCTACGTCGGGTACGTGATCAGCGCCTACTTGACTGACACCCTCGGTCGTAAAAAGAACTTCATTCTGTTCGCTGTCGGCTCGTTCACCATTGTTCTGCTGTACACCCAATTGCCGGTCAGCAACGGCGTGATGCTCTGGCTGGGTTTCCCCCTGGGCTTCTTTGCTTCGGGGATTTTCAGCGGCATGGGCGCGTTTTTGACTGAGCTGTTTCCGACGAGGATTCGCGGCTCGGGCCAGGGTTTTTGCTACAACATCGGTCGGGCATTGGCGGCGTTGTTCCCGCTGCTGATCGGCTTGCTCAGCCAGAAGGTGCCACTGAGTGTGGGAATCGGAGCCTTCGCGGCGGTGTCCTACGGGGTAGTGATCCTGGCGGCCCTGAGCCTGCCGGAAACTCGTGGCAAGCAACTCGACGCTCAATAACCGAATATTCGGTAACTGATAATCTGAGGGGCATATGTCCTTCAGTTAAGAAGATAAAAGCCTACAGGAGTGTTCACCGTGAACCGCCTGCTATTGAACTGCGACATCGGCGAGAGTTTCGGTAACTGGACCATGGGTCTGGACGCCGAGGTCATGCCCTTCATCGACTGCGCCAACATCGCTTGCGGCTTCCACGCCGGCGATCCGAGCATCATGCGCAAGACCGTCAGCCTGGCCCTGAGCCACGGCGTGCAGATTGGTGCGCATCCGGCATATCAGGATCTGGTGGGGTTCGGTCGTCGCTCCATGGCGTATACCGCCCAGGAACTGCAGGACCTGTTGCACTACCAGATCGGCGCCCTCGACGGCATTTGCCGGGCACAGGGCGGGCGGGTGAGTTACGTCAAACCCCACGGCGCGATGTACAACGACATGATGGCCAACCCGGCGCAACTGCGCGCGGTGATTCAGGCCGTGGCAGCCTACGACCGGACGCTGCCATTGATGCTGATGGCGACCCGCGACAACAATGCCGCGCAGCAACTCGGCGATGAATATGGCGTGACGTTGTGGTTCGAAGCCTTCGCCGATCGCGCTTACGACAGCGCAGGCAGGCTGGTCTCGCGGCAACTGCCGGGCGCCGTGCATCACGATCCCGAGAAAATCATCGAACAAGCGTTGATCATTGCCCGCGGTGACAATCTTACGGTCAGCGATGGCAGCGCCTTGCACCTGCAGGCCAACACCTTGTGCGTACACGGCGATAACGCCAGTTCGGTGGCCGCCGTGCAGCGCATTCGCGAAGCCTTGAATCAGCAGAGTGCATCATGAAACCACGGGTGGAAGTGGTGGCGCTGGATTGCCTGATGGTGCGTCTGTTCGATGAAATCAGCGAGGCCAACATGCCGTGGATGCTCGCCGCCAGCGAGCGTCTGCGAGAAGCGTTCGCCAGCCATTTGATCGATCTGGTGCCGTCCTACACGACGTTGATGGTGCATTACGATCTGATGGCACTGAATCCGGCCCAGGCGCGGGAATTGATTGCTGAAGCCTTGATCGATCTGTCGCCCAACGCTCGGACCAAGGGTAAATGCCATGTGTTGCCGGTCTGGTATGACCTGAGTGTCGGCCCGGAATTGACGTTGCTGTCTCAGCGCAGCGGATTGACGGTGGAAGAGGTGATCCGCCGCCACAGCGGGCGCGAGTATCAGGTGTTCGCATTGGGCTTCGCACCGGGGTTCGCTTTCATGGGATTGGTGGAGGAAGTATTGGCTGCACCGCGTATGAATACTCCGCGCAAAAAAGTCGCAGCCGGCAGTGTTGGTATCGCCGAACGTCAGACGGCGGCTTATCCGGTGGTGTCCCCCGGCGGCTGGAACCTGATCGGCCGCACTCCGGCCAAATTGTTCGACCGCGAGCGCGACGGCTACAGCCTGATGCAACCGGGCGACACCGTGCGCTTCGAAGCGGTCAGCCATGCCGAGTTCATCAATCTGGGCGGTGACGATACGCCGTTGGAGGCGCAGGCATGAGCCGACTGACGATAGAAGCAAGTACGCCGCTGTGCCTGTTGCAGGATGCCGGGCGGTTTGGTGTGCGGCATCTGGGCGTGACCCAGGGCGGGGCAGCGGATTGGCGTTCGATGTCGTGGGCCAATTGGTTGCTGGGTAATGGACTGGATGCATCGGTGATCGAAATCACCCTCGGCGGGTTTACGGTCGTTGCCCAGGAAGATTGCGTGCTGGCGTTGGCCGGGGCGGATCTGGGGGCGCAAGTGGATGGCGAGGCATTGGCACCGTGGCGCAGTTTCAGGCTGAACAAAGGCCAGCAATTGCAATTCACCCAGCCGCTGCTTGGTGCTCGGGCTTATTTGGCGGCCCCGGGCGGATTTGATGCGCCAAAGGTGTTGGGCAGTAGCGCAACGGTGGTCCGTGAGGAACTCGGTGGGCTGGATGGCATGGGGCGGGCGTTGGCCAAAGATGCCCAGTTGAGCTACTCGGGGAGCTCGCTGTTACTGCTGCGGGCGTTGGCGCCCGAACAAGTGCCGGACTTCAAACTCAATGCGCCGCTGGACCTGGTGCTCGGTGCACAGATCGGCGAGTTCAGCGGGCAGAGTTTGTTCGACGCGTTCAACAGCGTCTGGACCCTCGACAGCCGTGCCGACCGGATGGGCATTCGCTTGCTGGGAACGGCGTTGCAGTATCAGGGCAAGCCGATGATTTCCGAAGGCATCCCGCTGGGCGCGGTCCAGGTGCCGCCGGACGGGCAGCCAATTGTGCTGCTCAATGATCGGCAGACCATTGGCGGTTATCCGCGGTTGGGGGCGTTGACGCCGTTGGCATTGGCGCGATTGGCGCAGTATTTGCCGGGGGCGAAGGTGCGGTTGAAGCCGGTGGTGCAGGATGTCGCGCATCGGGAACACGTCGCGTATTTACGCCGCTTTTAACTGTGGCGAGGGGGCTTGCCCCCGTTCGGCTGCGCAGCAGTCGTAAAACCATGCATGCGGTGTATCTGATACATCGCGATTGCAGATTTTGGGGTCGCTTCGCAACCCAACGGGGGTAAGCCCCCTCGCCACAGGTGCTACGCCTTATTTGGACAAAAACCGCATCCCTTCCTCCAACCCCCGAAGGGTCAGCGGATACATCTGGTCATCGATCAAATCCCGCACGATGTTGGTCGACGAGGTATAGCCCCAGGTGTCTTTCGGGTACGGGTTGATCCAGATGAGCTTCTTGTACTTCTCCTTGAAGCGCTGCATCCACACGTACCCGGCTTCTTCGTTCCAGTGCTCGACGCTGCCGCCGGCCTGGGTGATTTCATAGGGCGCCATGGCGGCGTCACCGATAAAGATCACTTTGTAGTCGGCGCCGTACTTGTGCAGCAGGTCCTGGGTGGCGGTGCGCTCGGAGGTGCGGCGCATGTTGTTCTTCCACACCGATTCATAAATGAAATTGTGGAAGTAGAAGTACTCCAGATGCTTGAACTCGGTCTTGCAGGCCGAGAACAGTTCTTCGCAGATCTTCACGTGGGCGTCCATCGAGCCGCCGATGTCGAACAGCAGCAGCAACTTGACGGTGTTGCGCCGCTCCGCACGCATCTGGATGTTCAGCAACCCGGCATCGCGTGCGGTGTGGTCGATGGTGCCGTCGATGTCCAGTTCTTCCGCCGCGCCCTGACGGGCGAATTTACGCAGGCGACGCAGGGCGACCTTGATGTTGCGCGTGCCCAGTTCGACCGAATCGTCGAGGTTCTTGTACTCGCGCTGATCCCAGACTTTGACCGCTTTGCCTTGACGCTTGCCGGCATCGCCGACCCGAATGCCTTCGGGGTTGAAGCCACCGGAGCCGAACGGGCTGGTGCCGCCGGTGCCGATCCACTTGTTGCCGCCGGCATGGCGCTCTTTCTGTTCTTCCAGGCGCTTCTTGAACTCTTCGATCAGCTTGTCCAGGCCGCCCAGGGACTGGATCGCGGCCCGCTCTTCATCGGTCAGGGAACGTTCGAATTCCTTGCGCAGCCAGTCTTCGGGGATCAACGCCTGGAGGTGATCGTCGAGCTTTTCCAGGCCATTGAAGTAGGCACCGAACGCCCGGTCGAACTTGTCGAAATGCTTTTCATCCTTCACCAGAATCGCCCGCGACAAGTAATAAAACTCGTCCATGTCGGCGAAGGTCACGCGCTGTTTCAGCGCGTTGATCAGGTCCAGCAGCTCACGCACCGAGACCGGCACCTTGGCTGCACGCATTTCATTGAACAGGTTGAGCAGCATGGCGATCGCCTCTCTCTATCGGGGCTTAGCGAGAGCCGCGACGGCTCATGAACGCCAGGCGCTCAAGCAATTGCACGTCTTGTTCGTTTTTCACCAGGGCGCCGGCCAATGGCGGAATGGCCTTGGTCGGATCGCGCTCGCGCAGCACCGCTTCGCCGATGTTGTCGGCCATCAGCAGCTTCAGCCAGTCCACCAGTTCGGAGGTCGATGGTTTCTTCTTCAGGCCCGGCACCTTGCGTACGTCGAAGAACACGTCCAGCGCTTCGCTGACCAGGTCTTTCTTGATGTTCGGATAATGTACGTCAACGATCCGTTGCATCGTGACGCGATCCGGGAAAGCGATGTAATGGAAGAAGCAGCGGCGCAGGAAGGCGTCCGGCAGCTCTTTCTCGTTGTTGGAGGTAATGATGATGATCGGGCGTTTCTTGGCCTTGATGGTCTCGTCGATCTCGTAAACGTAGAACTCCATCTTGTCGAGTTCTTGCAGCAGGTCGTTAGGGAACTCGATGTCGGCCTTGTCGATTTCGTCGATCAGCAGAATCACTCGCTCTTCGGACTCGAACGCTTCCCAGAGCTTGCCCTTTTTGAGGTAGTTGCGAACGTCGTGGACCTTCTCCGTACCCAGCTGCGAGTCCCGCAGGCGACTGACTGCGTCGTACTCGTACAGGCCTTGGTGGGCCTTGGTGGTGGACTTGATGTGCCAGGTAATCAACTTGGCGCCGAAGGATTCGGCCAATTGCTCGGCGAGCATGGTCTTGCCGGTGCCTGGCTCGCCCTTGACCAGCAGTGGCCGTTCCAGAGTGATGGCGGCGTTGACCGCCAGCTTCAGGTCATCGGTGGCGACGTAGGCCTGGGTGCCTTCGAACTTCATCTGCTAATCCTCGAACGGTAACGCCGACCTGAACGAGGCAGGGCGGGGCGCAATAAATATTCAGCCTCGACTATAACGCGCTGCCCGGTCGACTGTGAACGCAGACGGCTTATTCAGTCTCTGAATGGGGCGTCACATCTTGACTCAGTCTCGGCTGCTGGCCAGTATTGAGCTATCGCCATTTTGGCGATAGCTTGCTGGGCATGTTTCGCGATACGCAGGAGGATTGGAAACAATGTTACCCATGAAACGACCACGGCTGTCGGCTGTGCAGGTACTGCCGGATTACAGGCTGGCGCTGACTTTTATCGATGGCCAGCAACTGAGCCTCGATTTAAGTCGCGACCTGCATTCGTACCCGGGGTTGAAACCATTGCTGGAAGATCGTGCTTTTGAAGGCGCAGCCTTGGGTGACGATGGCTGGAGCGTGGAGTGGCCTGAACTGGATATCCAGATTGGCGCAGACACGTTGTATCTGGATGCCCTTGCGCAAAATGCGGCAGATGAAAACACCCGTATTTTCATCGATTGGCGTGCTCGCACCGGGTTGCCGCTGAATCAGGCGGCCGAAGCGCTGGGCGTCAGTGCCCGCAGTATCAGTCGCTACAGCAGTGGTCGTGAAACTGTGCCCCGGTCGTTGGCTCTGGCTTGCCTGGGTTGGGACTTCTTGCAGCAGCAATCAAACCCGGCGCGGGCAGCCGAAGAAACCGGTCGTTACACCGTCACACGCAAATCTTAATCGGTATCCGGCTTGGGTCGTTCGTACTGGGCATTGAATGCCTGGATGAAACCGTTGCGTAAAATCTGCAAAAAAGCCTCGAATGCGCTGATATCTCGTTGATGCACGCTGCCTCTGAGCTGGACGCGAGTGGCGAACTGGTTTTTCGGCTGGTTCTTCAACACATTCTCGGTGCCGCCGACGAGTGCTTCCCAGATGGAGCGAAAAATCCCTTTGTCCTTGTTCTCCACGTCCTGTTGCCAATTGAACACGTCGACGTCGCGCAATAGCGGCTTGATGTAGCCAGTGAGTTGGCCCTTGTTGGCTTCGGCTTCGATGACCAGGTCACCATGGCCGGCGTTGAAGTCGAACTTGCCGTAGGCCGCGGCGAAGTCGTTCATGCGTTTGAGTTCAAGGTTCGTGGCGCGCAGGCGGAACTCGAAATCCTGGAAGTCGCTCAGCGGATCGAAGGTTGCCGTGGTTTCCAGCGGCGCATGCCCCAGCAACAGCGCCTTGCCGTCGAAACGAGCGTCGCGTTTGCCTTTGGTGTCGACCACATTGGTCAGGTTGTAAATGCTGGCATTGACCTGGGTAGCATTCATGTTCACGGGCGGTTTTGAATTGAAATTTCGAAAGGTGACCCGGCCGTCGTTGATCCGCACTTCGTTCAGGGTTATCGGCAGCAATTTTTCCAGTTGTGCCCGCCAGTCGGTGCCCTGACCGGTCTGGGAGTTTTTCTTGTTGGCACCGCCGTCGACGAAGTTCACCTCGGGTTTGTCGAACTGCGCCTCGGCCACTACGGCGTGGTCATACCAGAGCGAGTGCCAACTGACGGAGAGGTCAATCAATGGCGCGTTGACGAAAGGCACGGGAACCTTGCCATTGACCTTGACGATTTTCAGTCCGTTGATTTTGTAGGCGCCGCGCCACAGGGCCAGGTCTACGTCGGTAATCTGCCCTCGATAGTCACCCATGTTCGCCAATCTCTCGTTGAGGTAATCGCGCACCACGTAGGGCAGGGCAATGTGCAGGGCAACCAGCAGCAGAACGAGGCCGGCGAGGGTCCACAGGGGCCAACTGTATCGACGCTTCATGGCGGCAAATCTCTGGCGGTATAAAGCGATTGACTGCGGGGGTAAGCGGACGTTCGACTGACTGGACGACCACGGGTAACAGGCATACCTTGGACAGCTAATTCAACGCTGTATAAGGACCCAGCCATGAGCCGTATTTATGCTGACAACGCCCATTCCATTGGCAATACGCCGCTGGTGCAGATCAACCGTATTGCCCCGCGCGGTGTCACCATCCTGGCCAAGATCGAAGGGCGCAACCCCGGTTATTCGGTCAAGTGCCGGATTGGCGCGAACATGATCTGGGAGGCTGAAAGCAGCGGTAAACTCAAGCCCGGCATGACCATTATCGAACCGACTTCGGGCAACACCGGTATCGGCCTGGCGTTCGTTGCCGCCGCCCGCGGTTACCGGCTGGTATTGACGATGCCGGCGTCCATGAGCATCGAACGGCGCAAGGTGCTCAAAGCCCTTGGTGCCGAACTGGTGTTGACGGAGCCGGCCAAAGGCATGAAAGGCGCGATCGAGAAGGCCGCCGAAATCCTCGCCAGCGACCCGTCCACTTACTTCATGCCGGCGCAATTCGAAAACCCGGCCAACCCGGCCATCCACGAAAAAACCACCGGGCCGGAAATCTGGAACGACACCGACGGCGCAGTCGACGTATTGGTGGCGGGCGTCGGAACTGGTGGAACCATTACCGGGGTTTCGCGGTATATCAAGAATACCCAGGGCAAGCCGATAATCTCGGTGGCGGTGGAGCCGCTGGTGTCTCCAGTGATTACCCAGACAATCGCCGGGGAAGAAATCAAACCGAGCCCTCACAAAATCCAGGGCATCGGCGCCGGTTTTGTGCCGAAGAACCTGGACTTGTCGATGGTTGACCGGGTCGAACTGGTCAGCGACGACGAATCCAAGGCAATGGCCCTGCGTCTGATGCAGGAAGAAGGGATTTTGAGCGGTATCTCGTGCGGCGCCGCCATGGCAGTGGCTGTGCGGCTGGCCGAAACCCCAGAGATGCAGGGCAAGACCATCGTGGTGATCCTGCCCGACTCTGGCGAACGCTACCTGTCGAGCATGCTGTTCAGTGATCTGTTTACCGAACAGGAGAATCAGCAGTAGGAGCTGCCGAAGGCTGCGAACTTTTGATTCTCGTGTGAAAGGGGTTGATTCAGGTCAGCCCCTGTTCAGGAACCCTATGTTAAGAAGTGCTTTATTGCGCAATCCTTAACACTGAATGTTGAGTCATGTGGGTTTTTCCCGAGGCCGGTAGTGTTTATCATGGCCGACTGCCACGTCGGGTAAATGGCGTTGTGCGGAGTTACCTATCCTCAAGGAGTCGTAGATGAGCTTTTCTTTTGTCGCGAAGGCGTCGGTGTTGCTGCTATTCCTGGGCAGCACACTCTATGTGCACTTGCGTGGCAAGGCGCGTTTGCCGGTCCTGCGTCAGTTCGTCAATCATTCGGCTCTGTTCGCGCCTTACAACGCCTTGATGTACCTGTTCTCCGGCGTACCGTCCAAACCCTACCTGGACCGCAGCAAGTTCCCGGAACTGGACGTGCTCAGGGACAACTGGGAAGTTATCCGCGACGAAGCCATGCACTTGTTCGACGAGGGCTACATTCGCGCCGCCGAAAAGAACAACGATGCCGGTTTCGGTTCGTTCTTCAAGAAGGGCTGGAAGCGTTTCTACCTCAAGTGGTACGACAAACCGCTGCCGTCAGCCGAAGCCTTGTGCCCGAAAACCGTGGCGTTGGTCAGCAGTATCCCCAACGTCAAAGGCGCCATGTTTGCGCTGCTGCCTGGTGGCAGTCACCTCAACCCGCATCGCGACCCGTTCGCCGGCTCCCTGCGTTATCACCTGGGGCTGTCGACACCGAACTCCGACGATTGCCGCATCTTCGTCGACGGTCAGGTCTATGCCTGGCGTGATGGCGAAGACGTGATGTTCGATGAAACCTACGTGCACTGGGTCAAGAACGAAACCGAGCAAACCCGGGTCATTCTGTTTTGCGACATCGAGCGACCGCTGAGCAATCGCCTCATGACCCGCATCAACCGCTCGATCAGCGGCTTGCTGGGGCGCGCCACTGCACCCCAGAACCTAGATGATGAACGCGTTGGCGGGATCAATCAGGCCTATGCCTGGAGCAAGAACTCAAGTGACAAATTCAGCGGTGTGGTCAAACAGTGGAAACGCCGCAATCCCAAGGCCTACCGCGTACTGCGACCGGTGCTGGCGGTGGTGGTGTTGACGTTGTTGGGGTATTGGCTGTTTGGTTGAGGTTGGTTTCTGGCGGCACAGTCAACATGATGTCACCTGACACACCGCCTTCGCGAGTAAGCCTGGTCCCACAGGTTTCGTGCCAGCCCCCTGTTTCTCGGCTCTTGCGTCAAGTCATTGCAATCCATGTCGAGCGCTGGTTATAGTCGGCGCTCGGTGGTTTTCTGAACCACCCATTCACCCACCCAAAAAGATCAGTCCATGCCAGCTTCTCCCATCAACGCGGTAGTCGATTCAGCGGTCAACGCTGGCGTCGTGCCGTGCGGGGATCAGCAGCCTGCGCAGATCAGTCATTACCCTCCACCTGTCAGTAGCACGCCGGTGTGCGCAGTCGTATCACCGCCGGGCGTTGGCTTCTCGGGCTGATCAGCTTTTTTCTGCTGTTCCCATGCCCATCTGAAAAGCGCCTGAAAAAACTACTGAATTTCAGCTTCGGCTGAGTTGGCTTTTTGCCTGACTACAGGTGGTATTCATGTTTGTCCTTTCGAAAAAATCCGCGCTCGCGGCGGCGTCCACAAGCCTGTTCGTTTTGCTGTGGAGCAGCGGGGCGATCTTCTCCAAATGGGGCCTGGCCCATGCGTCACCCTTCGCCTTTCTGCTGGTTCGCTTCGCCATTGCCCTGTGCGGGTTGGTGCTGCTGGCGCCGTTACTCAAGTTGAAACTGCCCAAAGGCGGCAAGCCGATGTTATATGCGATGGCCACGGGTGTGGTGTTGCTGGGGGCTTATCAGATTTTCTATCTGCTGGCTCTCGACCTCAAAGTCACGCCGGGGATGATGGCAACCATCATGGGCGTTCAACCGATTCTCACCGTAGTGATCATGGAGCGGCACCGATCAATAAGCCGGATGTTCGGTCTGGCGTTGGGCTTGGCCGGGTTGATCATGGTGGTCTATCAGGGCATCGGTCTGGCCGGCATGTCGTTGGCCGGAATGCTCTTCGGTCTGTTGGCGCTGGCGAGCATGACGTTCGGTTCGATCATGCAGAAACGCATCACCGATAATCCCCTCGGCACACTGCCGGTGCAGTACCTGGCGGGGTTGTTGCTCTGCGGGATTTTCGTGCCGTTCCAGCCGTTTCACGTCGAACACAGTATGGGGTTCATCCTGCCGGTGTTGTGGATGGGGTTGGTGGTATCAGTGCTGGCGACTTTGCTGCTCTATCGACTGATCGCCCGGGGCAATCTGGTGAATGTCACCAGCCTGTTCTACCTGGTACCGGCAGTGACGGCAGTGATGGATTACCTGTTTTTCGGCAACAGACTGGCGGCGTTGAGTCTGTTGGGCATGGGGCTGATCATCGTCGGCCTGGTGTTTGTGTTCCGTAAGAGCGCTTGAAACCGAAAGGCCCGGGGCATGAGCTCTGGGCCTTGTTTATTTGGTCAGCGAATGCTTCCCCCGGCACTGCAGAACGCTAATCCGCTGGGGATTCGGCGGTTGGTGGATGGGGAGGTGAGTCAGTTGCCTTTGTAGTGGTCTGAGCCGACGCCATCGCGGGCAAGCCCGCTCCCACAGGATTAGGTGTTGCTTACAGAATATGGGTACGACACAAACTACTGTGGGAGCGGGCTTGCCCGCGATGGCGTTATCAGCGGCAGCACAACACTACCTGGCAACCACCCCAGCCGTCTTCAACACCGCCGGCTTCAACACCAGCCACAACGCCACCGCAATCAACACCCCGCCATAAAGATGCGCCATCGACAGCGGCTCATCCAGCAACAGCGCCCCCCACAACACGCCGAACGGCGGGATCATGAAGGTCACGGTCATCGACTTCACCGGGCCGATCGAGCTGAGCAAACGGAAGTAAATAATGTAGGCAAAGGCCGTGCATACCAAACCCAACCCCAACAACGACAACCAGACACTCCAGCCGCCCCAGCTCGCTGGTGGCTGGCTGATCACGCTGTAGCCAAACAGTGGCAGCAACAACAACGTCGCACCGAGCATGCTGCCCAGCGCCGAAAGGCGACTGTCGAGGCCGCCGGCATGGTCGAGCCAGCGCCGGGCGAGGAACCCGGCAAAGCCATAGCAGGTGGTGGCCATCAGGCACGCGAGTGCGCCCATCAGCAGTTCCAGGTTGAACGCCACCGGACCTGCACGGGTAAGGACGCCGACGCCAAACAGGCCGAGAAATACTCCGCCCAACTTGGCAGCGGTGAGTTTTTCATGGAAGAACAGCCCGCCGATCAATACCCCCATCAAAGGCGTGGTGGCGTTGAAAATTGCCGAATAACCGGCCGGCAGCACTTGGGCTGCAACGCAATAGAGGGTTGCTGGAATCCCGGAGTTGATCATCCCGAGCAGCATCACCGTTTTGAGTTTGCCTTTGAAATCCCAGCTAATGCGCATCAGCCCAAGGATCACCAGCAGCCCGACGGCGGCAATCGATACGCGAAAAAAAGCGGTGGGGATTGTGCCAATCACTGGGGCAATCACGCGCATGAACAGAAAGCTCGCCCCCCAAATGGCGGCTAGCGACAACATACGCAGGATATCGACGGGGTTCACGGCACTTTCCTTCCTTGATTGGCGCGCAAGTGTCGCGCCAGTCAGGGCACAAGGCAATGGTTGCGTTGCGTCACACAGGGCCACTAAGCTCAGGCTCCAACGACAAGAACAGCCGCCGAGGTTTTACCTATGCCGCAGCAATGGCCAGCCGCCGACATCGCCCAAATGATCCTCGATGGCTTTGACGATTACCGCGAGCATTTCCGTCAGATCACCGACGGCGCCCGAGCTCGCTTCGAGCAGGCCCAATGGCAGGAGACGCAAGTCGCGTCGGCGGCGCGAATCAACCTCTACGAAGAAAAGGTCGGCGAAACGGTCGCACGCTTGCATGCGTCGTTCGCGACCGATGTGCTGATGGACGTCAGCAACTGGCCGCTGGTCAAAAGCGCTTACATCAGCCTGATCGACCTGCGTTTCGACGATGAACTGTCCGAGACCTGGTACAACTCGATTTTCTGCGGGCTGTTCAGCCATGACCTGATCAGCGATGGCTGCATGTTCATCCACACTACGCGGCCGAGCCTGCGCCGCGCCCGGGCGGCGCAAACCCGCACCTACAAGCCGCAGGGGCAGTTGTCCGGCATGCTCACGAGCATTTTTGCCGACTACCGCTTCAGCGAAGATTACGCCGATCTGTCCGGCGACCTGCGTCGCCTCGAAGCGCAGTTGCGCGAGAACCTGCCGGACTGGGTCTGCAAGGATCCGGAACTGAGTGTCGAGCTGTTTTCCTCAGTGCTTTACCGCAACAAGGGTGCCTATCTGGTGGGGCGCATCTACACCCCCGACGAGCAATGGCCGCTGGTAATTCCGCTGCTGCACCGCGAAGGCCGGGGCATCCAGATCGATGCGCTGATCACCGACGAGGCGGAGGTGTCGATCATCTTCTCCTTCACCCGTTCGTACTTCATGGTCGATGTGCCGGTGCCGGCGGAATTCATCGGCTTTCTCAAACGCATCCTGCCGGGCAAGCACATCGCCGAGTTGTATACCTCGATCGGCTTCTACAAACATGGCAAGTCCGAGTTCTATCGGGCGCTGATCAATCATCTGGCCAACACCGACGATCAGTTCATCATGGCCCCCGGCGTGCGCGGGATGGTCATGAGCGTGTTTACCCTGCCGGGCTTCAATACCGTTTTCAAAATCATCAAGGACCGCTTCTCACCGTCGAAAAACGTCGACCGCGCCACGGTGATCGAAAAGTATCGGCTGGTGAAAAGCGTCGACCGGGTCGGGCGCATGGCCGATACCCAGGAGTTCGCCGACTTCCGTTTCCCGTTGAGCAAGTTCGAGCCGGCATGCCTGGAAGAACTGCTTGAAGTGGCCGCGTCCACGGTATCGCTGGAAGGTGACACGGTGCTGATTCGGCACTGCTGGACTGAGCGCCGGATGACGCCGTTGAACCTCTATCTGGAACACGCCAACGAGGCGCAGGTTCGCGAAGCGCTGGAGGATTACGGCCTGGCGATCAAGCAACTGGCGGCGGCGAACATTTTTCCCGGCGACATGCTGCTGAAAAACTTTGGCGTCACCCGTCACGGTCGTGTGGTGTTTTATGACTACGACGAGATTTGTTTCCTGACCGAAGCCAACTTCCGCCACATCCCGCAACCGCGTACACCGGAAGACGAAATGGCCTCCGAACCGTGGTACTCGATCGGGCCGCTGGATGTGTTCCCCGAGGAGTTTCCACCGTTTCTGTTTGCCGATTCGGGGCAACGACGGTTGTTCGATCAGTTGCATGGCGAGTTGTACAACGCTGATTACTGGAAGAGTTTGCAGGAGGTAATTCGGGCCGGGAAGGTGATTGATGTGTTTCCGTATCGGCGCAAAGGCCTCGATAACGAGTAGCCCACCTGAGTGAACACACTGTGGCGAGGGAGCTTGCTCCCGCTGGGTCGCGAAGCGGCCCCAAAACCATTCATCTCGGAGCTTCAGGCAAACCGCGATGACAGGATTACGACTGCTTCGCAGCCGAGCGGGAGCAAGCTCCCTCGCCACAAAAGCGCGTCACTCCGCGCCCCAAATCTGCGACAATCCGCCCCCTGCGCCACTAGACGACTTTTGCGTACCTGATGACTGACGAATCGCCTTCAATCGACAAACTGCTGAAAAACCTCGATCACGCCATGCTCGCCGACCGCCACCGGCTGCGGCGGCAGTTGCTTGAGCTGCGCAAGAAACCTGACGAGGCCAAACTGGCCCAGTGGGTGACGCGCACGCAGGCGTCCTGCGATCAGGTGTTGGCGCGGCGTGCCAGTTTGCCGGTGATTCGTTACGACGACAGCCTGCCGATCGCCGCCAAGCGCGACGAAATCAAAGAGGCGCTGCTCAAGCATCAGGTGCTGATCATTGCCGGCGAAACCGGGTCGGGTAAAACCACCCAGTTGCCGAAGATCTGCCTGGAAATCGGCCGCGGCCAGCACGGCCTGATCGGCCACACCCAGCCCCGTCGAATCGCCGCCCGCAGCGTAGCGAGCCGGGTTGCTGAAGAATTGGCGACGCCGTTGGGAGCGCTGGTTGGCTATCAGGTGCGGTTCGAGGATCAGAGCGATTCCAACACCCTGATCAAACTGATGACCGACGGCATCCTGCTGGCGGAAACCCAGAACGACCGCTACCTCGAACGCTACGACACGATCATCGTCGACGAAGCCCACGAGCGCAGCCTGAACATCGACTTCCTGCTCGGTTACCTGAAAACCCTGCTGCCGCGTCGTCCGGACCTGAAAGTCATCATCACCTCGGCGACCATCGACCTGGAGCGTTTTTCCAAGCACTTCGATGATGCGCCGATTGTCGAGGTCTCCGGCCGTACCTTCCCGGTAGAAACCTGGTATCGCCCGCTGACCCTGGAGCAGGACGAGGAGGGCAACCGCGTAGAGGATGACCTGACCGTGGATCAGGCGATCCTCGCCACCCTTGACGAAATTGCCGCGTTCGAACGCAGCGAGCGCAAGAGTCCCGGCGACGTGCTGGTGTTCCTGCCCGGCGAGCGAGAGATTCGCGACGCCGCCGACATGCTGCGCAAGGCCCAACTCAAACACACCGAGATTCTGCCGTTGTACGCGCGACTATCGCCGGCCGAGCAGCAGCGGATTTTCCAGTCCCATCCTGGGCGTCGCGTGGTCCTGGCGACCAACGTCGCGGAAACCTCGCTGACGGTGCCGGGCATTCGTTACGTGATCGACAGCGGCACCGCGCGCATCAGCCGTTACAGCTACCGCGCCAAGGTTCAGCGCCTGCCCATCGAAGCGGTTTCCCAGGCCAGTGCCAACCAGCGTAAAGGCCGTTGTGGACGGGTCGAGCCGGGCATTTGTATCCGCCTCTACAGCGAAGAAGATTTCATCGGCCGCCCGGAGTTTACCGACCCGGAAATCCTGCGCACCAACCTCGCAGCGGTGATTTTGCAGATGCTGCATCTGCGCCTTGGCGAGATCATCGATTTCCCGTTTATCGAGCCGCCGGATGGCAAAGCCATTAGCGACGGTTTCAACCTGCTGCAAGAACTCTCGGCGGTGGACCGCAACAGTCAGTTGACCCCGCTCGGTCGCCAACTGGCGCGGTTGCCGGTGGACCCGCGTATGGGCCGCATGCTACTGGAAGCGGCGAAACTTGGCAGCTTGCAGGAAGTGCTGATCGTCGCCAGTGCCATGTCGATTCAGGACCCGCGCGAACGTCCGCCGGAGCGTCAGCAAGCGGCGGATCAGGCCCACGCCCAGTGGAAAGACGTGGACTCGGACTTCGCCGGGCTGGTCAATCTGTGGCGTGGTTTTGAAGAGCAGCGCCAGGCGTTGACGGCCAGTCCGCTGCGCAACTGGTGCCGCAAGAATTTCCTCAATTACCTGCGCCTGCGCGAGTGGCGCGACTCCCATCGTCAGTTGAGCCTGATCTGCCGCGACATGCAGTTGAGCCTCAACAAAGAGCCGGCGGATTACCCGAAACTGCACAAAGCGGTGCTGGTGGGGCTGCTCAGTCAGATCGGCCAGAAGACCGAAGACGGCGACTACCTCGGCGCCCGTCAGCGACGTTTCTGGATACACCCCTCGTCGGGTATCGGCAAGAAACGCCCGCAATGGCTGATGACCGCCGAACTGGTGGAGACCACCAAGCTATACGCGCGGATGGTCGCCAAGATCGACGCTGACTGGATCGAGCCGCTGGCCGGGCACCTGATCAAGAAAAACCACTTCGAACCCCACTGGGAGAAGAAGCGCGGTCAGGTCGTGGCCTTCGAGCAAATCACCCTGTTCGGGCTGATCGTGGTGGGTCGCCGGCCGGTGCATTACGGGCCGATCGATCCGGTGGTGTCTCGCGAATTTTTTATTCGCGAAGGCCTGGTGCGCGGCAAGATTCAATCCAAAGCCAAGTGTTTGTCCGCCAATGCACAGTTGTTGGAACAGCTCGATGAACTGGAAGCCAAGGCGCGCCGCCGCGACATTCTCGCCGACGAAGAAACCTTGTTTGCCTTCTACGATGCGCGACTGCCGGCAGAGATTCACCAGACCGCGACTTTCGACAGTTGGTACCGGGTCAACAGCCAGAAAGACCCACAGCTGCTGATCATGCGCGAAGAAGACGTGCTGGCTCGCGAAGCGAGTGAAGTCACCGCCGCGCATTACCCGGACACCCTGCACATCGGCGATCTGGAACTGGCGCTGAGTTATCACTTCGAGCCCAACCATCCGCGTGATGGCGTGACCTTGCGCGTGCCGGCGCCGCTGTTGCCGATGCTGCCGCCGGAACGTCTGGAATGGCTGGTGCCGGGCGTGATCGAGGCCAAGTGCATTGCGTTGGTGCGCAACCTGCCCAAGGCGTTGCGCAAGAACTTCGTGCCGGTGCCGGATTTCGTCAAAGCCGCGTTGCAGCGCATCACATTTGCCGAGGGCTCGTTGCCTCTGGCGCTGGGCCGCGAGTTGCTGCGCATGACCGGCGCGCGGGTCAGCGATGAAGCCTGGGCCGAAGCCTCGCAGCAGGTCGAAAGTCATTTGCGGATGAACCTGGAAATCGTCGACGGTCAGGGCAAGTTCCTCGGCGAAGGCCGTGACTTGGCCGAGCTGACCGCACGCTTTGCCGAGGCCAGTCAGGCTGCGTTGGCGGTGCCGCAAACGGCGAAGAGCCAACAACCGGTAGAGCCGAAAGTCTTTGCCGCTGTGGCTGAGAAAACCCAGCAGAAAATCGCCGGGCTATCGATGACGGTGTATCCGGCGCTGGTGGAAGAGGGCGGTACGGTCAAGGAAGGTCGATTCTCGACCCCGGCCGAAGCCGAGTTCCAGCATCGTCGAGCGTTGCAGCGCTTGCTGATGCAGCAATTGGCGGAACCGGCGAAGTTCCTGCGCGGCAAGTTGCCGGGGCTGACCGAGTTGGGCCTGATGTATCGAGAACTGGGGCGCATCGACGCGCTGGTCGAAGACATTCTGCTGGCCAGTCTCGACAGCTGCATCCTCGACGGCGAAGACCCATTGCCGCGCGATGGCGCCGGGCTGGCATCGCTGGCCGAGCGCAAACGTGGCGGCTGGACCGAGCACGCCGAACGGTTGGCCAAGCTGACGCTGGAGATTCTCAAGCTGTGGCATGGCCTGCAAAAACGCTTCAAGGGCAAGATTGACCTGGCGCAAGCCGTGGCCTTGAACGACATCAAGCAGCAGCTCAGCCATCTGGTGTATCCGGGGTTCGTGCGTGAAACGCCGATGCCGTGGCTCAAGGAACTGCCGCGTTACCTCAAGGCTGTCGAGCAACGTTTCGAAAAACTCGGCGCTCAGGTGCAGAAAGACCGGGTCTGGAGCGGCGAATTGTCCGGCCTCTGGACCCAATATCAGACCCGCGCCAACAAACATGCCCAGGAAGGCAAACGCGATCCGCAGTTGGAACTCTATCGCTGGTGGCTGGAGGAATACCGGGTCTCATTGTTCGCGCAGCAATTGGGGACCAAGGTACCGATCTCCGACAAGCGCTTGAACAAGCAGTGGACACAAGTCGAGCCTTGATCCTGTGTGCAGGCTTGTGTGGCGAGGGGGCTTGCCCCCGTTCGGCTGCGTAGCAGTCGTAAAGCCAGCGCACTCGGTATATCTGATACACCGAGGCTGCAGGTTTTGGGGCGGCTTCGCCACCCAACGGGGGCAAGCCCCCTCGCCACACCGGCTCCCACAGGTACGCTGTTGCTCTCGCAAAAGGCGCCAAAAGCCAGCGTTTATGGCAAACTTCGCGCCTATAAACGCCAGTCCCGCGGTTTTGAGCCTTCACGGGCCGGGCGGATCGGAATAAAGCGATGCCAGGTTTGCGTCTGGACCTGGAATAGACCCTTTGTGTGTTGGTACGTCGGTGCCAGCGCTTTCTGCCTGAACGGATTAGAGAAACGACCATGCATAACGTCGTCATCAGCGGCACCGGCCTGTACACCCCGGCCAACAGCATTTCCAATGAAGAGCTGGTGCAGTCTTTCAACGCTTACGTCGCGCTGTTCAACGCCGACAACGCCGACGCCATCGCGCGCGGCGAAATCCAGGCATTGACCGAATCCAACGCGGCGTTTATCGAAAAAGCGTCCGGCATCAAAAGCCGCTTTGTCATGGACAAGGACGGCATTCTCGACCCGCAGCGCATGGCACCATGCTTGCCTGAGCGTTCGAATGACGAGTGGTCGGTGCTTTGCCAGATGGCCATCGGTGCGGCCGAACAAGCCTTGCAGCGTGCCGGCAAAACCGCCGCTGACATCGACGGTGTGATCGTCGCCTGCTCCAACCTGCAACGCGCCTACCCGGCCATCGCCATCGAAGTTCAGGAAGCGCTGGGCATTCAGGGTTTTGGTTTCGACATGAACGTTGCCTGTTCCTCGGCGACCTTCGGCATCCAGGCAGCGGCCAACAGCGTGCAACTGGGCCAGGCCCGGGCGATCCTGATGGTCAACCCGGAAGTCTGCACCGGTCACCTGAATTTTCGTGACCGCGACAGCCACTTCATCTTCGGCGACGCCGCCACGGCGGTGATCATCGAGCGTGCGGATCTCGCGACGTCCAAGTATCAGTTCGACGTGGTCAGCACCAAACTGCTGACCAAGTTCTCCAACAACATCCGCAACAACTTCGGCTTCCTCAACCGCGCCGCGGAAGAGGGCATCGGTGCCCCCGACAAACTGTTCGTCCAGGAAGGCCGCAAGGTGTTCCGCGATGTCTGCCCGATGGTCGCCGAGCTGATCGCCACGCACCTGGCAGAAAACCAGCTCAACGTCAGCGACGTGAAGCGTTTCTGGCTGCACCAGGCCAACCTCAGCATGAACCACTTGATCGTCAAGAAGCTGCTGGGCCGCGAAGCCACCGAAGAAGAAGCCCCGGTGATTCTCGACACCTATGCCAACACCAGTTCCGCCGGTTCGGTGATTGCGTTTCACAAAAACCAGGACGATCTGGTCAGCGGTTCGCTGGCTGTACTCAGCTCGTTCGGTGCCGGCTACTCGATCGGTAGCGTGATTCTGCGCAAGCGCTGATCCAACCTGCCCTTTGTGGCGAGGGAGCTTGCTCCCGCTGGAGTGCGCAGCACTCCTAAAACCGGCGATTGTGGTCTTGCTGAAGAACCGCAAACGCCGGTTTTTACGACTGCTTCGCAGCCGAGCGCGAGCAAGCTCGCTCGCCACAATGCATGGCTTGGCCCACCTGACACGAGGCATGAATGACTGCAGCTGACGACACCCTATTGCTCGAACGCCTGCTGGCAGGCGAGCAGAGGGCTTTCAAGGAACTGGTCAGCACTTACCAGAGCGCCATGCGCGCGGTGGCCTATGCCATCGTCGGCAACCGACACGTCGACGAGGTGGTACAGGATGCCTGGCTGTCGGTGGTGCGCAATCTCGGCGGGTTCGAGGGGCGTTCGAGCCTCAAGACCTGGCTGCTGACCATCACCGCCAACTCGGCCAAGAGCCGCTACAAGCAAAACCGCCGGGAAGTGTTGCTCGATGACCTGCCGTCGCCTCACGGCACGGTCGATGACGATCGTTTTTCATCGACTGATGGTCATTGGCTGGTGGCGCCGTACGCTTGGCATCAGGACACGCCAGAGGCTCTGTTGACCGAAAATGAACTGCGCGAATGTCTGGAGCACACGTTGCTCAGCCTGTCGGAACTGCAAAGCAGTGTTTTGCTGTTACGCGAGCGACAAGGGCTGGAGCTGGAGGAGATCTGTAATCTTCTGGAACTCTCGCTCTCCAATGTTCGTGTGCTGCTGCATCGGGCACGGTTGAAGGTCTTTGCGACCGTGGAGCACTTTGAGGAAACCGGCGAATGTTGACCTGCAAGGAACAAGTGGCGCGCTCCAGTGATTATCTCGATGGGCAGTTGAGTTTTCGCGAGCGACTGATGGTGCGGCATCATTTGATGTTCTGCCCCAATTGCCGACGGTTCATTCGGCAGATGCGGTTGATGCAGGCCACGCTGAAGGTGATGCCCGAGCCGCCTGTAGCTGACCTGGATGCGCTGGCTGAACGGCTTGCCAACGAACATCTGAAGAACAAACCGTAGTTCCCCCACGCCTGACATACCCCTCCAGCCGCTCTAGCTTGCGGCTTGCAGCTCATCTCTCGTGGCTGCTTTTCTGTTATTTCAATTCGAAGTAAAAAGTTCCCCTGTCATAAAATCTTTATCTATCAGCAACCCGGCTGAAATACCCCGCCTCCAAGATTCCCTCCCAACACAAGCGGGCCAGACCCGCGTGTTTCCAAGCTACAGACCACCAATTAGGGGAACTCTTCGATGATCCGTAAGCACTTCGCCGGTTTTGCCGCCAGCGCATTGGCCATGGCAGTAACCGCCCAGGCTTTCGCTGGCACCGTCACCACTGACGGCGCCGATATCGTAGTCAAAACCAAGGGCGGCCTCGAAGTCGCCACCACCGATAAAGAATTCAGCTTCAAACTCGGCGGTCGCTTGCAGGCTGACTACAGCCAGTTCGATGGCGTCTACACCAAAAACGGTGATACCGCTGACGCGGCCTATATCCGTCGTGGCTTCCTGGAGCTGTCTGGTGTGCTGTACACGGATTGGGCTTACACCATCAACTACGACTTCTCCCACAACAGCGGTGATTCCGACAACGGTTACTTCGACGAAGCGTCGCTGGCCTACAACGGCTTCAAACCGGTCTCGATCAAAGTCGGTCGTTTCGACCCGGACTTTGGCCTGGAAAAAGCTACCAGCTCCAAGTGGGTCACTGCGCCAGAACGCAACATGGCGTACGACATGGTCGATTGGGCGAACAGCCACCAGAATGGTCTGGGCCTGCAAGCCTCCAGCACCTTCGCTGATTCGTTCTACGCGTCCGCCGGCGTGTTCAGCAAAGACACCGACGATACCGATGGCAACAGCGTCAAACAGGTCAACGGCCGCTTTGTATTCGCGCCGATGCATGACGCCGGCAACGTGCTGCACTTCGGTGTGAACGTGGCTTCTCGTGATGTCTCCGAAACGGCCTTCGATTCGCGTTATCGCACCCGCATGGGCATGCGTGGCGTGGAAACCCTCGGCGGCAATGATGCCGGCACCAACGGCAACCGTCCGGTGCTGGGTGGCAGTTCCACTTCGCCTGCCGGCTCCTATGACCGTGACGACGCTTACGGTCTGGAAGCCGCATTCGCCATGGGCCCGGCCTCGATCCAGGGCGAATACGTCGCCCGCAAGACCAAGGCTGATGCCAGCAACCGTGAAGACATCAAAGGTCATGGTTTCTACGTTCAGGGTGCCTACACCCTCACCGGCGAAGCCCGTGGCTATAAAGTCGGCAAGTTCGATGCGATCAAGCCAGCCAACAAGTCCATCGGCGCCTGGGAGCTGTTCTATCGTTACGACAGCCTGACCGTCGAAGACGACAACATCACCACCGCCAGCCTGACCCGCGATGTCGGCGATGCCGAAGCCAAGGTGCACACACTGGGCGTCAACTGGTACGCCAACGAAGCCGTGAAAATCACTGGCGCCTACCTCAAGGCCAAGACTGACAACGTGACCAACGCCACTGCTGCCAGCGGTACTACCCCGGCACGTCGTACCGGTGATGACAGCGGTGACGGCTTCGTGGTCCGCGCTCAATACGTGTTCTAAATCGCAGTAAACGCTGTACGAGCTCTTTCTTCATCCGTTAAAGCTCCTCTCGTTTTAACCCCGCTTCGGCGGGTTTTTTTTTGTTTCGGATTAGGCAATCAGATAAGCGATACTCGTCCCATCTGTAGAAAAATGATGGTCGGGGATACTAATGCCGCTGCAACGTCTGGAAAGTCTGTCCGAAATCGCGCCGCACACCTGGGACGCGCTGGTACCGGAAACTCAGCCGTTTCTGCGCCATGCCTTTCTCAGCGCTCTGGAAGACAGCGGCAGCCTCGGCCCGCATTCCGGCTGGCAGCCCGAGCATCTGCTGCATGTTGAAGGTGATCGCCTGATCGCCGCGCTGCCCAGTTACCGCAAATGGCATTCCTACGGCGAGTACGTGTTCGACCATGCCTGGGCCGAAGCCTGTGAGCGTGCCGGCATCGACTACTACCCCAAGTTGTTGACGGCGGTGCCATTCAGCCCGGTCAGCGGGCCGCGATTGCTGGCGGCGACGATCGAGGACGGTTTCGAGCTCCTGCAGAGCCTGCCGGGTTATCTGGAGATCGAAGGACTTTCCAGCGCCCATATCAACTTCACCGATCCATTCACCGACGCGGCATTGGCCGAACAGCCTGGCTGGTTGCAGCGCATTGGCTGTCAGTACCACTGGCAGAATCGCGGTTATCGGGATTTTCAGGACTTCCTTGACGCCCTCAGTTCACGCAAGCGCAAGCAAATGCGCAAGGAGCGTGAGCAGGTTGCGGGGCAGGGCATCGACTTCGAATGGCTGGAAGGACGGCAACTGGATCAGGCGCAGTGGGACTTTGTGTATGCCTGCTACGCCAATACCTACGCGGTGCGTCGACAAGCGCCGTACCTGACGCGGGAATTTTTCAGTCTGTTGGCCGAGCGCATGCCGGAATCGATTCGTGTGGTGTTGGCTAAACAAGGCTCACGGCCGGTGGCCATGGCCTTCAGTCTGGTCGGTGGCGACAGCTTTTATGGTCGTTACTGGGGCTGCCTGGCGGAGTTCGATCGCCTGCACTTCGAGACCTGTTTCTATCAGGGCATGGACTACGCGATTGCCAAAGGCTTTCAGCGTTTTGACGCGGGCGCTCAAGGCGAGCACAAGTTGATTCGTGGCTTTGAGCCGGTGATCACCCATTCCTGGCATTACCTGCGCCATCCGGGCTTGAAGTCGGCGGTGAAAGACTTCCTTGAGCGTGAGCGGGTCGGGGTCATGGGGTATGCAGAAGAAGCGAAGACAGCCTTGCCCTACCGACAAGGCTGATCTTCGCGTTATGTCCCTTGTCAGCTGTCCTCTTTACCCAGCCAGCGATACGTCACGCCGCCGATGACCGCACCCAGAATCGGCGCCAGCCAGAACAGCCACAGTTGTTGAATCGCCCAACCGCCGACAATCAGCGCCGGGCCTGTACTGCGAGCCGGGTTGACCGAGGTGTTGGTGACCGGAATCGAGATCAAGTGGATCAGGGTCAGCGCCAGGCCGATGGCGATGGGCGCCAGTCCGGCCGGGGCGCGTTTGTCGGTGGCGCCGAGAATGATCAGGATGAACATGGCGGTCATCACCAATTCACTGACAAACCCCGCCGCCATCGAGTAGCCGCCTGGCGAGTGTTCGCCGTAGCCATTGGATGCAAGGCCGCTGGCCAGTTCGAATCCGGGTTTGCCGCTGGCGATGAAGTACAGCAGAGCCGCTGCGATGATCGCGCCAATCACTTGGGCGATGATGTAGGCGGGCAGTTCTTTGGCAGGGAATCGTCCGCCGACCACCAGCCCGACCGAAACCGCAGGGTTGAGATGGCAGCCCGAAATGTGGCCGATAGCGAAGGCCATCGTCAGCACCGTCAAACCGAATGCCAGGGACACCCCCAGCAAACCGATCCCCACGTTTGGAAACGCCGCTGCCAGGACCGCACTGCCGCACCCTCCTAACACCAACCAGAATGTCCCCACCAATTCTGTAGCCGAGCGTTTGAACAAAGACATAGCGAATTTCCCTGTCGAGATAACACTGTCGTTGTGCATCCAGCAGATGGACTACAGAACCATCTCCAGCACCTTGGCTGAGTACAGCAGGGTTTTAATGAAATTCCAGTGACCATAAAAAACCGCCAAAGCCCGTGTTCAAAGGGTTGTGGCGGTTCGCCGATCTAATGTGGGAGCGGGCTCATGTGGCGGGGGGCTCATGTGGCGAGGGGGCTTGCCCCCGTTGGGGCGCGAAGCACCCCTAAAACCGGTCACCGCGATCTTGAAATTAGAAAGCGGTGACTGGTTTTAGGACTGCTTCGCAGTCCAACGGGGCGATGCGGCGTTCCGACAAGCCCCCTCGCCACAACTCGCTCTCACAGTGGCTAGTCGTTGTGTCAGTAGAGGCTATCCCGCACTCTCGCCGATGCTTCCCGGTCATACGCCTCGGCATCGAACTGCCCATCGTTCAGGCGCTTATGAAACGCCCCGGCAGTTGGCAGCGCAGAGCGTTCGAGGTGTTTCTGTGGGTTCCACAAATCCGAACGCACAATCGCTTTCGAACAGTGGAAATACGCCGCTTGCACCGTCACCAGCATTACCGTGCGCGCCGGTTTGCCATTGACTGCAAAACTCTCCAGCAACCCAGGCTCGGCGCTGATCTGCGCCGTGCCGTTGACCCGCAACGTTTCGCCAATCCCCGGAATGATGAACAGCAGCGATACCCGCGAATCGAGCACGACATTGCGCAGCGTGTCGATGCGGTTGTTGCCCGGTCGATCCGGAATCGCCAGCGTGCGTTCATCGATGATCCGCACGAAACCCGGTGTATCGCCACGCGGCGAGCCGTCCATGCCGTCGGGGCCGACCGAGCTGATAATCACCAGTGGCGAGGCGCGGACCATCGCCTGATAGTCCTCGTTCAGAAACGGGATCTGCTTGCGCACCGCGCGGTCATGGGGCAGGCCGTAGATCGCTTCCAGCGCTTCGATTGAATTCAACATCGTTCATCCCTCTACGAATCAGAAAACCAGACCCATCCGCCGTTCGTAACCGATCCGGCCTTTGTACGCTTCGCCGCTGTCGACATAGCCAAACTTGGCATACAGCGCGATGGCCGACTCATTGTCCGCATCCACCGACAACTCCAGCCCTTTGATTTCCGGCCAGGCCTGGCGCGCAACCTCGGGCAGGGCTTGCAGGCAGGCTTTGCCATAGCCTTTGCCTTGGGCGCGGCGATCGACTTGCAGGGCATGCAGGGTGGCGCTGTGTTCATCGGCCCAGGCCGGCAGCACCGGCGGGCGCTTGAGCAGCAGGAAGGCTACCGGAACATCCTCCACCAGCAGGGCAAAGCCTTTGACGCCAGGGCCAGGCTTGGACAGCAAGGTGTGCAACGCACCATGAATGTCGCCGGAGAATTTGATTTGTTCGGCGTGGATTTCGATGGCCTCGACCTGTTGGCGCTGCAGGGCGTTCAGGCTTTCGTAAGGCACGAGTCGGGCAGTCACTGGAGTGTCCTTTTTCCAACGGAAATGAGCTTCGGATTCTAGCGAGTTTGCACCCATGGATTATTTTTATTTCGGTTGTCGATTTGGCTTTTCGCCAGACGACTAAGGGTGTCTTCAACAAAAAACACGGAGAGACCATCATGAATGCTCAGACACAAATCCATAACCTGATCGAGAACTATCGCCAGGCGGTCATCGCCAAGGACGTGGAAAAGGTCATGGCCCTGTATGCCGACGACATCGTCTCCTTCGACGCGGTCAAAGCCCTGCAATTCAAGGGCAAGGCGGCCTACCGTGCGCATTGGCAGGAATGCATGGAGATGTGCCCTGGCCCGCACATTTTCGAGTTCCACGAGATCGACATCGTGCCGTCGCAGGAGATCGCTTTCGCTCACTGGCTGGCGCATTGCGGCGGCACCAATGAGAAGGGTGAAACCCAAGCCTGCTGGATGCGCGTCACCGCGTGCTACCGCCAGGAAGCGGGGCTCTGGCAGATCGTCCACGAACACTGGTCGGCACCGTTCGACATGACGAGCGGCGCGGCGCTGTTCAATCTGGAACCCTGATGGTCGGGCTATTTATCGGAAAACAACGCCAAAGCGCCCATCTGCAGCCATAGTTGATCAGTTCGATCAGGGCAGAGCTCCAAGAGATGGAGAGCCCCAAAGAATGGAGAGTCCTCATGAAGTATTTATGCCTGGTCTACAGTAACGAGCACGAGTTGCACTCGCTGCCCGAAAGCCCCCACGACGCCGAGTGCATGGCCTACAGCGAGTCTATCCAGGACAGCGGCCGGATGATCGCCGCCGAAGCGCTGGAGTCGGTACAGACCGCGACCACCGTGCGCATGCGCAACGGAAAAATGTCGGTCACCGATGGCCCGTTCGCTGAAACCAAGGAGCAGTTGGCCGGCTTCTACCTGATCGATGCCAAGGACCTCAATGAAGCCATCCAGGTCGCCGGCAACATTCCTGCGGCCCGGGTCGGCTGCGTCGAGGTGCGGCCCGTTCGCCAGTTGAATCCCTGAATAACAATCACAACAGGAGTTCTTTCATGAGTCCGCAATCCGTCCAGCGAAAACCGGCCGAATTCGAGCTGTCCATCAGTCGCCTGATCGATGCGCCGCGCCGCAAAATCTTCCGCGCCTGGACTGAGCCCGCGTTGCTCGCCCAATGGTGGGGGCCTCACGGCATGACCACGCCCGAGTGCGAAATGGACCTGTGGGTGGGCGGTCAGTTTCGCACCCTGATGCGGGCGCCGGATGGCTCCGAGTACCCGACCATGGGCGTGTTTCTGGAGATCGTCGCCCCGGAGCGCCTGGTGTTCACCGACGCTTTTCTTCCCGGCTGGATTCCCTCCGGCAAGCCGTTCATGACCGCCGAAGTGACGCTCGAAGACCGCGACGGAAAAACCCTCTACACCGCTCGCGCCATGCACTGGAGCGAAGAAGATCGTCAGGCGCACGAGGCCATGGGGTTTCATGACGGTTGGGGGCAAAGCCTCGATCGGCTGGAGACGCTGGTGACTGAAGGCATGCCGGACTGATGCCTGGCGAGTCGGTACGGGCGCGAGTCGAGCAGGTCTACCGCGAAGACTCGCGGCGGATTCTGGCGACCCTGATCCGTCTGCTCGGCGATTTCGACCTCGCCGAAGAAGCGCTGCACGAGGCGTTCTTCGTCGCGGTCGAGCGCTGGCAGCGTGACGGTGTGCCGGACAATCCGCGTACATGGCTGGTGTCCACCGGGCGCTTCAAGGCTATTGATGTGTTGCGCCGGCGTGCGCGTTTTAACGCGTCCCGGCCGATGTTGATCGCTCAACTGGAAGAGCTGGAGCAGGCTGACTGGAGTGATGAAGATGTGGAAGACGATCGCCTGCGACTGATTTTCACCTGTTGCCACCCGGCACTCGCGGCGGACGCTCAAGTGCCGCTGACCCTGCGTGAAGTCTGCGACCTGACCACTGAAGAAATCGCCCGGGCCTTTCTCGCGGCGCCGGCCACTATCGCCCAGCGGATCGTGCGGGCCAAGGCCAAGATTCGTGACGCGAAAATCCCTTATCAGGTGCCCACCCTGACGGAACTGCCCGAACGTCTCGACAGCGTGCTGCGGGTGATTTACCTGGTGTTCAACGAAGGTTACTCGGCGTCTATCGGCAACGAATTGACCCGCGAAGACCTGACGCGCGAAGCGATTCGTCTCGGTCGGTTGTTGATGGAATTGCTACCTGAACCTGAGGTGATGGGGCTGTTGGCGCTGATGCTGTTGCATGAGTCCCGGCGCCCGGCCAGGACTTCGCCCGACGGCGAACTGATCGTGCTGGACGAACAGGATCGCTCGTTGTGGGACGCCGAACTGATTGCCGAAGGCTGTGCACTGGTGGAGCAGGCGCTGACGACGCGGCGCTTCGGGCCTTATTGCCTGCAAGCGGCGATTGCGGCGGTGCATGCCGAAGCACCGACGGCGGCGGAGACGGACTGGCTGCAGATTGTCGGCCTGTATGACGTGCTGCTGCGGGCTGTGCCGTCACCGGTGATCGAGCTCAACCGTGCGGCGGCGCTGGCCAAGCGAGATGGTCCGTTGGCCGGGTTGACGTTGATCGAAGGGATTCTGGCGCGGGGAGAATTGCTGGATTACCACCTGGCGCACTCGGCGCGGGCAGAGTTTTACCGGCAGTTGGGAAGGGTGGATGAGGCCCGGGAGGCGTATGAGCGGGCTCTGGAATTGACACAGCAAGTGCCGGAGCGGCGGTTTATCGAGGGGCGGCTCAGGGCGTTGGAGTGATGTGATTTCACTGGCCTCATCGCGGGCAAGCCCGCTCCCACAGGATTGAGTCGATCACACCTTTGCGATTCGACTCAGTCCTGTGGGAGCGAGGCTTGCCCGCGATAAGGGCCGCAGGACCTTCACTCCAACATCTTGCTCAATAACCAACTCCCCGCCGGCCCCGGTGGGTGCAGCCGCGACCACAGCGCATCGACGCATACCGCTTTCGGCCAGCCGCGCACATTCAGCTCCACCAACGAACCTGCCCCGAACCGCCCCACCAACCACCGAGGCAACGGCGCCCAGCCGAACCCGCCCTGGGCCATTTCCAGCAGCATCAGGTAACTCGGTGCCGACCAGACACGCCCCTTCGCGCGGCTTTCATACGGATTGACGATCGTCGCCAGACGCAACTCGCGGTGCTGTTGCAGCACGTCCTGATCGATTCCCTTCAGCTTCGCCAACGGATGAGCGTGGGACACGAACAGGGCGATTTCCGTGCGCTCGTCCACCGTCGAACTGACCAGGTCTGGCGGGTAGCTGTCTTGCATCTCGGCGAAGGCGACATGCGCTCGGCCACGTTGCACCAGAGCCACCAGGTCATCGCATTCGGCGATCAGGCATTCAAGTTCCAGGTCGGGATAGCGCTGCTCGAAAGCACTGAGCGCCGCTTCAAAACGGTCGGACTGATAGGTGTCGGAAATCGCCACGGTCAGCTTCGGCTCGACGCCTTGGGACAGTTGGCTGGCGGTCATTTCCAGACGGCTGGTGGCGGCCAGAATCTCCTCGGCCCGTTGCAGCATGACGTGCCCGGCCGGGGTCAGGCTCGGCTTGCGGCTGCTGCGGTCGAAGAGGGCAAGGTTCAGGTCGATTTCCAGGCTGGCCACTGCCGCGCTGATGGTCGACTGACTGCGACCGAGCTTGCGCGCCGCGGCGGAAAACGAGCCTTGAGTCGCCGCCTGGACAAACGCCAGCAACACTTCGTGGGAAGCCATGAGCTATCGCCTTGATCGATGGTTATTGGTTATGAAGTATCGGCGTGATGACAGATCATGGCAACCACAGTCACTCAGGGAGTCTGGCCATGAACGCCAACAAATCCATCACTGAACGAATTTTCCAGGCCATCGGTTTTGAGCTGCTGGCGATATTGATCTGTACCCCGCTGCTGGCCTGGGTCATGGACAAACCGATGCTGGAAATGGGCGCGGTGACCATGGCCATTGCAGCCCTGGCCCTGGCCTGGAACGTGGTCTTCAACGGCCTGTTCGACCGGTTGCTCAAGCGCTTTGCCATTGTGCGTAACGCTTGGGTCCGCGTGGTGCATGCGCTGTTGTTCGAAGGCGGTCTGGTCGCGTTCGGCGTGCCATTGATTGCCTGGTGGTTGAAGGTCAGCCTGTGGCAGGCGTTCTTGCTGGACATCGGCGTACTGCTGTTTTTCCTGCCGTACACCTACGTTTATCACTGGGGTTATGACGTGGTGCGTGAGCGGCTGTTGGTGCGCAGGGCTTGCGAGGTTTAAAAAGCCAAGATCGGCTGGGCCAAGCCATCCAATCCACACCATGGCGCATCCTCTGTGGGAGCGGCGTGCGCCACGGGATTTGAGTCAAATCAGAACAGCTTGGTGAACAACCAATACAAACTGCCCGATAACACAATCGCCGCCGGCAAGGTCAGCACCCAGGCCATCAGCAGGTTGCGGATGGTCTTCATCTGCAAGCCGCCGCCATTGGCGACCATGGTCCCGGCCACGCCTGAAGACAACACGTGGGTGGTCGACACCGGCAGGCCGAACATGTCGGCGGCGCCGATGGTCAGCATCGCCACGGTTTCCGCCGAGGCGCCTTGGGCGTAAGTCAGGTGCGTCTTGCCGATTTTCTCGCCGACCGTCACCACAATACGTTTCCAGCCAACCATGGTGCCCAACCCCAGGGCGATGGCCACCGCGATCTTCACCCACAGCGGAATAAACCGTGTGGCGTTGTCGATCTGTTGCTTGAACAGTTGCAGCTTGCCAGTGGTGTCGGCGTCGAAGTTGCCAACCTTGTTCTTGTCCATCAGGCGAATGGTTTCGCTGGTCAGGTACATGTCGTTACGCACGTTGCCCATCGCTTCGGCCGGGACTTTCGACAGCGAGCCATACCCCTTCACTTCGTTACCGATGTGGCCCGCCAGCGCGGCGAGGGCGGGGATCAGTTGCGGCGTGGCTTCCTTGCTGCGCATGTAATCGGTCAGCACCGGGCGTGGATCGGCGGGCGCCGGCACCGGCGAGTTTTTCATCAGGGCTTGTTGGGTAACTTCCGCCACGGCGGCGAACTGCAAGGCCTGATCCGCTGGCATGGTGCGGTTCAACGCATACGCCATCGGCAGGGTACCGACCAGAATCAGCATGATCAGGCCCATGCCTTTCTGGCCGTCGTTGGAACCGTGAGCGAAGGACACACCGGTGCAGGTCAGAATCAACATGCCGCGAATCCACCACGGTGGCGGGGTGTCGCCCTTCGGCGCTTTGTACAACGCGCGATTTTTGACGAAGGCGCGCAACGCCAGCAGCAACAGCGCAGCAAACGCGAAACCGATCAGCGGCGACAGCAGCAACGCGTAACCTACTTTGGTTGCCTGGGCCCAATCCACGCCACTGGTGCCGTCACGGCCGTGCATCAGTGCATTGGCCACGCCGACCCCGATGATCGAGCCGATCAGGGTGTGCGACGAAGATGCCGGCAAACCCAACCACCAGGTACCGAGGTTCCACAGGATCGCAGCGATCAACAGGGCGAAGATCATCGCAAAACCGGCGGAGGAACCGACTTGCAGAATAAGTTCCACCGGTAACAGGGCGATGATGCCGAACGCCACCGCGCCGCTCGACAGCAACACCCCCAGAAAATTGAAGAACCCGGACCAGGCCACGGCGAAATTCGGCGGCAGGGAGTTGGTGTAAATCACCGTTGCCACAGCATTGGCAGTGTCGTGAAAACCGTTGACGAACTCAAAGCCCAAGGCAATCAACAGCGCGACGCCCAACAGCAGAAACGGCGTCCAGGTGGTGACCACCGTGCCGAGTTCGCTCATGTCGTGCATCAGGCTGTAGGCGGTGAACAACAGCCCGCTGCTCAGCACCGCAAAGAACAGCACAATGGTGAGCAGGCCAGGTTTTTTATCAAGTTGCGGCTTGGCACTGCGGGCGGGAGCTTGGGCAGCGGCGGTGAAGGAAGGCGTAGCCATGCCGGACAATCCTGAGCAGAGAAGGAGTGTCTCCCATGATCGTTGCTAAATATTACAAAGAGGCTGCGCTGGGTCAGTGTTTGGTTTTTTTTGCGGGGCTGGATGCTAATGCAGGCAAGCATCTGTGGCGAGGGAGCTTGCTCCCGTTCGGCTGCGAAGCAGTCGTCAAATAGGTAACCTGGTTCTATCTGACGAAACCGGGTTGCAGGATTTGGGGGTCGCTTCGCAACCCAGCGGGAGCAAGCTCCCTCGCCACAATGTATCGGTGAGGATTCAATAATCCTGGCGCTTGCGAAACGCCCAGCGTCCGGCAATCAGGGTAAACGTCGCGACCAGCGCCACCAGAATCCAGAACCCCTCCGGATCGCCAGAAAGCGGCACGCCGCCGACGTTCATGCCGAAGAAACCGGCGATGATGTTGATCGGCAGCGCCAGCACCGTGACCACGGTCAGGGTGAACAGCGTGCGGTTGCTTTGTTCGTTGAGGTTGGCGGCGATTTCTTCCTGCAACAGCTTGATCCGTTCACCGAGGGCCGTGAGGTCGTTGATGATCAGCGCAAACTCCTCGGTGGACTTGCGCAGTTCCTTGACGTCCTCTTTCTGCAACCACTGCGGCGGGCGATTGAGCAGGCGCAGCAACGAGCCCGGCTCCAGCGCCAGCAACCGTTGCAGGCGCACCAGCACCCGGCGGTTGGCACCCAGCTCAGCCCGGTTGGTCGACAGGCGCGACGACAGCAACTCATCTTCGATCTGATCGACACTGAGGCTGGTCCTGCGCACGATCTGTGTCAGCACTTCACCCTGATCGCGCAGCAAATGCACCAGCAACTCCAGCGGTGAGCGAAAGCATTCACCGGCCTTCACCGAAGAGCGCAGCTTGTCCACCGAGTGCAGCGGTTGCAGGCGCGCGCTGATGATCAGCCGACTGCGGGCACAGACCCACAGCGTCGAGACATCCGAGGAGACCATGCTGCTGAGGTTGAACACCACGTCGTTGACCACCGCCAGCAACGCCGAATCGACATGCTCGATGCGCGTCGAACGGGAGCCTTCGTGCAGCGCTTCGAAAAACTCGTCGGGCAATGCCAGATGGCTTTTCATCCAGCGCTCGCACGCGGCGTGGGCCAGGTTCAGGTGCAGCCAGACGAATTCATCACCGTCGTCCGGTTGTTGCAGGCAGCGCAACGCCTTGGCCGAATCGATTTCCTGACCGCGCTCGCCGGGGCGAAAACTGAAGCCGTAAAGCAGGCCGAACAGGTCGGAATCGCGATGGCGCTGGTCGATGCTGTGGTTCATGAGGTCTCGCTGTGAGGGGGACGCCTGTTGCAGGTTTCCCAGGTTCACTAGAGCCTCATCATCGCAAGCTATTCTGAAGTTTTTGTGACAGTTGAATGGCGCCGAAAAACCGCCCCTGCCAGTGGTCGGAAGAAACTCAAGAAAGGCTCTGGCCCGCCGATGAGGCTGGTGTCGATCTTCGATTCCGGTCATAAACCAGCGTCGCTGACAGGGATGTCCGGACACCTCGCACGTCTATAAGTCGTGCTTCAACCTCGTCATGAGATATCACTCGATGTTTTTGCAAAAGTCCCTGCGAGCACAAATTCTTGCCCTGTTGAGCGGCAGCCTGTTGGCGATGTTGCTGATCGCGTTGGCCTGCTTTCATTTTCTGTCCAATGGCGTTCAGAACTACGCGAACCTGATTGAAGGTCCGTTGCACACCTCGCAACTGATCGATGAAGCCAACCTGCAGTTCAAAGTGCAGGTTCAGGAGTGGAAAAACGTCCTGCTGCGCGGCAAGCAGCCAGCGGACCTGGACAAATACTGGAAGCAATTCGAGGACGGTCAGCGGAACGTGCAGGGCATCCTCGGTGAACTGGCCGGGCAGAAGGGCATCGAGCCGCAACTCAAGACCCGCATCGAACGCCTGCGTGAAGAGCATCGTGTATTAGGTGCGGCGTATCAGAAGGGCCGTGATGCCTACGTGGCGGCCGGTGCCGACCCAACGGCCGGCGACAACGCGGTCAAGGGCGTGGACCGTGCCGCCAGCGAACAGATGAATGAACTGGTCAGCGAACTGCGCAAGCAGAGTATCGAGCAATCGAAGTTGATCAGTGCCAGTGCCGATCAGACGGTGTTGTTGGGGCTTGTGGTGATGCTGGTATCGGGAGTGTTGATTGGCCTGTTGAGCCTGTGGCTGGTCAACCTCAACCTGGTGGAGCCGATCCGCAAACTGATCGACTATGTGGCACAACTCAGCCAGGGGCGCTTCGCCGAACGCGTGGCCAGCACCCGTCAGGACGAGTTGGGCAACCTGGCCAAAGCCGCCAACACCTTGCGCGATTTCCTGGCTGAAACCTTCAGCCGCTTGCAGCGCAGTGCGTCGGATCTGGACAGCGCCAGCGGCGAGCTGAATTCGATTGCCGGCCTCATGACCAGCGGTACCAACGAGCAATTCAACCGCACCGATCAGGTGGCCACGGCGATGAACGAAATGTCCGCCACCGCGCAAGAAGTCGCGCGTCACGCAGCCGATGCGGCACGTGCGGCCGATGATGCCGACCAGTCCGCCCAGCAGGGCGAAAAGGTCATGCAGGGCACTATTCACACCATCACCCAAATGCGCGGCGAAATTGCCAACACCGCCACGGTCATCCGTCGTCTGGAAGCCGACAGCGGACGCATCGGTAAAGTGCTGGAAGTGATTCGCGGTATCGCTGAGCAGACCAATCTGCTGGCGCTCAACGCCGCAATCGAAGCGGCCCGCGCCGGTGAAGCCGGGCGTGGTTTTGCGGTGGTCGCCGATGAAGTACGCAGCCTGGCCCAGCGCACGGCGGCATCGATCATCGAGATCAACCAGATCATTCAAACCGTGCAAACCGGCGCAGTGGACGCGGCTCAGGCTATCGAAAGCGGCCAGTCGCGCAGCGAAGAAAGTGTCGAACAAGTGACTCAGGCTGGCGCCATGCTCGAGCGCATCACCCATGCCGTGGAGGCCATTCGCGACATGAACCGCCAGATCGCCACCGCCGCCGAAGAACAGACCTCGGTGGCCGAAGACATCTCGCGCAACCTCACCGAAATCACCAGCATCGCCAGTACCAACCTGGACAACGTGCAGCGTACCGAAGCGGCCAGCCACAATCTGCATGGCTTGTCGAGGAGTTTGAATGAAGTGACGGCGCGGTTGAGCGCCTAGTGAAATGGGCTGTGTATCGGTTCAGATACCGAATCGGTACACAGTCACTCTCAAGTTCGTGCCGCGCCCGTCGATGACGGATTTACCCAAACGCCACATTGGATAAATCCCATGGTCAGCATCAGCTCCGTTTCGATCAACCAGACCCTGTCGACCTCTTCAAGCAAAGTCGCGATCAACGACAGCAGCGAAGACACCTCAGTCGCAGCGACTACTGAGGCGTCCAGCGACACCACCAAGGTTGCCGCTGGCGGTGCCCCCGCGTCGAGCGACGGCAGTTCCAGCAGCAGCGAATCCGATACGGTGAAAGAACTGCGCAAGCAGCTCGCCGAGCTGCAAAAGCAATTGCAGGAACAACAGCAACAACTGCAAGCGGCCCAGGCCAGGCAAGACAGCGCCGAAGCCAAAGCAGCGAACGTCGCGGCGGCTCAGTCGCAGGTTGCGGCTACTTCGGCTTCGATGCAGACGGTGACGGCGGCGTTGTTGCAGGCGTTGCAGGATGAGGGTGGCAGTACGTCGGGTTCGGTGGTCAGCACCACCGCTTAAGTCCGTGAGGGCAAGCTGAAGGTAAACGTCGTGCCCTGTTGCTCGGTCGATACCACCTCCAGTTTCCCGCCATGGGACTGCGCAATCTGACTGGCAATGTACAAACCCAACCCGAGGCCGGCCTGCGGTGTTGCGCCGACTGGTTTCGAGTAGGGCTGGAACAGGTGCGGCAGCGCATCTTCGGCAATCAGCCCCTGATTCTTCACACTCAACACAAAGTGTCCCTCCTTGAGCTGCGCACTGACCTCGATCGGGCAGTCGGGATCTCCGTGGACAACGGCGTTCGCCACCAGATTGGATAGCAATTGCGCGACCCGTTCGCGATCGCAATGGATGTTGCTCAGGTCGCCAATCGACGACTGAATGATGCGTTTAGGGTGAATGCTCTGGATCTCGGAAATCACATGCCGCAATGCATCCTCCAGGTCCGGGCACGGCCCGATGTTTACGGGGATGCCGCGGCCCAGTGAACCCCGCGCGAAGTCCAGCACATCGTCCACCAGTTTGGTCGCCCGTCGGGCGCTGGTGAGGATGTGCCGGGCTCGTTGCTCATTCGCCGGATCGGAAAGTTTGCGCAGGAGCATTTCGGCACCGGCGCTGATGGCGAACAAGGGGTTGCGCAGGTCATGGCCGAGCACGGCGATGAACTGTTCGCGCAGTTCGGCGGTTTGGCGTTCCTTGATCAGCGCCGCTTCGGTCCGTTGCAGGTTTTCGTCAGCTTCGATCTGCAGCGCGAGCATCCGGGCGAACGACTCCATGGTGCTCTGGATCGTGCTGGACTTGAGCGGTGCCGGATTGGGATCAAGGGCACAAATAGTGCCGAAAAAGCGCCCGTCGGTGCGCAATATCGGGACGGCGATGTAGCTTTCGAATGGATAGGCGCGGGGCGTGTGGTGATCACGATAGAGCGGATCTTCGCTGGCCTTGTCGATCACCACCGAGTGGTGGCCCTGGCGAATTTCGTTGCACAGGGTGCAGACCAGGTCCAGTTCATCGCCCACCTTCAAACCGAAATTCAGTCGATCGAGCACCGCGCAGACAGTCCAGGAATCTCCGGTAACACGGGCCACCGCCACGAACCGCAAACCGGTCAACTCACTGATCACCTGAAGAATCGCCGGCACCGCACTGATCCGGCTGATTGTGGCGATGTCTGCTGCCGCTGTTTGCCCCATATCCGTGGTTCTCTGCTTCAACATGCCAAATGGTTTTGAGGGATTCTAGCGGGCTTGCGCGAATTGTCGCGACTTCGTTCGTCGCTTCAGCGAACGGTCTGACGATGAGCGCAAAAAAGCCGCACGACCCGAAAGTCGTGCGGCTTTTTTGCAGTTGAATCACGTGTCTTGTTTGTTGCTCAGAACCTTGCCGGTAGTGGCATCGAAGTCCACGTCCCACTCGGTGCCGTCAGCCATGCGCAGTTCAACTTCATATTCGTAACCGTTGAAGTGGTTATCCAGGTCGGTGTCGGTGATCGTGGCACCCGGGTGCAACTTCAGGGCGGCCTGATTCATTTCTTCCAGTGATTTGATCTTGCCACTCTTGACCAACTCGGGGATCTGGTCGACACGAACGTCAGCCTGGGCCAGGCCAGCGGTGAGGGTCAGGGCAGCAGCGGTGAACAGGGCAGTTAAGGTTTTCATGAAGTTCTTTCCTGGGATGAGCTGTTTAAGTGGGGTCAGGTTAGCCAGCGCAACTTAATTCACCCTTAAAAACGTTTCGGGCTTCGATTGCGCCGTTTGTTCAATTCCGTCATCCCGACAATCTTTCATGCTGCGACCTCGATCAATGGAGGTGGTGATGAAATACATCTTTGCGCGGATCTATGCGCCAGTGTTCTGGGGCGGATTTATTGGGGCCAGTCTTTGGTTAACGGGAGTTGCCGGGTTCAGGGTGGGGTGGCTGTTGCCGCTGTTTCTCGCAGCCCTGGCCCTGTCGTTTCTGGCCGAATGGGCTTTACCCTATGAGGTGTGCTGGAATCGCTCGGCGGGTGATCGCGCACGTGACATCGTTCACGGGTTGGTCAACGAGGCGTTGAATGCCCTCGGTTTGCTGGCGTTACCGGGCCTGGTGGCGCTGCTGTCGTTCGACGGTGCATGGCCAAGGGGGTGGCCGCTGTGGATGCAACTGGCGCTGGCGGTTTTCATTGCCGACGCCGGTCTCAGCCTGATGCACTACGCCAGTCACCGCGTGCAATGGTTGTGGCGTCTGCATGCGGTGCATCACAGTGTTCAACGGCTATACGGTTTCAATGGCTTGATGAAACATCCGTTGCATCAACTGCTGGAAGCCTCTGCGGGGCTGTTGCCATTGTTGCTGCTGGGCATCCCGCTGGACGTAGCGGCACTGCTGGTATTCGCCATCGCCATCCAATTGCTGCTGCAACACTCCAATGTCGATATGCAGCTGGGGTACTTGCGCTGGATATTCGCCTGGGCGCCGGTGCATCGCTTTCATCACATGAAATATGGACGGGCCGGCGACGTGAATTTCGCCTTGTTCTTCAACCTGTGGGACTGGCTTCTGGGGACCGGGTTTTACACGGCGGATTATGAAATCCGTCAGGGCGACCTGGGCATCGGCAACCGACCAGACTTCCCTCGGGACTACGTAGCGCAACTGCTGGACCCGTTCGGGTCGGTGTCGTTGAGCAAAGAACCCGCGGTACCTGAGCCGTTGCGGCGCTGAATCAAACCAGTAGACGCAGATCGATGTGTTGCAACGTTTGGCGAGCGGTCACGCCGAAGAGCTTTTTCAGACTCCGGGAGAAGTGCGCAGAATCGGCAAACCCGGCCTCGTGCGCCGCCTCAGTCACCGGGCTGCCGGCCAGGATCAGCACCATCGACAGCCGCAGTCGCCGCCATAGCACCAGCCGGCGCACAGGCAGGCCGAGGTGGCTGGCGAACAGCCGTTGCAATTGACTCAAGGACAGGTGCGCCTCGGCGGCCAATGCGCTTGCCGGCACCTTGGTCGTCAGCAACCCGTCGAGGGTGGACAAGGCGCGCTCGATCCGAGGATCGCCAAGGGATCGGCGTGGACAATGGAGAACGGCGTGGTTGAGGCTTTCCAGGGACAATGCGGCCTTGAAGACGACGTTGTTCATCGCCTGGGTGTCGAACATCAGTGGCTCTGCATAGACCGTGAACACCGCATCCGGCGCCTCGACAATGGAGTGGCAGATTTGAGAGGGGATGAACAGGCGATGGGCCGTTTGGTTCACGCCGTCGAGACTGACGGTAACCGGTCGATCAGGAGCCAGGATCAGTTGATGGGCGTAATGGGCATGGGGCGCAGTGCGCCCCAGCTTTCCGTGGATCAGACCATAGTCACGCCCTAACCACAGGTGGCCTGTCCACTCGGTGTTTTGCGTCACTCAGTAACCGTTGTTCTGCAACAACTGCGCAACGCTCGCCGCCGCCGGACGCTTATAGAACTTCAGCAGTTCGCTGGCGCGGTTGGTGAAGATGCCATCGACCCCGGCATCCGCCACTTTCTGATAATCCACCGCATCGTCGATGGTGTAGACGTGTACCAGCAGGCCCTGATCGTGGGTGAACTGGTTCATCCAGGGTTTCACCAGGTCCGAATAGCTCTGATCGCCACCCTTGGTCAACGCAGCCGAAGGGCCGGTGCCGATAGCGCCCTGAGCCTTGGCGTACTCGACCCATTGCTGGAATTCAGCTTTGTCTTTTGGCTCCTGTTTGGCGTAGTAGGTCGCTTTGTCCTTGTCACCGGACTCGGCGAACGTCACTTTGGATTTCGGCTCGATGCTGCCTTCGCCCACCCACAGCAGCAGGATTTTCGGCACTTGCGGCATTTCCTTCTCAAGCAGTTCGAGGCTGCTCTTCTCGAAGGTTTGCAGCACCACTTTGCCTTTGCCCTGGCCGACCGCCAGTTCGCTCTTCGCCAGTTTCGAACCGACCGGGCTCAGCCAGCCGCGATCCTGGAGTTTCTCCTTGAGGTCGCGCTCGATGCCGGGAAACTGCTTCGGCTCTTTGGTCTCGATATACAGGCCCGGCTTGTGCAGCGGGTTGCCTTGGGCGATATCGATGATTTCATCCAGGGTCAGGATCTTCAGACCCGCGTAGCCCGGACGCGCGCGATCCGGGTAAGCGCTGTTGAACCAGCTGCCGGCATCCAGGGTTTTGAGTTCGGCGATAGTGAATTCGTTGGCCAGGCTGTCCTTGCGCTCAGGGAATTTGGTGGCGACGTCGGTGGTGCGTTGCAGGTTGTTGTCGTGCAGGGCGAACAGCACGCCATCCTTGCTGCGTTGCAGGTCCATTTCCAGGTAGTCGGCACCCAGATCGCGAGCCAGTGTGTAGGCTGCGGCGGTGGATTCCGGAGCGTCGAAAGACGCGCCGCGGTGGGCGATTACCGCCGGGTGCGGAATGCCCAGACGGGTCGCCAGTGCGGTGGGGCTTGGCTCGCTGGCGGCCTGTGCCTGGCCGAGTCCGAGCATCAGGCTCAGCAGCAGGGCGCTTTTGGTGAAGGTGGCAGGCATGGTCGAAGTCCTTTTGCGATAGATTTCAAAGACGTCTCTTTTAACAACTGAACGCCGCTTGCGCTATCGCAAGACCGACATAAACGTGTTTAAAGCGGATTTTTTCAGCGCTTTTGTGCGGTTCTTTGCAGTACGCTTGGCCGAGGCATTTCCCCGGCAGAGGGAAACCTGTTCGCTTGCCCTGCGTGTAAACCATCAATCACCGGTCCTTTGACCTTTTGTGAGGTTTATCATGCGCATCACTTCCCTGCTCATTTGCCAGGCTGCTGACCAACTCAAAGGCTTCGTCGGCCTCAATCGCAAGACCGGTCAGTACATCGTTCGTTTCAGCGAAGACTCGTTCGGCATGGACGTGGCCGACGATGGCATCATCCCCAGCAGTGAATTTGTCTGGGCATCCGGCCCCGAGCAGACCATGACGCTCAAGCGCGAGCTGATCCAGTTGTTGCTGGACCAGAACATCGACGACCGGATCAACATCACCGAACCGTTGCGGGTGTACATGAACCGGCAGGAAGTGCCGCAGATTACGGCGGTGCGGAGTTTGGTGCGGGGGTGAATATTGCGATGACTTGGCTGGCCCTATCGCGAGCAGGCTCGCTCCCACATTGGTTTTGTGATCGACACCTAATCAATTTGGGAGCGAGCCTGCTCGCGATGGCGGCCTAAAGCACGCCGCAATTATTACTGCTCAAACAGATACGCCCGCTGGACATGATTTCTACCTCGCACAAGCCTCGATCAACGCGCGAACCAACGGCGGCAGATAGCCCTTGAGCGCGGCGCGTTCCGGTTGGAACAACGTTGCGACGAAGAACGGATGATCTTTTAACTCCACCGCCCGCAGATCCCCCATCGAATCGTGGCCAACCGCGTGCAACTGTTGTTTCAGTAGCGCCCGTTCAAACTCAGGATTCACACCATAACGGCAGTGATATCCCTCGCGAATTTCAGCGTTTTCGTACGCCTTGGCGATCAACGAGCCTTCAACCAAATGAATGCTGTCGACGGCTTCCACCAGCGAACAGGTCAGCGGCGTGAGTAACGCCCGCGTCGCATCGGGCGATGTCTCTCCGTGTTCGGCATCTTCCCAGCCCAGAACGTTACGGGCGAATTCGAGTACCGCGTGCTGAAAACCGCCGCAAGTGCCGAGGAAAGGTCGCAGCTGCTCGCGGGCAAAACGGATCGCCCGTAACGCACCGTCCATGTCGCGATAAGGGCTGGCGGGCACGCACCAGAAACCATCGAAATCATCCAGTGGCGTATCGGCGTTGATGGTGTCGGTGGCCAACCATTGAAACTGTATGTCCTTGCCTGAGTGTTTGGCGGCCATGCCGAGGGCGACGGGAATGGCTTGGTGGGCGGTGACCTGTGGGTCGTAATCGCCGATCAGGGCGATGCGGATGGCGTTGGTTTCCATGAGTGATCTCGACGCTTGTTGATTCCTGGCACCCACTATAGATTGGCGTTCACGCAATCAATATTGGCGTTACCCCAAGTGATCAATGCACCGACGCACTATCGACTGGACTACCCAGACCTGTCCCTGATCCTCGCCCTGGTGCGCGGCGGCTCTCTGGCCCGGGCGTCGGCGTTGTTGAAAGTCGATGTCTCGACGGTGTTTCGCGCCGTCCGCCGACTGGAAGCCGCGTTGGGCCAGCAATTGTTCGAAAAGAGCCGTACCGGTTACCTGCCGACCACGCTGGCGCAGAGCCTGGCCGAGCAGGCTGAGCGCGCCGAACAAGCGCTGGAGGCGGCGCGCATTGGCGTGGAGCAGGGCGGTGAAGTCATCAGCGGCACCGTGCGCCTGACCTGCACCGATTCGGTCCTGCAAAGTTTGTTGTTGCCGGCGCTGGCGCAGTTCATGCCGTCTTACCCGGCGCTCACCATTGAACTCTGCACCTCCAACGACTTCGCCAACCTCAGCCGTCGCGATGCCGACATCGCCTTGCGGCTGACCCGCACACCGCCCGAGCATTTGGTGGGCCGGCGGCTGGCGGATATTTCCTACCGGGTCTGTGCCAGCGCGGCCTATCTGCAATCGGTTGATTCCCACGACCTGGCTGCATTGACCTGGATCGCTCCGGACGACTTCCTGCCCGATCACCCCACCGTCGCCTGGCGACGTCAACAATTGCCTGGCGTGACACCGAGCTATCGCTGCAACAGCATGTTGTCGGTGACCGAGTTGGTACGGGCCGGGCTCGGCGTCGCGGCGTTGCCGGACTTCCTCATCGGTGACGGATTGCAACCGTTGACCGAGCCCTTGCACGGTTACGACACCGCACTGTGGTTGCTCACTCGCCCAGACTGCCGCGCATTGCGCTCGGTGGTGACGTTGTTCGATGAGTTGGGGCGGGCGCTGAAGTTGCCTTGAGTCGGATCACGCCTTCGGCGGCTCTTTGCCTACGAAGTGCTGATGCATTTGCGACGTCAGGCTTTCGATGCGCTCGGTCAGGGTCTTGGTGATTTCGGTGAGCCGGGTGTTTTGCTCCAGCAGCTCCATCAGTTGCGCGGTGTTCCGCGCAGCTTGGGCCTGACGTTCGCTGTTGGCCACGGCCAAGGCTTCACGATGTCGCGCATCGGCGTCTGATTGGGCTTTGTCCCGCGCCGCTTGACGCGTCTGGGCCAGCAAAATCAGCGGCGCGGCATAGGCTGCTTGCAGGCTGAACGCCAGGTTGAGCAGGATGAACGGGTACACATCGAAATCGGTCACGCCGGACAGGTTCAGGCAAATCCAGACCACCACAATCAGGGTCTGGGCGCCGAGAAAAGTCGGCGTGCCGAAGAATCGCGCAAAGGCCTCGGCGCGAAGGGCAAAACGGTCGGTACCGAAAGTAGGTGCCAGGTGAGCGTGAGGGCGATGGAAGCGCAGGTGATCGACGGGGCCGGTGAGTTCGGTTTCGGTTTCGCGGGTCGGGGTGCTCATGGTGCTCTCTGCATGGCGCTGGGACTGAGGCTCACTATAGCTCCAGCGCCAGTTTCATTCTGAAACACATTTCGGTGTTTCTACTCAGCGCGACCGGTCAGCGATAACGCGGCGGACATTGTCATTTTTTACAGCTCGATTCAGAGCTCATAACAGGCCAGGAACATGTCCAGCGCCGACTCCACAACGGTGTGCTGCATCTCGGGCGACAAGCCTGGCTGGCCCATGGAGATCTGTGGCCAGAACGCAAACGACTTGAGCAATCCCTGGACCTGTTGCGCGGCGAAGTCGGGTGCGACCGGTTTCAACAGGCCATCGGCCTGGGCAGCGCGAATCCACACGGTCAGGCCTTCCTCGCGTTCACTCATTCGGGCGACCATGTTTTGCGCACGCTCGGGAGAATGGATGGTGGCGGCTATCGCCACCCGCGCCAGGTCGAGAAAATTGTCATCGGCCAGCATCTGCAGTTTCGCCTGCAACATCAGGCGCAACTGATCGCGCAGGGGCGAGTCAGGGCGGTAGGCCGCTTCCTGTTCAGCCGTTACCCGCGCCCACAATTGATTGAGGATTTCGGCAAACAACTCTTCCTTGCTCGGGAAGTGGTTGTACACGGTGCGCTTTGACACGCCAGCGGTGGCGGCGATCTTGTCCATGCTGGTGATGTCGAAACCGTTGGCACGGAATTCGGCAATCGCCGCCTGGATGATGGCTTCGCGTTTACGGTCAGTGAGGCGCGGTAGGGCTGTCATAAATACGCTTAGGTAGAAAAAAGTGGAGAAATACACTTGGTAGTTTACTTGTGATCGGCTTTGATGCAACCTTGAAACTACACTGTGCAGTGTAATGTTTTGTTAATCCTGCGCAGCGCAAAAAGAATCTCCGGCTGATGCGTGCGTGCCTTGGCCATTTATCGTCCCAAGTGGAAAATCGTCAAGCGTGCGGTTTTTCTGGAGTCATTCAGTCATGGCCACTTCAACTTCTCCAGCGGATAACGCCTCAACGCCTGAAGCGTCTCTACAGGCTCAAGGGCAGTACCGAAACCATGTGCCGGTGCAGCGCGAAGGCTTTCGCAAAACATTACGCATCCTGTGGAACTTCATCTTCCACAAACCGCGCGACACTCGTCCGTCCGCACCCGTCCCAGTGCAAACCCTGACCCAGGCTGCGTTGATCGCCGCGCCCAACCACAGCGTCTATCGCCTCGGCCATTCCACGGTTCTGCTGAAACTGCGAGACAAATTCTGGATCACCGACCCGGTCTTCGCCGAGCGCGCCTCACCGGTGCAATGGGCCGGCCCTAAGCGTTTCCACCAACCGCCGATCAGCCTCGAAGATTTGCCGCCGATTGAAGCGGTGATCCTGTCCCACGATCACTACGACCACCTCGATTATCAGGCCGTCCTCAAGCTGGCGGACAAGACCCGATATTTCCTCACACCGCTGGGTGTGGGCGACACCCTGATCAAATGGGGTATCGATGCCAGCAAAGTGCGCCAACTGGATTGGTGGCAGGGCACCGAGGTCGATGGCGTTCAATTTGTCGCCACACCTTCGCAGCACTTTTCAGGTCGTGGGCTGTTCGACGGCAACAGCACCCTTTGGGCGTCGTGGGTGATGATCGACGGTGACACGCGGATCTTCTTCAGTGGCGACAGCGGCTACTTCGACGGCTTCAAACGCATCGGCGAACAGTACGGCCCATTCGACCTCACGCTCATGGAAACCGGCGCTTACAACGTCGAGTGGCCGCACGTTCACATGCAGCCCGAGCAAACCCTGCAAGCGCACATTGACCTTAAAGGGCGCTGGTTACTGCCGATCCACAACGGCACCTTCGACCTGTCAATGCACGCCTGGTACGAACCCTTCGACCGCATTTTAGCGTTGGCCTGGGAGCGGAACGTGTCGATCACCACGCCGCAAATGGGCGAAGCGTTCAATGTGATGGATGCGCAGCAGGGTCGCGCATGGTGGCTAGGGTTGGAAGATGCAAGCGATCAGGTGGCGCCTCAGAACGCTTGATGTTGTGCTGCCAGGCCGCTTGCTATGGAAGCGGCCCGTGCTGACCCCTCACTCAACCATCGCATAATCCGCCCGCCCCACCGGATCCGGCGTCGGCCCTCTCACGTTCATCCCTCTGCCCGGCGCAAACCCCGGGAAGAACACCAGACCTTGCGACTCAAACCGATACGCCAACGCCAGCCGGGTGACATCCAGCACATCGCGTTCAGCCTCGAAACGTTGAATCGCGTCAACGGAAACGCCGGATTCCCCGGATAACTCTTCAACACTCCAGCCCAGCATCGCTCGGGCCTGGGCGCAGTGGGCGGGGGTGAACTGGAAGAGGGCGATACGTTCCAGGGTGATTTTCATCGCAAGAGTGGCCATGGTGTTCTCCGGGCTCGAGAGTGCTGATTCAAAATGTACTGTGTTTTTGTACAGTTGTTTTGAGCCCGGATCAACCTCATTTTTTTGATTGATTCTATTTTTTTGCTCAGGCAGGAGCGTGGGACCGACTACGCTACTTCTATGCGGGCTCCTGAACGCTCAATGGGCTTTCAACTCCCGTCAGCAGCAATGATTGAACGTCAGCTTTCTGATTTTCAATACAAGGAAAGTGGCGTTTATGACGCAGTGCGCCACAGCGTTACGCGGGGAAGGGAATCATGAAAAGACTACGTCTGCTATGTGCCCTGATCGGTTTTACAAGTCTGCCCGTCGTGGCTGATATGGCATCGTTAAGTAAAGAGGCCTTTGTCAGCAACCTGATAAATCAAATGACCCTGGAGGAAAAAATCGGCCAACTGCGGCTGATCGCCATTGATGAAAAGATGACACCCGAAAAGATACGTGAAGAGATCGCCGCCGGGCGAATCGGTGGTACTTACGGCTCTGTGAGCCGTTTTGTAAACCGACCCATGCAGGACGCGGCTCAACAAAGCCGCCTGAAAATACCGATGTTTTTTGGCTGGGACGTAATACACGGCCAGCGAACCATTTTTCCCATTGGCCTGGCGTTGGCCTCCAGTTGGGATATTGAGGCTATCGAGTTGAGCGGTCGAACGGCGGCGAAAGAAGCCAGCGCCGACGGTATCGATTTGACCTTCGCCCCAATGATCGATATCGCCCGTGATCCTCGCTGGGGGCGCACCTCCGAAGGCTTCGGCGAAGACACCTATCTGGTTTCGCGCATTGCCAAAGCGATGGTTCAGGCCTACCAGGGCGCAAGCCCGAATGCACCCGACAGCATCATGGCCAGCGCCAAACACTTTGCCTTGTATGGGGCTGTCGAAGGTGGACGCGACTACAACAGCGTCGACATGGGCCTGGCCAGGATGTACCAGGAATACCTGCCGCCGTATCGTTCGGCGATAGAGGGTGGCGCAGGGGCGATGATGGTGGCGCTTAACTCGATAAATGGCGTGCCTGCCGCTTCCAATGCATGGTTGATGCAAGACCTGCTTCGCAAAGCATGGGGCTTTAAGGGACTAGTCATCAGCGACCATAACGGGATAAACGATCTGGTTCAGCATGGTGTTGCGAAGAATCAACGCGATGCGGCCAGGCTCGCGATCAAGGCCGGTGTTGATATGAGCATGAACGACTTCTCCTATGGTCCGGAGCTACCCGGGCTGCTTGAGTCTGGCGCTGTTTCCCAGAGCAATATCGATAACGCGGTGCGGGAAGTGCTGGGGGCCAAGTACGACATGGGACTGTTCGAAGACCCTTACCGGCGCATCGGCATTGCCAGTGAAGACCCCCCTGATAACAATGCCGAAAGCCGTCTGCACAGAGCGCAGGCCCGTGAGGTGGCGCGCAAGACATTGGTGCTGCTGAAGAATGAAAACGGACTCTTGCCGCTAAAAAAAGAAGGCGTGATCGCACTCATAGGCCCGTTGGCAAAAAGTACCGTCGACATCATGGGCAGTTGGTCTGCAAGCGGTGTACCCGCGCAATCGGTGACGATCTACGACGGGCTGAAAAACGCGATGAACCAGGGTTCGCTGATCTATGCCCGAGGCGCCAATCTCGAGGAGGATCAGGAGGTTGTTAAATACCTGGAATATCAGGGAGTGTCCGACCTCGCGAACGACCCTCGTCCGGCAGCAGAAATGATTGACGAAGCGGTCAAGACTGCACAACAAGCCGATGTTGTAATTGCGGTGGTGGGCGAGCCCCGCAGCATGTCCCATGAAGCGGCCAGTCGAACCAGCCTCGATCTGCCGGGGCGCCAGAGCGAATTGATCACCGCCCTGAAAGCCACCGGCAAGCCGCTGGTACTGGTATTGATGAACGGCCGGCCACTGTCCATCGGCAAGGAGCAGAAACAGGCCGATGCGATTCTGGAAACCTGGTACAGCGGCTCCGAGGGAGGCAACGCCGTTGCCGATGTGTTGTTCGGCGACTACAACCCGTCCGGCAAGTTACCCATCACCTTTCCACGTTCCGTGGGGCAGATCCCCAATTACTACAGCCACTTGAACACCGGTCGCCCCTACATCGTGGGTGCGCTTCGCAACTACACGTCGCAATATTTCGATCAATCCTATGGTCCGCTTTATCCCTTCGGTTATGGGCTGAGCTATACCGATTTCAGCCTGACCGACATGGCCCTGTCTTCGACCACACTGAACAAGACCGACAACCTCGTCGCCAGCGTCATGGTGAAGAATATCGGCCAGCGCGACGGCGAAACGGTGGTTCAGCTGTATATCCGCGATGTCGTTGGCTCCGTCAGCCGTCCGGTCAAAGAACTGAAGAACTTTCAAAAAATCATGCTCAAGGCCGGAGAGGAGAAAGCGGTCTATTTCAGCATTAATGAGAACGACTTGAAGTTCTTCAACACCCAATTGGAATACGCCGCCGAGCCGGGCGAATTCCGGGTGCAAATCGGTCTGGATTCCCAGGATGTGAAGGAGCAGAGTTTTGAGTTGCTGCCAGAACAAGCAGTGGCTAAAACGATCAGTAAAGAAGATGAAGTACCGAACGCAGAACCTGTAGAAGCGAGGCTTGCCCGCGAAGAACGATGACGCGTAATACCTGAAAAACCGCGGTGCATTCTTCGCGGGCAAGCCTCGCTCCCACAGGTTCTGCGCTTGCCGCGTGATTGACTTTAGGGGGCGCGAACTCGCTATTTCGCCCCCACCAACCAAACGGACGGTGCCTGCCCCAACACACGCCGAAACATCGTCGAGAACGCCGCCGGGCAGTCATAGCCAAAATTCAGCGCAATCCGCGTCACCGGCGTGCCCACCGCCAGCCGCGCCAAGGCCAGCACCCCGGCGGCGTAGCGCTGCAACTGCCCTGAGGCGAATTTACTTGTCCGCCAACCCCGGCGCTTCACGAATAATGAAGTGATCCAGGTTCTCAATATTGGCACTGAACACCCCGAACGTCTGTTCGGGGTTTTTCTTGCTCGGCACCTGCTTTAACTCCGGTGTCACCCCATAAAAGAAACAATACAACTGCGCCTCACTGTCGATGGCGTGCTTGATCTCTTCCAGAAACGCTTTGCGCTTGCGGTAGTTGTCGATCAGCTTCTTGCTCAGGTAAACATTGACCGAATAAGGCTTCTTCTTCGCCTCGTCCGGTTGCTTGAACCAGACCTTCTGTTCGAAATCGATGCGAAAGCTCTGCGTGTAATCCTTGATCTCCTTGATCTTGCCCCAGTAAATCAGCCCCTTGTTGTCCTGCAGGTATTCGATCTTCTTGAAGAACGACCCATAAGGCGCCGAGTGCTCGCCAATCTTCAGCGGCATGCGCTTGAGCAGCTCCTTGTCCTCGAAGTTCGACACAAAACACTCCACCGGATGGGCGAAGACACTGGTCTTGTCCGGCGCCGACTCCCGACTCGGATGCTCGACGTCACTGGCCATTGAAGTTGGTTTTGGGTCATCCCGCATGACATCCGCCGCCACGGCTGGGTTCGACGGCTTACGCACATACTCACGGCGAGTCAGCAACAACTCCGACGGGAAATGCTCCTCCCGACTGTCATCCGATTCCGCACCGTCCGCCTCCAGACCAGACGCCGGCGTCTTCAGACTGACATAAGGACAACCCTCGACATGCCGCGTGCTGGGAATGTTCTTGAAGTGCGGCGTACGCACGTAATTCACGTTCTTGGCGTTGAATGTCCCCAACGCATTGGTCGTATCAAACGCTGAACGGCAGGCATCGTTGGGGCACTGGAAGTGCTCCTTGGCGGAATCGAACTCCATCGTCTCGTCGAAATTCAAATCGCGCACGTCATAGATCGACAGCTTGTCGTCGAGGCTGAGGCAGTAGGCGAGGTCGAATTTCATGGCGGGCTCGGGTCCTTGAGTGGGGAAGGGTATTAATAGCGGGAGGCGGGGCGGGTTGCACTGAATGTTTTCAATACACCGCAAATCGATGGCAACCCACCAAACCTGTGGGAGCGGGCTTGCCCGCGATTCTCAAACTCACAACAGTCACCAAGTCGACCACCGACTTGTGGCGAGGGGGCTTGCCCCCGTTGGGTCGCGAAGCGGCCCCAAAACCGGCGAGCGCGGCAGGTCAGGTCGAAAGCGTCAGTGAAGATGCCACATAACAAAATCCGCTGCTTGAACCTCAAACAGCGGATTTTTTATGCAGCGACGAACAATCAGAACCCGCGCAACAGTCGGGAAGCCTTCCGCCACCAGGACTCACGCCGATTGAACGGATTATCTATGATACAAGCTTAAGGTCTTGGTATTAACGTTCTCCGATCCGCGGCCACAGATAGTCTCGTAGGGCTCCTACCACTGCGGTCTGTTCGGTCATCTTTCGGTCACCGAACAGCAATCGGCCAATGCTTAGCCCGAGCTTGCGGTAGCTCTCGAACTGGGCCTCATCGAAGAACTGGTCGGCGGTGCTCTCGTTGGGAAAGGCTGGATGATTCATGGCGTAATTGCGCACGTCCAGCGGCAGGTCGACGAGCAGGGAGGGCTTGAGCACCAGGATACGGCAGCGTACGAAATCCGACTGAGCCTGATCATGGACATTGAAGAGCAGGGCGCAGCGCCGAGCTTTTTCATCGCCAGTAGTCTCATCGCCGACTGGGCCGCCAAAGATTGGTGATAGGGCGCTGATCTCGCGAATGGCTGTGTCTTCGCGAATTTCCAACTTATGGTCAATGCGCGCTAGACGCACTAGGTTGGCGAGATCGTCAAAACGATAGTCACTATCGCACCCGTTATCACACAGCACGATCAGCTCTATCCCCCGCTCTGTGCGTAGCAGTTCATATACAGCAGTATTATCGAAGTGACCGCCGTCGGAGAGATACTGGAAGTCGCGGCGATGGCCGTGGAAGTGCGCCGTCAGTTCGTAGAACAGATAGGTCTGGGTTGTCAGGAGTCGGGCGATTCCCTTGTCCTTTCGACGGCTAGGAGCATTGGGCTCTTCACCCTGCTCGAGGAAGTTGGATGGCCACCAGATACCCAAGCGGACGTTGGCCAGGCCCAGCGCCAGCGAGGTGCCCAGCGAGGTGGCTCGCCCGAGGCCTGTTGTGAACGCGGCCCCTGATGTAGCAATCCAGTGGGCCAGTGTCACAGGCTGATTTATCTCGCTGAATAGCCCGTCCTTTTTCGAACGCAGGCACGGCGTGCCGTCCAGGATGAAGCTGACCGGTTCCAGGCCTTGCTGACGGTAGCCTGGGGCGATGCAAAGAGGTTTACCTTTTCGATCCCGCTGAACCAGCTGTTCTCCGGGGTCCACGGTGAGATTCATGGTTACATTGATTAGGTGCAGCGGGGCACAGGTCTGGGTGCCGTAGTAGTGGTCCAGCGTAACATCGTCGCCCATGACTGCATCGGTCACACCCATACGTGGTTTGCCGCGCTTGCCATCTATCCTGTTTGCGAAGCGCAGCCTGTTGGAGGCCCCGAGGTAGGCCCGCGCCAGCCGGCTAGAATAGAAGGAGTGCAGTGACGACAGGTTGAGAAAGTCGATGAACAATGCCGAAATGATTGTTAGCAGGGTAGCGGCTGCCGCCGTTGTTAGCAGGCGCCATTGGGTGCCTGTGACCTCCCCATAAATACTGGGATATTTACCGTTCCAACGCAGCCACTCGACCAGCCCACCCCAGAGCACGGCAGTACTCAGAAACATCAGAGCGCCTGCAGCGCCTGCGATCAGCCCCAGAGGCATGCGGCGTACCCAAGTCGGCAATTTCTTGTCGTCAAGCATGCCGGCCAGTCCCTTAACCGCACCGATAACTCCCGATAATAGAACGAAAGGCGTGAGCGCCTTGGTATCGCCTGAGTGCATCCATTTATAGAAGCCGACGGAGAACCATTGGACAGAGGGTAGGAATCCCAGAACCAGCACACCGATTAGACTGACAGAAAGACAGCGGGTAACCCTGACCCTGTAGCTCTTTACCGTATCAGTGCTCTCCAGACCGTCACCCATAGTGCGAGGTGACCTGCTAAGTAAAGTCAAGACGACTTGATACAGATTGGCGAAAAGCACCACGACTGCAGCGCTGCCGAACAGCCATACGGCGTTACCTAACTGCTCAAACATCAGCCAGGACACTAGGCCGAGTGCAACGGCCACAAAGAAGTTTGCGATGCTGGCGGCGTTGAATACAGTGGTGCGCTCTTCTTGATCCTGTCGCGCGTAGATGAGCCAGAAAGCCAGCATCAATGGCATCGTGTGTAGTGTCAGCCATGCTGCGGGAAGCCACCAGCCGAAGTTGTTGCAGGTGGGGTCTGGGTTGCACAGCGAGGTGCCATGTGAATTAGCAAATGCGTTCAGAGCCGCAGAGTAGAAAGCCAACAGCACAAACAATGGCATGCCGATGACATAATGCAGGGCTAGCAGATTGCGCAATGTCAGACCCAGGACGTAGAACAGATCACCAGACCCCGATGGAGTCAGGTAGCGGCCATTCTCGCGTAGCCAAGCCATCGACGCTTCGCCAACAGCTCCTTTTTTTTCGTAGTCCTTATGGGTATGGATGCGACCCGGCGGTTCGAATCTTAAGGTTTCATAGGCATGCTCTGCTGCTTGCCGCGCGGCGGCCTCGCTGACTTCTTGATCGGCCAGTGATGCCTGGCGTGGATCACTGCGCCCTGGGAGGAATAGGCTGCCGAAGAAGGCTCCGATATAACCGCCGCCGCTAACAGTGGATAGGTAGTCGAAATGAGGGAGCAGGTAGCCGCCAATCTTGTCCTTCTCTTCCTTCTCAAAATCTCCCTTGATTGGTGGTACCGGCGCGCGTGCCAGTGCCTGCAATACACCAAGAGAGAAGGTTGCGCTGCGGATACCCCCACCTGACAGAGCGAGGGCCCAGCGTCCACTTGGGCTAGTGCTCTTGCCTAGTTCGAGAAACTCTCTGCGTTCGTCTATCCGTGCCCTCTCGGCCGCATACTGGTCTGTTTCCGACATTCGCACGTCCTCTGAGCTAGATATCCTTCCGGTAAGGGATAGTTAAGCAGTCGGATGTCAGACAGCAAATTGCCTTGTGTTCGGCTGGTTGGCGCCTTGCAGGCAGACACGTTGGGTTGCGAAGCGGCCCCTAAACCGGCAAACGCGGCAGGTCAGGCCGAAAGCGCCAATGAAGATGCCACATAACAAAATCCGCTACCTGAACCTCAAACAGCGGATTTTTTATGTCACGACAAACAATCAGAACCCGCGCAACACCCTGGAAGCCTTCCGCCACCAGGACTCACGCCGATTGAATGGACCATCAGCCAACACACAAGGCATATCCCGCAACCGAATCCAGGGTTCATCCTGCCAGTGCAGCATGCTGAGCGACATCTGAGGCCAATCCAGCACGCTCAACGTCGGACGCTCGACCGCTCGCGATGGTCGAGCGTCACGCAGGGCAGGCACCACCTGATGCGTCAGCCACTCGCGCAGCAATCGATACTCCGGGCAGTAGTGATAAACCAGCAACGCATAAACACCTGATTCACTCACCATCAAACGTTCTTCTGCAGCTCCGTGGGCATAGATAAACATCATCTGTCGTTGATCAGTATCGAGCTTGCGCGACATGCGTTCATCGAGGTACTTGCCCATCAAACGCCCTAGGTCATGAGCGCAGAACCAGGCTTGGTTCTCCACGAGAAGGGCGTGAAGGTAGATGTTGTGACGGGTGAAAAGGGTTGATGTGAGTGGTTCAGACATGGAGTACCTCCTGAAGCGGAAGCACGGGATTTGATCTGCGGATACGGCAATTCACCTTCATCGTGAAGGATGGGTATTCAGGCATTTCCTTTACCTCTGGCTGCTTTCTTAGGGCATTCGTTATGGGTGTCGGGAGCTAAGAAACCCACCAGAGACGGGCCGGACATATTCCCCTTTCGGGTCTTGTATTCGCCCACTCCCGACATAACGGGGATTTTCTCGCAGGCGTAGAGAAACCGCAGACGAAAAAAAGCCGCATGACTGTCGGGTGCGGAGGACCGCTCTGGTTTGTAGAGTTTCTTAGGCTCGGAGCCGAGGGTAGGGGGATCAGAGGGAGTCGTCAACCAGCGATGTTTCCTACCTTTCAACAAGCGAAATGAAATCTGGACAATGGCAGTGAGTAAATTATGCTGTGTTTATATCCAGTATTTGTTCACTGTTGATTTCTGCCTCGCCCACAATCCGTGTTGCTATGCCTCATGTCACGGATTCGCAGAAATTTCATTTACTTTGAGGTTTACGGGGCTAGAATGGTGACCGTTCGTCACAGCTTTGACCCAGAGGAATTTCGGGCTCATGAATCTTTTTGAAACACCATCTTTTGAATCCTTGAGCGAAACGACTTCGGCCCCCCATGAGCCGGATACTCATCCTGTGACTGATCTTGCACTGCTGCACAAGCTGCTGGAGATCTACGATCAAGGGCAGCTCGCCGAGATTCTCAACGATGTTAGCCCGACCCAGTGGTGTCGTGAAACAATCAATCGCTGGGTCAAAGGCAAGGCTTCGCCGAAGCTTTCCCACATTGAATTCACTCGCCTGGAAGCTCTGTTACCCAAGCGTCTCAACCACAAACCTTCCTTCACCTTTATCGATCTTTTCGCAGGCATCGGCGGGATCAGAAAAGGTTTTGAAGCCATCGGCGGCGAATGTCTGTTCACGTCCGAATGGAACAAGTACGCCGTTAAAACCTACAAGGCTAACCACTTCTGTGATCCTGCTCGTCACCGCTTCAATCTAGATATCCGCTCGGTCACGCTTTCAGACAAGCCTGAAGTTAGTGACGAAGACGCCTACAGGAACATTGATCGCGAAATTCCAGATCACGATGTCCTGTTGGCAGGTTTTCCGTGCCAGCCATTCTCCCTTGCAGGTGTTTCCAAAAAGAATTCCTTGGGACGCAAGCACGGTTTCGAATGTGAGACCCAAGGCACTCTGTTTTTTGACGTAGCACGAATTATCGCCGCGAAACGTCCGGCCGCGTTCCTACTTGAAAACGTGAAAAACCTGAAAAGCCACGACAAAGGAAATACGTTCAGGATCATTTGCGAAGCACTTGATGAATTGGGCTATGAGGTTGCAGATGTAAATGCGCCGAAGGGGTCAGACCCCAAGGTCATCGATGCCAGACACTTCGTACCGCAGCATCGTGAGCGAATCGTGCTGGTAGGTTTCCGTCGTGACCTGAATGTTCACCAAGGCTTCACGCTGCGTGATATCAGCAAACTGATACCCAAGCAGCGACCTAGCTTTGGTGATTTGCTTGATAAGGATGTGGATGACAAATACATCCTCACGCCGAAGCTTTGGGATTATCTCTACCGTTACGCCGCGAAGCATCGTGAGAAGGGCAATGGCTTTGGTTTTGGCTTGACCCGTCCAAACGACGTGGCTCGTACGCTCTCGGCGCGATATCACAAGGACGGTTCTGAAATCCTGGTTGACCGGGGATTTGTGGATAGCCTGGACTTCAATAGTGAGCTGAATCAGCTCTATCGACCGCGTCGACTGACTCCGCATGAGTGCTCGCGCTTGATGGGGTTCGACAAGCCGGGGGAGAGCAAATTTGTGATTCCTGTATCCGATACCCAAGCCTATCGTCAGTTCGGTAACTCGGTTGCCGTCCCGGTTTTTGAAGCTGTGGCTCGGTTGATGAAGGACCGGATTTTGGCTGCGAAGGAAAAGACTGGTGATAAGGAGCGGCCACAGTTGGAGTTTGCCCTTCCTGAATGATGAATCGCGCCTCTCTATCGATATATCGTTGAATGAAGGCCCGCTTCATGACTCAGGCCTTTACGTCATGACAGAATTCCTGAGTCGGAGAGCTTCTCGCAGCAGCAATACCGTGAACCTGTCGGACATATTTTCATCAGACTCCTAAATTGGTCAGCGATCGTACCCATGACAAGCTTTTTCCAATGGATTGACGGCAAGAATCAAGAAGATTGGTGGATATTCATCAAGCGACTTTCGGCCAATGACACAGGACTCACGGGCGGTAACGGGGTTGGTATTTATGTGCCAAAAGCTGTCGTAGCCGTAGCGTTGCCGTCCATTTCCGGCACCTCATCTCTGAACCCTGACTGCAGTCTGACGGCGCAGGTCACTTCACATGGTTTTCCAGAGCAGACGCTGAGAGGTATTTACTACAACAACCGCCATTTTGAGGGGCCAGGGTCGCGCAATGAATACCGCCTGACGAGATGGAATACAGACGTCAAAAGCAACCCGGCCCAGGATCCGGAAAACACGGGAGCATTGGCTATTTTTGCCTTCCACGTGCCCCATGTCGGCAGGAATGCGGAATTTCTGGATATCTGGATATGCAAGAACCTCGAGGAGGAAGAGTTTGTCGAGGACAAGATAGGCGAAGTAGTGCCCGGCAGTTCGCTTTTTAACCGAGGTGACAGGCTGTTCGCCGGCTTTGCTCAGAGTCCGGATGAAGAGCCTAGCAATGTGGCGATTCCGCAGGCATGGGCGGATGCCTTCCCCAGTGGCGAAGAAATTATTGCCTATCTTCTTGCTGTCTTTCGCTCTATGAAGACAACGCCTGACGAACTCATCCTTGAGCGGCGTGATAACGAGTACAAACTATTCCGCCAGATTGAAGAAATTCACATCTTGCACCAAGTCAGGAAGGGATTCGGTTCCGTCGACGAGTTTATGCAGATGGCGAACTCGGTCAGCAATCGCCGCAAATCAAGATCGGGAAAATCACTTGAGATACACCTTGAGCATCTCTTTCGACAGTTCGGTCTTGCGATGTTCAGTACTCAGTGCAAAACAGAAGGTAACAAACGGCCTGATTTCATCTTCCCTTCTTGCGCCGACTATCGCGACCCAACGTTCCCGGATCAAAAGCTGCGTATGCTGGCTGTCAAAACAACCTGCAAGGACCGCTGGCGTCAGGTTCTAAACGAAGCCAACAGAGTGGACAGGATCCATCTGTTTACGCTTCAAGAAGGAGTTTCTCCTCACCAATTTGCCGAGATGACGACCGAGAACGTCAAATTGGTAGTGCCTAAGCCGTTGCACACAAAATATCCAGAGCTGATACGTGACAAGCTGATGACCCTGGACGATTTTATCGTGGAGACGAAATCCATTCGCTGAAAGTGTCGGCTTGGAAACCTTCGAAGCGAGCAAAGGAGTCTTAGAGGCAAACGCCAATGCTGTAAGTTATGAAGTGGGTGGCAAATGATAGATGTTGTGGATAGCGCGACGAGATCAAGAATGATGGGCGGTATCCTTAGCAAGGATACAAAGCCTGAATTGACTGTCCGGCGTTATCTGCACGCCCGTGGTTTCCGATATAGGCTGCATCGTAAAGGATTGCCCGGAACGCCCGACTTGGTTTTATCGAAGTACAAACTTGCAATATTTATTCATGGCTGTTTTTGGCACCGTCATTGTGATTGTTTTTATTCGGTACTACCTACCACTAGATCTGTTTTTTGGAGCGAAAAACTCTCCAAGAATGTCGATAGAGATAGGCGTCAACTGACCGAGCTTGCAAGTATGGAGTGGAGAGTATTAACAATCTGGGAGTGTGGGTTAAAACATCGTATTGAATGCATGGAGGAGATTATCGAACTGATCTATTCCGCTGAAAGTATTATGGAGTGGCCAATTACGGCTCCAAGAAAAAAATCAAAGAATAAATGAATTGTGTTTTAGTATCGGTTGAGATAAATAGCCCTCTAATAAAGAGGGCTTTTTTATATGAGCAATAGTGATTATCTGCAAGGTTTTCATGAAGAATTGCTGAACTCTGGAATGAATGCTAAGAATTCCGCTTTGATTTTTCGATTATGAGAAAATTTTTCAACTGTTCAAATTGGCGATGAGAGGGTCGGTTTTTCAGTGCAAATGTCAGCTATTTTTTAACACTAAAAATTGTTAAAAAAAATGTCGAATTTTTCTGTGCGTTTGGTTATCGTTGATGTCGCGTTTTGGACAGTGGCACACTGCTATGTTGGTGCGGGGTCACCTATTTCAGCGTTAAGCAGCAGGCGCAATAGCCCTTTTAGGCTAGAAGCCAAGGAGCAGGGATGGGCAACGTCGATGCGGTTTGGAGGTTGAGTAGGGACCAAAACGAAGTGGTTTTGCGTGTAGAAAATGCTGTCGTAGATTGTGACGCTTTATCAATATGGGAGGCTGAATACGAAGAGCGACCATGTATCTTTAATTATAAAGTTCGCAAGCCATCGGAGGATCTTCCCCAAATACAATTTAATCGTCTTGCCTCTGAACCAGTTTTAATTGTGCGAGGGAATTCTAAAGATGGTTTTCAATTAAAGCTGGCAGTAAAAGCAGGTGGGGTTTTTTTCGACCTCCCAACGCTATTTACGGATCAGATTGTAATAGCGGATGCTACTTGGATGTTTGTTAACTTGACTCAAGTTGGCGGAGTTATTAATGAGTTAAAGTTGGCGGGTATTAAGCTGTATTCTAATATTAATTTAGGGCAGCTGGTTTGGCTAAGAGCGAGAGATTTTTTAGGTGTTGAATTTGAAGATGTATCTTTTGATAGTGAAATGTATCACTCGCAGTTTGAGTTGCTATCGGATTTTGGATTGAGTTGTAATGTAAGTCTTTTTAATTATCAAAAAACAGGCGTTACTTTTTTATCTCTAATAGCTAATGAGTCTATAGGTTGCATCCTTGCAGACGAAATGGGCCTTGGAAAGACTTTGCAGGTTGTTTCTCTATTCTCAATAGAGACGCGCGAAGATAGGGGGCCGAATTTGGTCGTTTGTCCCGCAACTCTTGTCGAAAATTGGCGTCGTGAAATTCTAAGCTTCGCACCACAACTAAAGCCTTATATACATGCCGGAGGTAAAAGAACTGGTGACTATCGAGGTTTCAAGAATTTTGATGTTGTCATAGTTTCTTATGAAACCGCTGTTCGAGATGAACTGATTTTGTCATCTGTTTCATGGAATGTCGTTGCGATAGATGAAGCCCAAAATATTAAAAATCCAATGGCGTTACGTACAGTTTCTTTAAAGAAAATTCCACGGCGTGTTTCCATTGCTATGACCGGCACTCCGATGGAAAATAAATTGACCGATTTATGGTCAATTGCGGATTTTGCACTCCCAGGTATCTTGGGAACACTCAAAAACTTTCAAGCACGCTACGATGACAATGAGTGTGATGCGCAGGACCTTTCTTCAATTATCACCCCTATCATGTTACGTAGAAGGGTTTCTGAAGTGGCCACGGACTTGCCTCATCGAATTGATATCCCTCAAATTTTAGTGATGAGTAGTCAAATGGCGGAAGATTATGAAAAACTTCGCCAAGAAACTATCGCTGACTATGGTGCAAATGGAAAGTTGGTGGTGTTGAGCAAGTTACGACAGTTCTGTACCCATCCTCTGGTTGCAGGAGTTTCTTGGGGGGATCCGGCAAAAGGAATGCCAAAATACCAACGATTACTAGAAGTATTAGAAGAGATTTTCCTGTTAAATGAGAAGGTTTTAATTTTTTCTAGTTTTACAGGGTTTACGGATTTGTTGATGGTGGATCTTCCGAAGAGATTTCCCTCTGTTTGGTCGGGATACATAGATGGCAGAGTAGCGATTGATTTGAGGCAGAACTTGGTTGATGAATTTTCAGAGTTTACTGGGCCAGCTTTTTTTTCCTTAAATCCGAAAGCTGCGGGAGTAGGATTGAATATTACGGCTGCCAATCACGTTATTCATTTTAACCCTGAGTGGAATCCAGCAGTGGAAGATCAAGCATCTGCAAGGGCATACAGAAGAAAGCAGAAGCGCCCTGTAACTGTACATCATTTGTACTTTTCAGATTCAGTAGAAGAACTTGTTATGGAGCGTCTGATGAGAAAGCGCTCATTAGCAAATGAAGCTGTAGTAGGGCATGAAGGTCAGCTTGATACTGCTGATATTGAGCGAGCGTTAAAGTTAACTCCTTTTACTACTGGAGAGTCTGAGATATGAAGTACGTAAAATCCATTACAAAGAAGCTCAGTGCAAATGATACAGGTGAAACTGGCACGCACCAAGCCGGAATCCTTATTCCCAAATCAACCAATATTTTAGATTTTTTTCCAAGTCTCGATTCAAAACAAAAAAATCCGCGTGTGTCGTTGAACTTTTTCGAGGATGATAAGGTTTCAAAGTGGGGGTTGGAATTTATCTATTACAACAATAAATTTTTTGGCGGTACGCGGAACGAATATCGGCTTACTTGGATGACCCAGTATTTAAGAGCAAAGAATGCTAAAGCAGGAGATACGGTAAAGTTGGTTTTGGATAAAGATGGTCGTCGATATATTTCATTAATTAGGCAGTGCGAGTCTGTTGACGACGGTGTGCTTACGTTGCGTGGCGGTTGGAAGGTTATTAATTTTGGGTGATAAATATGAATAGTGACGAGAAATTTATAGAATGCCTTCCAGACCCAACTCGTGTGGCAGAGGGATTGCGCGATACAGGTTATGAGTTTGACACTGCAATAGCTGATATTGTAGATAATTCGATTGCGGCTGGTGCGAACCTAGTAAGTATTGACATCGGGATGGACCCCAAAGGCAACGTCATTGTCGGTATATCCGATAACGGGAAAGGTATGGATCGCAATGGTCTAATAAATGCCTTGCGGTACGGTTCAAAGAAACGCGATGATCCTGCAAGTTTGGGTAAGTTTGGATTGGGCTTGAAGACCGCGTCCACCGCCTTCTGTCGAAAAATTACATTGATTTCTCGGCCCGAAGCAGATACCACCGTTCTAAAAGCATGTTGGGATTTGGATACGGTAAATGATCACGGCTGGAGAATAGAAATAACTAATGCTTCAAAGTATGAGCAACAGTTACTGGACAAAACAGCGCCTGATGACGCTGGGACAGTAGTGTTATGGGAGAAAGTAGATAGATTATTAGGGGACTATAAAGAGCAAGGGGGGAAGTATGCGCAAAAGGCTTTAAAAAAATACATTGATGCTTTAAAAACTCACTTATCGATGGTTTACCAACGTTTTCTTGATCCGTCTGATGAGCGCGAGAGAACAGTCGTGATCAGCCTTCAGGGGGTGAGTGTTGAAGCTTGGGATCCTTTCTGTTTGCCTGAAGTGTTAGAACCTTTAGCAAGTAAAGAAATAACGATTAATCTTAGTGAGACGGAAAAAACCTCTTTTTTAGTAAGGGCGTTTGTATTACCAAGAAAAGAAGATTTTTCAGATCAGGAGCTTGCAAAGTCCGCACGCATTGCAAATGATATGCAGGGTATTTATGTATATCGAGAAAATCGACTGATACATGGCCCGGACTGGATGGGGATGTATCGCAAAGAGCCTCATTTTAATAATTGTCGTATTGAGCTGTCATTTAATCATAAGCTGGATGAGGCGTTTCAAGTAGATATAAAGAAATCAAGAATACTACTGGCTACAGAAATTTATGATTGGTTAAGAGATAAGTTTCTACCTGGACCTCGCAGAGAGGCGGAGGCGATCAGTCGAAAAGGGCAATCTATTGTGTCCGAAGCGGCGGGTCTGCTTTTGCACAGATCATCCAATAATGCAATTCATGGGAAGGCCGACTCTTTAAAGACTGCTAGATTGGATGAGTATGATTTGGCTACCGGAGAAGGTTTAATTACAAACAAAGGCGGCCAGGCGAAAATAAAAATAAAGCTAGTTGAGCCTGATGGTCCTGGTCAGGTCCATGTTAAGGCTGTTCCTGAAATATTAAATGGATTGCTGTTTGAGCCTGCGTATATTGCAGGTAATCAGGGAGTTCAAGTTAATACTAGTCATCCTTACTATCACAAGGTCTATCTTCCAAACAGTTCGTCAGGCGTGACAATTCAGGGGTTGGACTCATTATTGTGGGCGCTTTGTGCCGCCGAGCTAGGTTGCATAAGTGATGATAATAAGCGGAAATTTGAAGAGATGCGTTTTGAAGTGTCGAGGTTGTTACGCCAGTTGGTAGAGGATATGCCTGACTCTTCTGGATCATTAGAATGATAAATCCGGCGCAAATATCTAAACACTTGACCTCCAGATTTGGATTGGAACTGTTATGTCAGGCGATGGGTGAAGATGGGAAGGACTGTTCTCTACGGGTTGATGGTATCGATGCTCCTAATGGTTTTCAGGTGAGAATCCAACAAGGGTGGAGAACCATTGAAGCTACATTCATCCCGGATACCTTTGCTGCGGGACTGATCAAAACAATTTGTGTTGCTGAAGAGAGCCGGAAGGCTGAGTTTTTTATTCTTTTGAAATCGTTTTCCGGTTCAGGAATAAAATGTGAGGTGAGCATAAATGGAGTGCTTACGAACGCATTTCAGGAAAATTTGATTTGGTCTAAATTTGAGTTGAAGTGTTCAAAATTAACTGATGTGAAGACTGCTCAAAGCAACGGAGAAAGAGTTGGTGAGGCTTGTTTGGCGTTGCTTTTATCATTGCTACCTACAGAGGAGAATGATTTAGACTCCGTAATTGAAGTTTGCGGCTTTCCCGAAGGTGCATTAATACGCGTTGAGGTAAACAGGTATGAACGCCATCCTTCAAATAGAGTAGCTGCCATAGCGGTCCATGGAACTAGATGCGTTGCGTGTGATTTTGATTTTTCAGAAATTTATGGGAAGCTAGGTGAAAGTTTCATCGAAGTTCATCATACGGTGCCAGTTTCAGCCTTGGGCGATGGATATGTGATAGATCCAGCTACTGACTTGGTTCCGTTGTGCGCAAATTGTCATAGGATGGTACATCGTCAAAGTCCTCCTATTGCTGTAGCAGCTCTAAAAAGTCTTCTTCGAAGAAATATCTAGGCGCGTGATAATGCACTAGTGTGTCGATGATGATGTTTTTCGATTTATATATTTTTCTGATTTTAATGTCAAAAAAAGGGCCGCATCTGCAGCCCTTATATATGGTGCTAAGTTTTATCTTAATCCCAGCTCAACGCCCCACCAGTCTGATACTCAATAACCCGCGTCTCAAAGAAGTTCTTCTCTTTCTTCAAGTCCATAATCTCGCTCATCCACGGGAACGGGTTAGTCGTCCCCGGATACTCTTCCTTCAAACCAATCTGGCTCAAACGACGGTTAGCGATGAACTTCAGATAGTCCTCCATCATCGCCGCATTCATGCCCAACACGCCGCGAGGCATGGTGTCACGAGCGTATTCAATCTCCAGCTGAGTACCTTGCAGAATCATCTGCGAAGCTTCTTCCTTCATCTCAGCATCCCACAAGTGCGGGTTTTCGATTTTGATCTGGTTGATCACGTCGATGCCGAAGTTCAGGTGCATGGATTCGTCGCGCAGGATGTACTGGAACTGCTCGGCGACGCCGGTCATTTTGTTGCGGCGGCCCATGGAGAGGATTTGGGTGAAGCCGCAGTAGAAGAAGATGCCTTCCAGAACGCAGTAGTAGGCGATCAGGTTGCGCAGCAACTCTTTGTCGGTTTCGACGGTGCCGGTTTCGAACTTCGGATCGGAGATCGAACGGGTGTATTTCAGGCCCCAGGTGGCTTTTTTCGCGACCGATGGGATCTCGTGGTACATGTTGAAGATCTCGCCTTCATCCATGGCCAACGATTCGATGCAGTACTGGTAGGCGTGGGTGTGGATCGCCTCTTCGAAGGCCTGGCGCAGGATGTACTGGCGGCATTCCGGGTTGGTGATCAGGCGGTACACGGCCAGGACCAGGTTGTTGGCAACCAGGGAGTCGGCGGTGGAGAAGAAGCCGAGGTTGCGCATCACGATGCGGCGCTCGTCGTCGGTCAGGCCTTCCGGGTCTTTCCAGAGGGCGATGTCGGCGGTCATGTTGACTTCTTGCGGCATCCAGTGGTTTGCGCAACCGTCCAGATACTTCTGCCAGGCCCAGTCGTACTTGAACGGTACGAGTTGGTTGAGGTCGGCGCGGCAGTTGATCATGCGCTTTTCGTCGACAGCAACGCGGGCGGAGGCGCCTTCGAGTTCGGCGAGGCCTTCGGCGACGTCGAGGGTGTCCAGGGCAGCTTTGGCACGGGCGATTGCGGCAGAGTCGGTCGCGGTAACGGCGCGAGCTTCTTGAGCGGCGACACCACCAGCGGTGTCGAGTCGGTCCATGTTGGCTTCAGTCGCGTGGCCGGCGTTGGCGCCTTTTACCACGGTCTCGCCGCTGTCTTCTTTGTCGAATTCGTCCCAGCTCAGCATGACGTGTCGTCTCCTGCGTGAGGGCCAGATTGCCCGTGTGAAAACTGATAGGTTGGTTTTTCACACGGCCTTACTGGCCGCTTTGGATCTAAAGGAATGTTGCTTGCAGTAGTAAAACTTATACGCACGCAAATGGATTCTGTACGGAGCAAGCCGACTAGTCGCGTTGTGGTAGGGCGGATTGCCTACCAGCCGCATGGGGCTTTGCTTACCGAGGGTTGAGGCCTGTAGAAGAATATTTTACGGCCAAATCAACGGCGGGGAGTATAGCTTTTGAACAGACTTCGGACCGCTTTTTTTTTCTATCAGATTGTCGCACCTGCAGGGAGGGGCGAGAGAGAAATGACGCGAGGCTAGCGTGTGCTAGGCCTGAAGGTAGGAGAGGCATTAAAAACGTATTTCGTCAGGTTGTTCCAACGGGAGATGACTAAGCCCGACCGAAGTCGGGCTGTGAGGTTGCGTTCAGTTTTCAGCTGAAGCGAGCTGCGCCTACGCGGTCAGAACCATCAGAAGCGACTTTGGCTGCGCCGGTGTGATCGAAGCCGTCAGCGGCGACCTTGGCTGCGCCAGTATGATCGAAGCCATTAGCAGCAACCTTGGCTGCGCCAGTATGATCGAAGCCATTAGCAGCAACCTTGGCAGCGCCAGTTCGATCGAAGCCATCGGAAGCGAAAGACGCCGAACCAGTGTGGTCGTAACCGTCAGAAGCGACAGCCGCTTCAGTGGTGAAAGCAGACGAGCCAGTGCGGTCGTAGCCATCGGCGGCGAAGGTGTTAGCGGCCAGGACGGAAAGGGTCAGGGCGAGGATCAGTTTGGTTTTCATGGTAGTGGCTCCAGGTTCGTTGGCGTTTTGTGCCTTGGGTGTGGAATTCATCCTACGCCAACTATTTTGATTAAAAAGCGCAAATAAACGCTTAAAGCAATCGTGTTTGTCGATATAAGGCCCGGCGCTTCATCTATCTTTAAAAAGGATGGGTCGAGCCTTGGGAGATAGAAGGGGGCGGATCAGCCGTTAGAGCAGCCGTTACCCATGACGCTGTAGCGCAGAATGTGTCGCTGACCCTTGGAATCGTCGTATTCCATTTTTGCTGGAACCACTTCGCAGACGTTCGGGATTTCGCTCATCGATATAACTTTGGCGATGTCCAGGTGAGTGGAGTAGGTGTATTCCTCAATGACGGGTTGTTGCTGTGCGACATCAGTCGGGACCTCGTCTGCCATGGCGGTTGCGCACAGACTGCTGAGGGCCAGAACCAATAAAGCTTTCATTTCAAATTTACCTTTCTGAAGTCGAAGGGGGGCACGCAATCTTTTTGGGATTGCGTGTGGAGCTTTAATAAAGAGTCTTGGATTAACTGCCTTCGTGGGGGCTGCAACTTGGGTTAATCACCTTGCCGTGTTGGCGAGGCTGATTTTAGGCCTGGGGGCGACGTGCATATAGCCGTGCTTTTGATAAACACCTTTGGCAGATTTGGTAACAATCCCCGAGAACCCGCCCGTAACCACTGCGCAGAATCTGCCGAAGATGGCGATCTTTCGACTTTAAAAAACTGAAGATCAAAAGATCGCAGCTTTCGGCAGCTCCCACGGAGGCCCTGATAGCCGGATTTGAGCGCCTTGTCGCGGTATAGCCACATTTTGTAGGGGCTTGTTACTACCATCGTCGAATGGTTCTATAGGCCCGGCCCGGCTACAACTGGGGTCATACAAAAACAACTATTCCACCGAGGTAAGAAAGATGAGTGCGGCTTCTTTGTATCCCGTTCGTCCCGAGGTAGCAGCCAACACGCTGACTGACGAGGCCACCTATAAGGCCATGTACCAGCAGTCGGTCGTCAACCCGGACGGCTTCTGGCGTGAACAAGCCAAGCGCCTCGACTGGATCAAGCCTTTCACCACGGTGAAGCAGACGTCCTTCGATGATCACCATGTCGACATCAAATGGTTCGCCGACGGCACGCTGAACGTTTCCTACAACTGCCTCGACCGTCATCTGGCCGAGCGCGGCGATCAAATCGCGATTATTTGGGAAGGGGATGACCCTGCCGAAAGCCGCAACATCACCTACCGCGAGCTGCACGAACAAGTCTGCAAGTTCGCCAACGCCTTGCGCGGCCAGGATGTGCACCGCGGCGACGTGGTGACGATCTATATGCCGATGATCCCCGAAGCCGTGGTCGCCATGTTGGCCTGCACCCGGATCGGCGCGATTCACTCGGTAGTGTTCGGCGGTTTCTCGCCAGAAGCCCTGGCCGGTCGCATCATCGATTGCCGCTCGAAAGTGGTGATCACCGCTGACGAAGGTATTCGTGCCGGCAAGAAAATTCCGCTGAAGACCAACGTCGACGACGCGTTGACCAACCCGGAAACCAGCAGCATTCAGAAAGTCATCGTGTGCAAGCGCACCGGTGGCGACATCAAGTGGAACCAGCATCGCGACATCTGGTACGAAGACCTGATGAAAGTGGCGGGCAGTGTGTGCGCGCCGAAAGAGATGGGCGCCGAAGAAGCGCTGTTCATCCTTTATACCTCCGGTTCCACCGGCAAGCCGAAGGGCGTGCAGCACACCACCGGCGGTTACCTGCTGTATGCGGCGATGACTCACGAGCGCGTGTTCGACTACCGTCCGGGCGAAATCTACTGGTGCACCGCCGACGTCGGCTGGGTCACCGGCCACACTTATATCGTCTACGGCCCGTTGGCCAATGGCGCGACCACGCTGCTGTTCGAAGGCGTGCCGAACTATCCGGACATCACCCGGGTGGCGAAGATCGTCGACAAGCACAAGGTCAACATCCTCTACACCGCGCCTACCGCGATTCGCGCGATGATGGCCTCGGGCACTGCCGCTGTAGAAGGCGCCGATGGCAGCAGCCTGCGTCTGTTGGGTTCGGTCGGTGAGCCGATTAACCCGGAAGCGTGGGATTGGTACTACAAGAATGTCGGCCAATCCCGTTGCCCGATCGTCGATACCTGGTGGCAGACCGAAACCGGCGCGACCCTGATGAGCCCGTTGCCGGGCGCTCACGCACTGAAACCTGGCTCTGCGGCACGTCCATTCTTCGGCGTGGTGCCGGCGCTGGTGGACAATTTGGGCAACATCATCGAAGGCGTTGCCGAGGGCAACCTGGTGATTCTCGATTCGTGGCCAGGCCAGGCGCGCACGCTGTATCGCGACCATGACCGCTTCGTCGACACTTACTTCAAGACCTTCCGTGGCATGTACTTCACCGGTGACGGTGCGCGTCGTGACGCAGACGGTTACTACTGGATCACCGGTCGCGTGGATGACGTGCTTAACGTTTCCGGGCACCGCATGGGCACTGCCGAGATCGAAAGTGCGATGGTCGCTCACCCGAAAGTCGCCGAAGCGGCGGTGGTGGGTGTGCCGCACGACATCAAGGGGCAGGGCATTTATGTCTACGTCACCCTGAATGCTGGCGAAGAGACGAGCGAGCAATTGCGTCTGGAACTGAAAAACTGGGTGCGTAAAGAGATCGGCCCGATTGCTTCACCGGATGTGATTCAGTGGGCGCCGGGGCTGCCGAAAACCCGTTCGGGCAAGATCATGCGCCGGATTCTGCGCAAGATTGCTACGGCCGAATACGATGGGTTGGGGGATATTTCGACTCTGGCGGATCCGGGTGTGGTGCAGCATTTGATTGATACGCACAAGACCATGAACGTCGCTTAACAGCGGTTCTTGAGTCATCGAAGCCCCGCCAGGTGTTGAGCCTGGTGGGGTTTTTTATTGGCTGATGGTTCGGTGTTGGCCGTTCGGGCCTCATCGCGGGCAAGCCCGCTCCCACAGGTTTTCGGGAGGTGGTTCAGATTGTGTGCACGCCACAAATCCTTGTGGGAGCGGGCTTGCCCGCGATGGCAGCTTGTCAGGCACTACATAAACAACGCCCAATAATTATCGATGTCCGCCGTAGGCTATTTCCCACTGTTACCCATCACCCTTCAAGTAACTGAATGTGTAACCTCACGCCCGGCAACGAGGCATAGGGAAACGCAAAGCCCCGTTTCAGGGCCTCTCAACCCGGCAGGAAAAATAAGACACTACGCTGCGCTTGCCGGATTAGAAGGGTTTGCCAATAATAGGCCCGCAATTTGCAATATAGATCGGTTCACTGTCTTTTGCTCTTGCATGAAATTGCAAGGCTGTCAACGTGCTCAAGTGGCTTTCTCGGTGCATCTGTAATTTGTTGTCGCATTGAAGAAATATCGGCTTCGGGCCTGTCGTTAGAATGCCGATCACTCGCTCGTCGTTGCCTGCGTTGAAATCAATGTTGAAATCAATGTTGAAATCAGCCCGCGGTTCCCAGGACGCAGCACTGCTTCGCTGTTTAACCCATTCGCATATTGGGCTGTCGCTCACTCTGCCGTTTTTGCCCTTTACCGATGGAGTCCCAAGATGAAGAAACTTGTGCTGCTTGGCGCCCTGGCACTGTCCGTGCTGTCCCTGCCGACCTTCGCCGATGATAAGCCCGTAAAAATCGGTATCGAAGCGGCTTACCCTCCGTTCGCCTCCAAGGCGCCGGACGGCAGCATCGTGGGTTTTGACTACGACATCGGCAACGCACTGTGCGAAGAGATGAAGGTCAAGTGCGTGTGGGTCGAGCAAGAATTCGACGGCCTGATCCCGGCACTCAAAGTGCGCAAGATCGACGCGATCCTGTCGTCCATGTCGATCACTGAAGACCGCAAGAAGTCCGTGGACTTCACCAACAAGTACTACAACACCCCAGCTCGCCTGGTCATGAAGGCCGGCACTCAGGTCAGCGAAAACCTGGCTGAGTTGAAGGGCAAGAACATCGGTGTGCAACGTGGTTCGATCCATGAGCGTTTCGCCCGTGAAGTCCTGGCCCCGCTGGGTGCCGAGATCAAGCCTTACGGCTCGCAGAACGAAATCTACCTCGACGTGGCCGCCGGTCGCCTGGACGGCACCGTGGCAGACGCGACCTTGCTGGATGACGGTTTCCTGAAAACCGACGCCGGCAAAGGTTTCGCCTTCGTGGGCCCGGCCTTCACCGACGAGAAGTACTTCGGCGACGGCATCGGCATCGCAGTGCGCAAAGGCGACGCCTTGAAAGACAAGATCAACTCCGCGATCACTGCCATTCGTGCAAGCGGCAAGTACAAGCAAATCCAGGACAAATACTTCGCCTTCGATATCTACGGCAAGTAATACGTCCCCGCGACAAGTCCGAAATGGCGCAAGCAACAGGATCTCTGAGGTTTGCGCCATTTTTTCATCCCAACTTTCGAGGACCTGAATCATGTTGAAAGGCTACGGGGCTGTCATCCTCGATGGCGCATGGCTGACGCTTCAGCTCGCCTTGTCGTCCATGGCCCTGGCCATCGTTCTGGGGCTGATCGGCGTTGCGTTGCGTCTGTCGCCGGTGCGCTGGTTGGCCTGGCTGGGCGATCTGTACTCCACGGTGATCCGCGGTATTCCCGATCTGGTGCTGATTCTGCTGATTTTCTACGGCGGCCAGGACCTGCTCAACCGCGTCGCGCCGATGCTCGGTTATGACGACTACATCGACCTGAACCCGTTGGCCGCCGGTATCGGCACCCTGGGCTTTATCTTCGGTGCGTACCTGTCGGAAACCTTCCGTGGTGCCTTCATGGCAATCCCGAAAGGGCAGGCAGAAGCCGGCATGGCGTACGGCATGAGCAGTTTTCAGGTGTTCTTCCGGGTGTTGGTGCCGCAGATGATTCGTCTGGCGATTCCGGGCTTCACCAACAACTGGCTGGTATTGACCAAGGCGACCGCGCTGATTTCGGTGGTCGGTCTGCAAGACATGATGTTCAAGGCCAAGCAGGCGGCAGACGCTACCCGCGAACCTTTCACCTTCTTCCTCGCAGTGGCGGCGATGTACCTGGTGATTACCAGTGTCTCGTTGCTGGCATTGCGTCACCTTGAGAAGCGCTACTCGGTAGGCGTAAGGGCGGCTGATCTATGATCTTCGACTACAACGTCATTTGGGAGGCCTTGCCGCTGTACTTCGGCGGCCTGGTGACCACCCTCAAACTGCTCGCGCTGTCGCTGTTCTTCGGTTTGCTGGCGGCGCTGCCGCTGGGGCTGATGCGCGTTTCCAAGAATGCAGTCGTCAACATGAGTGCCTGGCTGTTCACCTACGTGATCCGCGGCACGCCGATGCTGGTGCAGCTGTTTTTGATCTACTACGGTCTGGCGCAATTCGAAGCGGTGCGTGAAAGCTTCCTCTGGCCATGGCTGTCCAGCGCCACGTTCTGTGCATGCCTGGCGTTCGCCATCAACACCAGCGCCTACACTGCCGAAATCATCGCCGGCAGCCTGCGCGCCACGCCGAACGGCGAGATCGAAGCGGCCAAGGCCATGGGCATGTCGCGCTTCAAAATGTACAAGCGGATCCTGCTGCCGTCGGCCCTGCGCCGGGCACTGCCGCAATACAGCAACGAAGTGATCATGATGCTGCAGACCACCAGTCTGGCGTCCATCGTGACCCTGATCGACATCACCGGTGCCGCGCGCACGGTCAACGCGCAGTTCTACTTGCCGTTCGAAGCCTACATCACCGCCGGCGTGTTCTACCTGTGCCTGACGTTCATTCTGGTGCGCCTGTTCAAAATGGCCGAGCACCGCTGGCTGGGCTATTTGGCCCCGCGGAAGCACTGATATGGAACGCATCGATCATGCATTGCCGTGGAGCCACCTGGGCAGCGAACGCCGGATTTCGGTGTTCCGCTTCGGTGCTGGCGAGCGCAAGGCCTACATCCAGGCCAGCCTGCACGCCGATGAACTGCCGGGAATGCGCACCGCTTGGGAGCTGAAAAAGCGCCTGACCGAACTCGAAGCCCAAGGCTTGCTGAACGGTGTGATCGAACTGGTGCCGGTGGCCAACCCACTGGGCCTGGGTCAATTGCTTCAGGGTAACCATCAAGGGCGTTTCGAAGCCGGCAGCGGCAAGAACTTCAATCGGGATTTCGTCGAGCTGAGCGAGCCCGTGGCCGCTGAGCTGCAAGGGCATCTGGGTGACGATCCTCACGCCAATATCCGTTTGATCCGTGAAACCATGAGCGACGTGCTGGCTGCCTTGCCGCCTGCCGAGAGTCAGTTGCAAGGCATGCAGCGCATTCTGCTCAGCCATGCCTGCAGCGCCGACGTGGTGCTGGATTTGCACTGCGATTGCGAAGCGGCGCTGCACATGTATGCCTTGCCGCAACACTGGCCGCACTGGCGTTCCCTGGCTGCACACTTGAACGTCAAGGTCGGTCTGCTGGCGGAAGATTCTGGCGGCAGCTCCTTTGATGAAGCGTGCTCACTGCCATGGCTGCGTCTGTCGCGTCTGTTTCCGGATGCCCGGATTCCACTGGCGTGCCTGGCGACGACCATCGAGTTGGGTGGCCAATCCGATACCGGTCGCCCAGAGGCGGAGGCTCACGCCGAAGGCATTCTGGCATTCCTCGCTGAACAAGGCTTGATCAGCGGCGAATGGCCAAAACCTGCGCAAGATGCTTGTGAAGGCATGCCGTTCGAAGGCACCGAATTGCTGTTCGCGCCACATCCTGGCGTGGTGAGTTTTCTGCGTAAACCCGGAGAGTGGGTGGACGCGGGCGACGAGATTTTTGAAGTGATCGATCCGTTATCGGATCGGGTCAGCACGGTGTGTGCTGGTACGTCCGGGGTGCTGTTTGCCATTGAACGGCTGCGTTATGCCCAACCCGGTTTCTGGCTGGCCAAGGTGGCGGGGCGCGATGCGCTGCGTCACGGGCGCTTGCTCAACGACTGACTGACTGTTTTTGTGAGAACCGACCGCATGTACAAACTTGAAGTCCAAGACCTGCATAAACGCTATGGCAGTCACGAAGTGCTCAAGGGTGTGTCCCTGAAAGCGGCGGCTGGCGATGTGATCAGCATCATCGGCTCCAGTGGCTCCGGCAAAAGTACTTTCCTGCGCTGCATCAACCTGCTTGAGCAGCCGCACGCCGGCAAGATTCTGCTCAACAACGAAGAGCTGAAACTGGTCGCCAACAAGGACGGCGCGCTGAAAGCCGCCGACCCGAAACAGCTGCAACGCATGCGTTCGCGCCTGTCGATGGTGTTCCAGCATTTCAACCTGTGGTCGCACATGACCGCGATGGAAAACATCATGGAAGCGCCGGTCCACGTGCTCGGCATGTCCAAGACCGAAGCCCGCGAGAAGGCCGAGCACTACCTGAACAAGGTCGGTGTTGCTCATCGCAAAGACGCCTACCCTGGCCACATGTCGGGCGGCGAGCAGCAGCGTGTGGCGATTGCCCGTGCGCTGGCGATGGAGCCTGAGGTGATGTTGTTCGACGAACCGACCTCGGCCCTCGACCCTGAGTTGGTCGGTGACGTGCTGAAAGTCATGCAGGCCCTGGCACAGGAAGGCCGGACCATGGTGGTGGTGACGCACGAAATGGGCTTTGCCCGTGAAGTGTCGAACCAGCTGGTTTTCCTGCACAAAGGGGTTGTTGAAGAAAGCGGCAACCCGCGCGAAGTGCTGGTCAATCCGCAGTCTGAACGTTTACAACAATTCCTCTCGGGCAGCTTGAAATAATCAGGGCTGCCGTTGCGCACAGGGATAGTGCATGCTTCGCAGCCTAGAGGCTGGCCTCGATCCCTGTGGGAGCTGGCTTGCCTGCGATGGCGGTGGGTCAGTTTGCATCTCTGGCACAGACACACCGCCATCGCAGGCAAGCCAGCTCCCACATCTAGATCTCTGCTGGTTTTGAGCTGTGTGTTTATTTACGGGCTAGCATTGGTCCGTGCCTTCATCGCTGTTTTCGCTTCGGATTGCTCGCCATGACTGCCCATCGAATTGGTTTCCTGATTTGGCCCAGCACTAAAGCTCTGACGCTTGCGCTGGCTGAGGAGGCCTTGCGTGTTGCCCAGCGTGTGCACCCGGACGTTGTTTACGAACTGTCGTTCTTGCAGGCCGAACCGCCGACCGAAGGCGCCTGGCAATTGCCGGGTGAGCCTTGGGCCGGCAAGCTGGAAAATTTCCAGAAACTGTTCCTGCTCGCCGACGAGCCACCGACCGCACTCGCGCCGGCGCTCAGCAGTGGGCTGAAGCAACTGGTGCGAGCCGGTTGTGTGATCGGCGGATTGTCGGCCGGTGTTTACCCGTTGGCGCAGTTGGGTTTGCTCGATGGTTACCGCGCTGCCGTGCATTGGCGCTGGCAGGACGATTTCGCCGAACGTTTCCCGAAGGTGATCGCCACCAGTCATCTGTTCGACTGGGATCGTGATCGCTTGACCGCGTGCGGCGGCATGTCGGTGCTCGATTTGCTTCTGGCGGTGCTGGCCCGTGACCACGGCGCTGAACTGGCCGGGGCGGTTTCAGAAGAACTGGTTGTCGAACGCATCCGTGAAGGCGGCGAGCGTCAACGCATTCCGTTGCAGAACCGCTTGGGCTCCAGTCATCCGAAGCTCACCCAAGCGGTGTTGCTGATGGAAGCCAACATCGAAGAGCCGCTGACCACCGACGAAATCGCCCAGCACGTGTGCGTATCGCGTCGGCAACTGGAGCGGATCTTCAAGCAATACCTCAACCGTGTGCCGAGCCAGTATTACCTGGAGCTGCGCCTGAACAAGGCCCGGCAAATGTTGATGCAAACCAGCAAGTCGATCATCCAGATCGGCCTGTCGTGTGGCTTCTCTTCGGGGCCGCATTTCTCCAGCGCCTACCGCAACTTCTTCGGCGCCACGCCGCGGGAAGATCGCAACCAGCGGCGCAGCAGCAGTCCGTTCGAGTTGTCGTCGGTGCCGTCGGAGCGTGGCTGATCAAGCCGTCATTTCCTTAGTCGACGTTTGCGTCACTCGTCGACCTCCGAATTGTCCGACGTTGAGATATCCATTTCACCTTGATCGATGACCTCTTGCACGCCGAAATCTACTTGTGTGCGTTCAAAGTAGTCGATCAGGCGTTGCAGGCTTTCTTCGGAAAACCGATTGCCTCTCAAGCTGATGTTTTCGGCGATTTCAAACGGCAGTTCCTGCACCTCGCTGGACACTTCGGTGATTGCGTTCTCGCTCAGGTCTACCCAATCCAGTTCCTCCAGCTGGAACAGGCCCCGGGGTATTTCAGCAATGCCGGTGTTATTCAGCAAAACGTTCGCCATGCTGCGCATCTGGCTCAGGTCCGGTGTTTGCCCCAAAGGGTTGGAGCTCAGATCGAGGTAGTCGAGCTGATCCATTCCACCCAGTGCGCTGGCCGATTCCGGTGACAGGCTGATGTTGCATTCAGGCAGTGACAACGACCGCAATTGACCCATCTTGAACACGGTATCGGGAATATTGCCCAGGTCGCAGGCACGGAGCCTGAGGCTTTTCAAATTGAAAAAGGATTTCAGGAACTGCCCGATGCGCGTCGCGCCCTCGGCGCTGTGCAACTCCAGGGCTGTCACATGGCTGAAGTCAGCGTTGAGGGTTGGCAGCTCGCCATTGATATAGGTTTCAAATCTCAGATCAAAGCTGGGTTCCAGCGCCTCATTTAAGTCGCCCAGTTCACTTTCGTGCCGCCAGCATTGCACCAGTGTCTGCCTGAACTGATCACGGCTCATGTGCTCGGCAAGCTGTTGTTGGGCATCGAACGGTTCGCCTGTCACCGGATGCAGGGGTGGAAGGTCGGCCGTCCATGCCGCCAGATCATTGATCAGTTGTTCCAGCTCCGCTTCCAGGCGTGTCAGTTCGTTGCGGCCGTCTTGCAATGTGCCCGGCAGTTCGTAGACAAACTCGCTGGCCTGTTCCGGTTCAAGGTTCGGGTACAGCGCCCTGACCCGGTCAATATCCACCGCAGGGGCCAGGACCCCCATATCGTATGCGGTATCGAAAAAGTGTTGCTTGATCAGTTGCCTGGCATTATCCGAGAGCGGGTTGCCCGTTAAATCAATGCTTCGCTTGGTGTACAGCGCACTCTCAAAGAGTTCAGGCGATAAATCACTGATCCGGTTGCCCTGTAGTTTGGCGGTGTCGAGTTTGGCGTGGCGAAGAATGCTGTCGGGAATGTTGTTCAGGCCGGTATGGCTCAAGTCCAGATGAACCAGCTCAGGCATCGTTTCAAACCCGGGCACCCGCGAGAACGGATTTCTCTGCAAGTCCAGCACGACCAGTTTGTTCAACGCACTCAGTTGCGACCAATTCCCGGCGTTGAATTCGATCCCGCAATCGCTGAGCACTAGCGCGTCAAGATTCGTCATTCGAGGAATCGCCTCGGGCAGCGTACCCAGAGAGAAGCCTTTCAATTCCAGGCGGCGCAAGCCATTGAAGCGTTGCACAAATCCGGCAACACCCTGCATGGCATGACTGCCTTCAAGTGACAGCAATGAGACATGCGGGAAGTCGGCGGACAAGGTTGGCAGTTCGCCGAGTATGGGGTGGGAAAGTTTCAGCACATAGCGAGCGGTGTTGTCGGGGGTATCGAAATCCCTTTCTGTCTGGCGACGCCAGCTGCGCTGAATCTCCTGGGCCAGCAGGCGTCGATTGTGATTCTCCACGCGAATCTCCAGCGCACTGAGCGCAGCTCGCGTTTCGGGGTGGACGGTAGGCGTGTTATTGACCCAGGCGCTCAGGTCTTGATGCAGTTGCGCAAGTTCGTTGGACAGGCGCGAGAGTTCCGCGCGAGGTCCCTCGGGATGTCGCTGCAGTTGCAGGACCAAAGCCTGATGCTCGTCATCCGCAAGGCTGGGGTAGACCTCGCGAACTCTGTCGTTGAGGCTGGCGGTCGCGCCGAGGTTGTGTCGGTAACCCTCCGTGCCGCCCGGCAGGCGCATGGTCGTCGGGTCGTAGAAGGGTTTTCGCTGCGGGTATTTCGCGAACAGCGCGCGCAGCTTCGGATGATCCAGCGTGTGTTCGGCGATGCGCTGTTTGAGTGACGGCCCGTCGCCAAGCGAAAGCTTCAGCCCTTTGCGTTGCGTATCCGGCAGGGCCCGCAGGAGGGCGTCGTAGAAATCACGGGTCTGTTCGCTGTTTCCTTCGACCCGATAGGTTCCCTCATCGCTGCGCACTATTGTTCTGAGGAGCGGCGCGTCGGTTTTGCCAATGCTGTCGTGCAATGTCCCGTCAGCGGAATAATCCCTGATTTCAATTCGCAGGCTTTCCAGCCAGCCTGGCAGCGATTCGAGGCTATGCAGGGCCAGCCGATGAGTATCTGCGGTTGTCAGTGATTCGGAGTAAAGCCCCTCGTGGGCACGGGCGGCGCGAACCGCTTCCATGGCTTTTTGCGCTACGTCTTTCAAACGCTGGGGTACTCGACCGTTATGCAATTGAATCAGCTCGTTGCCTGCTGCGTTGTTTGCCAGCTCTTCTGCGATGTCTGTCGGCAGGCCCGGCATGTCGTCGATCAGTTGCCGCGCTGCCTGATCGTCGGTTTTTTCGAGTGCCCGATAGCGTAACTCGAACAGCGATAGACGGTAGTTGCGCGCCGTAGCTGCGGTTTGCTGGCGAAATTCAGGCGTTTGCGCTTCAAGTTCAGGCAGGGGAGTGGCAGCGGGCCAACCCTCAAACCGGATCAGCAGATCACGTTGCACGGCCGGATCGGCCTTCACGTATTGCTCCGGTTTTTCGCTGCCGATCTGCTCGATAAACGCCTGGATATCCCGATCGATCTTGAAGCGTTTGAGGCAGTCGGTCAGTAGCGAGGGCGGTGGCAGGTTGTCTTCGTGCATCTCGCGCAGCACGTTGTCGTGAAAGCCGCTGATACGCAGGACTTGCTCGCGTTCGGTGCTGGAAAGATATTCGACGCTAGGGCCGAGCCGGCGCAGGACGGTTTCCCGGTCCCAATTCAGCGGTTGTTCAAGTTCGGTGTGCCAGGCGCCATGGCCGTTATGCCGCAGCGACGGCTGATAAGCGTCGGAGCGGGTCGCATGCTGAATCCGGAATTGCCCCGTGTCTTTATTCAGTTCTACCGCATAGCGCCGGCCTTCGATCGGCAGCAGGGTTTTGCCCTGATACCGGGACAACCCGAGGCGGTCGGGTTTGGCCATTGTCGGTAAGTCGACGGATTGTTCGTAGGGCGTCAGGTCGGGTTTCCAGTAACGGGTTTTTCCATCGATTGTCTTGACCGGTGTGAGCTTGTCGAAAAACGCCTGTGCATCACGGGGCAGTAGAGGCTTGAGTTCGCCAAGGGCAATGACGCCGCCTGCTGCGAATGTTCCCAGCTGCACCGCCGATTCGACCAACCCGACAAGATGCCCGAACGCCTCGGTTTGCAGACCTTCGGCCCAGTCCACGAAACCTTCGAAGGTTTCGTCGAGTAACTGGTAAGCCATATAGGCCAGCGTCAGTTCACCGAGCAGCGGCACGAAGGGCAGGGCAACGAACGCTGCCACTTCAAGAATTGTCGTGGTGACTTTGCTCAAGGCATCCCACAACGCCCATCGCGCGTTTCGGTCGGCGCTGGCGGTGGACACGGCAATGGCACGCGCGTCATTGAGGATCTTGTTCAGTTGCTGTTGATAGAGGTGGGGCCACAGCCCGGTTCTGATCGGGCTCACTGCAAATCGCAAGTCGGGTTTATCGATGGGTGTGTTTCGCCAGCTGGGAAGCGGATCGCCGTGCCGGTGCTGCTGCCAGGTAACGGCGCTGAGTCGGCCGTTGAGGTCGGCAAAAAAATGCCCTCGTTCTTGATGATCGACGAATCGGCTGAAGAAAGTCTGGTAAGCGGGTGAGCGCAGTTTGCGAGTCAGCTCTGTCATGAATGCGCGAGCATCGGGGTACTGTTTGAGCGGGTGCTCCGGATCGTCGGGAATGTAGACAATGATCCGCGTTGCCTGCCGTGCGCGCTCAAGTTCGGGCGTGAAAATGACGATGCCGGTCAGCGGTGACGACATCATCGTCAGGGTGTGACAGGACAGCTGCCGGCCATCGAGCCCCACCTTTTGATCCCCATGCACAATGCAGAGGAGCGAACGATAAGCGTCGATTGGCAGATCTTCCCGGACGTGGGCCATTTGCAATGCGGATTTGAACGCGGTTTTGTGCGTCGTGATGATTTTCGATTTCAGCACCGAGCGTGCCACCGGATCGGTCAGCCCCAGATGGTCTGTGAGGTAGGCCTCGTACCGCGCGCCGATATCCAGTTCCCGACATAACCGGGTAAAGCTCTGGATAGAGAGTTGGCGTTTGATCGCCGGCAACGTATCGAACTGTCCTGAAGGTGAAGGTTCGGTGATGAATGTCGAGTCGGACTCATAAGCGTCGGCCTTTGTCTCCGAATCCTCAAAGTTGTGCAGGGCTGCATCGAGCAGCGATACCGTCCAGGTGCGCGCGGCTCCGGTCTTGATCGGGAACCAGGGGCTCGTCTGAGGAATGTACAGGCGCAGGAAGGTTGTCTTGACGTCCAGTTCGAGGCCGAAGCGGGTTTTCAGCGCATCACTCAAGAGCCGTTCGGCAAAGTCCCGGGCGTTCTGCAATTCATTGAACATCGTCTCCAGTCGATTGCGCTGGGTCCAGTGTTCCTCACTGGCTCTTTTCAGCGACAGATGTTGCTGGCGGGTTGTGCCATGCCAATCAGGAAATTTCAGCCGGGCGTTTTTCAGCGCGTTGCGCGTAACGGGTGAAGCTTTCATTACCCAGTCGGGCAGATTTTTGAACGCGTGGTGATAGTGCGCGTCCGGATGAGTGGCAAGCTCAAATGGGGGCTGATTCATGTGCGAGTCCCTTGGCGTTTGGATTGAGCCCAAGGAAAACAAAAGAAAGAGGGGGGTGTGCGGTACATATTTACCGCACCGCTCGCCAACCCTGCCTATAACCTGTGCTGTCGGTTTAAACTGCGCCTTTGCGACCCTATATGTCGCATTGCCGTAAACCCGGTCAAAACCTGTGTTTGCGCTATAAGAAGTTGTCGCTTGGCGGCAAGGCCGGGCTGAAAACTGTCCTTACAATCCCCTCATCGCTCGCCAGTTTCAGGCGAGTGTTCCTCTTCAGGAGACTCCGATGTCCGTTGAGCACGCTGCGGTAGAACGCGCCGATTTCGACCAGGTAATGGTTCCCAACTACGCGCCAGCCGCTTTCATTCCTGTGCGTGGTGCCGGTTCCCGTGTTTGGGACCAGTCTGGCCGCGAGCTGATCGACTTCGCCGGCGGGATTGCCGTTAACGTATTGGGCCATGCGCATCCGGCGCTGGTCGCTGCATTGACCGAGCAAGCGAACAAGCTGTGGCACGTATCCAACGTGTTCACCAATGAGCCGGCCTTGCGCCTGGCCCATAAGCTGGTCGACGCCACTTTTGCCGAGCGCGTGTTCTTCTGCAACTCCGGCGCCGAAGCCAACGAGGCCGCTTTCAAGCTGGCCCGTCGCGTGGCCCATGACCGTTTCGGTACCGAGAAGTACGAAATCGTTGCCGCGCTCAACAGCTTCCACGGCCGTACCCTGTTCACCGTGAACGTCGGTGGCCAGTCGAAGTACTCCGACGGCTTCGGTCCGAAGATCACTGGCATCACCCACGTGCCTTACAACGATCTGGCCGCGCTGAAAGCCGCTGTTTCCGACAAGACCTGCGCGGTGGTTCTGGAGCCGATCCAGGGCGAAGGCGGCGTGCTGCCGGCCGAGCTGTCTTACCTGCAAGGTGCTCGTGAACTGTGCGATGCGCACAACGCGCTGCTGGTTTTCGACGAAGTTCAGACAGGCATGGGCCGCAGCGGCAAGCTGTTCGCCTATCAGCATTACGGCGTGACCCCGGACATCCTGACCAGCGCCAAGAGCCTGGGCGGCGGTTTCCCGATTGCAGCGATGCTGACCACCGAAGACCTGGCCAAACACCTGGTCGTCGGCACCCACGGCACCACGTATGGCGGTAACCCGCTGGCGTGCGCTGTCGCTGAAGCGGTGATCGATGTGATCAACACGCCTGAAGTGCTGAACGGCGTCAATGCCAAGCACGACAAGTTCAAGACCCGTCTTGAGCAGATCGGCGAGAAGTACGGCCTCTTCACTGAAGTCCGCGGTCTGGGCCTGCTACTCGGTTGCGTGCTGAACGATGCCTGGAAAGGCAAGGCCAAGGACATCTTCAACGCCGCCGAGCGTGAAGGCCTGATGATTCTGCAAGCCGGCCCGGACGTGATTCGTTTCGCGCCAAGCCTGGTGGTTGAAGACGCCGATATCGATGCCGGTCTGGACCGTTTCGAGCGCGCCGCGGCGAAACTGACGCAAGCCTGATAGTCCCTTCGATGCCTGAACTGTTCAGGCGTCGAACCTGATTTTTTGTTCCAGGCTTGATCAACTGTGGGAGCGAGCCTGCTCGCGATGAGGGCCTGACAGCCAACATCCTGTTGCCTGACCGGGCGCAATCGCGAGCAGGCTCGCTCCCACAGTGTCTCAATGCTCGGCCTGGATTATTTTTCCTCTGTGAATTTTTTCGAGAAAGGAGTGACACCATGCTGGTGATGCGCCCCGCGCAAATGGCTGATCTGGGCGAGGTACAGCGTCTGGCTGCGGACAGCCCGATTGGTGTCACTTCCTTGCCGGATGACGTTGAACGCCTGAGCGACAAGATCGCGGCGAGCGAAGCCTCATTCGCCGCCGAAGTCAGCTTCAACGGTGAAGAGAGCTATTTCTTCGTCCTCGAAGACACGGCCACCGGCAAACTGGTCGGCTGTTCGGCCATCGTTGCTTCGGCCGGTTATTCCGAGCCGTTCTACAGCTTTCGTAACGAAACTTTCGTGCACGCCTCCCGCGAGCTGAAGATTCACAACAAGATCCACGTGCTCTCCCAGTGCCACGACCTGACCGGTAACAGCTTGCTGACCAGTTTCTACGTGAAGCCGGAATTGGTAGGTTCGCCTTGGGCGGAGCTCAATTCCCGTGGTCGCCTGCTGTTTGTGGCCAGCCATCCAGAGCGCTTTGCCGATTCGGTGGTCACCGAGATCGTCGGTTACAGCGACGAAAATGGCGACTCACCGTTCTGGGATGCCATCGGTCGCAACTTCTTCGACCTCAACTACGCCGCCGCCGAGCGTCTGTGTGGCTTGAAAAGCCGCACGTTCCTGGCCGAGTTGATGCCGCATTATCCGATCTACGTGCCCTTGCTGCCGGACTCCGCTCAAGAAGCGATGGGCCAGGTGCACCCACGGGCGCAGATCACTTTCGACATCCTGATGCGCGAAGGCTTCGAGACCGATCACTACATCGACATTTTCGACGGTGGCCCGACCCTGCATGCCCGCGTCTCGGGGATCCGTTCGATCGCCCAGAGCCGTGTAGTCCCGGTGAAAATCGGCGAGCCGGTCAAAGGTGCCGGTCGTCAATACCTGGTGGCCAACGCCCAGTTGCAGGATTACCGCGCCGTTTTGCTCGAGCTCGATTACGCGCCGGGCAAACCCGTGACCCTGGATCTTGAAGCGGCCGAAGCCTTGGGCGTCGGTGAAGGTGCCAGCGTGCGCCTGGTGGCGGTTTAACGCCTGCCGCTATGCCTAAAAGAATGAATGCTTAGTAAAGCAGCGAGTTTCACGGGTGGCGCAAGCGGCCCGTTTGAGGAGATAGCATGATCGTTCGTCCCGTACGCAGCAGCGATTTACCCGCTCTGATCGACCTGGCCCGCAGCACCGGCACCGGCCTGACCACCTTGCCGGCCAACGAAGAGCGTCTGGCCCATCGGGTCGGCTGGGCCGAGAAGACCTTCCGTGGCGACGCCGGGCGCGGTGATGCGGACTACCTGTTCGTGCTCGAAGACGACAACGGCCGCGTGGTGGGCATTTCCGCCATCGCCGGCGCCGTTGGCCTGCGTGAGCCCTGGTACAACTTCCGCGTCGGTCTGACCGTCAGCGCCTCGCAAGAGCTGAATATCTACCGCGAGATTCCGACGCTGTTCCTGGCCAATGACCTGACCGGCAATTCCGAGTTGTGCTCGTTGTTCCTGCACGCCGATTTTCGCACTGGCCTCAACGGTCGCATGCTGGCCAAGGCGCGGATGCTGTTCATCGCCGAGTTTCCGCAACTGTTTGGCAACAAGATCATCGCCGAAATGCGCGGTGTGTCCGATGAGGCCGGGCGTTCGCCGTTCTGGGAAAGCCTGGGTCGGCACTTCTTCAAGATGGAGTTCAGCCAGGCCGATTACCTCACCGGTGTGGGCAACAAGGCGTTCATCGCCGAACTGATGCCGAAATTCCCGCTGTACACCTGTTTCCTGTCGCCAGACGCGCGCAACGTGATCGGCCAGGTTCACCCGGACACCGAGCCGGCGCTGTCGATGCTCAAGAGCGAAGGTTTCAGCTACCAAGGCTACGTCGACATTTTCGATGCCGGTCCTGCGGTGGAATGCGAAACCACCAAGATCCGCGCAGTGCGTGACAGCCAGGCGCTGGTGCTGGCCATTGGCACCCCGGGTGACGACGCCACGCCGTTCCTGATTCATAACCGCAAGCGCGAAGACTGCCGGATCACTGCCGCGCCAGCACGCTTCGCCGCCGGCACTTTGGTGGTCGATCCGCTGACCGCCAAACGTCTTCAACTCAACGTCGGCGATCAAGTGCGCGCCGTTCCGTTGTCCGCTGCTCGGGAGTCGAAATAATGAATTCGCTATACATCGCCGGTGAATGGCTGGCCGGTCAGGGTGAAAGCTTTCAATCGGTAAACCCGGTGACCCAGCAAGTGCTGTGGGCTGGTGAAGGCGCCACGACCGGTCAGGTCGAGTCGGCTGTGCAAGCTGCGCGTCAAGCGTTCCCGGGCTGGGCTCGCCGTACCCTGGAAGAACGCATCAGCGTGCTGGAAGCCTTTGCCGCCGCGCTGAAGAATCATGCTGACGAACTGGCTCGCACCATCGGTGAAGAAACCGGTAAACCCCTGTGGGAAGCGGCGACTGAAGTCACCAGCATGGTCAACAAGATTGCCATCTCGGTGCAGAGCTACCGCGAACGTACCGGCGAGAAGAGCGGCCCGCTGGGCGACGCCACGGCGGTGTTGCGCCACAAGCCACACGGTGTGGTGGCGGTGTTTGGTCCTTACAACTTCCCCGGCCATTTGCCGAACGGGCACATCGTGCCGGCGCTGCTGGCCGGTAACAGTGTGCTGTTCAAGCCGAGTGAGCTGACCCCGAAAGTTGCCGAGCTGACGGTCAAGTGCTGGATCGAAGCGGGTCTGCCGGCCGGTGTGCTGAACTTGCTGCAAGGCGCTCGTGAAACCGGTATTGCCCTGGCGGCGAACCCGGGCATCGACGGTCTGTTCTTCACCGGTTCCAGCCGTACCGGCAATCACCTGCACCAGCAGTTTGCCGGTCGTCCGGACAAGATCCTCGCGCTGGAAATGGGCGGCAACAATCCATTGGTGGTGGATCAGGTCGCGGACCTCGATGCCGCCGTTTACACCATCATTCAGTCGGCATTCATTTCTGCCGGTCAGCGTTGCACCTGTGCCCGTCGCTTGCTGGTCCCGCAAGGCGCTTGGGGCGATACGCTGCTGGCGCGTCTGGTAGCGGTCAGCTCGACGATTGAAGTCGGTGCGTTCGATCAGCAACCGGCGCCATTCATGGGCTCGGTGATTTCCCTCGGCGCTGCGAAAGCGCTGATGGATGCGCAAGAACATCTGCTGGCCAACGGCGCGGTGGCGCTTTTGGAAATGACTCAGCCCCAGGCTCAGGCAGCCTTGCTGACCCCTGGCATTCTGGACGTGACGGCGGTTGCCAATCGCCCGGACGAAGAGCTGTTCGGTCCGCTGCTGCAAGTGATCCGCTACGCTGATTTTGAAGCGGCGATCGCTGAAGCCAACGACACCGACTATGGCCTGGCGGCCGGTCTGCTGTCGGATTCCGAAGCGCGTTATCAGCAGTTCTGGCTGGAAAGCCGCGCCGGTATCGTCAACTGGAACAAGCAGCTGACCGGTGCGGCAAGCAGCGCGCCATTCGGCGGTGTCGGCGCCTCGGGTAACCATCGCGCCAGCGCCTACTACGCCGCAGATTACTGCGCGTACCCGGTGGCCTCGCTGGAAACCCCGAGCCTGGTCATGCCAGCTGCTCTGACACCAGGCGTGACGATGGCGTGATGCCCAATCGCGGGCAAGCCCGCTCCCACAGTGTTTGCGGCGAACACAAAATCTGTGAACGCCGCTAGGCCTGTGGGAGCCGGGCTTGCCCGCGATGGCCGCGACCCGGTCGCACTGAACAGTTAGTTACTGATGCCTATAACAACAGATTCTCGTGGAGCCTCGCTGATGAAATCCTATGAAGTCAATTTTGACGGTCTAGTGGGGCCGACCCATAACTACGGCGGCCTGTCCTACGGCAACGTCGCGTCCCAGAGCAACAGCCAGCAGTCTTCGAACCCGAAGGAAGCCGCGCTGCAAGGCCTGGCGAAGATGAAAGCGCTGATGGAAATGGGCTTTCAACAAGGCGTTTTGGCGCCACAAGAACGTCCGGACGTAGCCGCACTGCGCCGCTTGGGTTTCAGCGGTACCGATGCTCAGGTGATCGAGCGCGCCGCCAAGGAGGCCATGCCGCTGCTGGTTGCCAGTTGCTCGGCGTCAAGCATGTGGGTGGCCAACGCCGCCACGGTCAGCCCGAGCGCTGACACCGCGGATGGCCGCGTGCATTTCACCGCCGCCAACCTGAACTGCAAATACCACCGCAGCATCGAACACCCGACCACCAGTCGCGTACTGGGGGCGATGTTCGCCGATCAGAAGCACTTTGCTCACCACGCCGCTTTGCCGGCCGTGGCGCAGTTTGGTGACGAGGGCGCGGCCAACCACACCCGTTTCTGCCGTGAATACGGTGAAGCTGGCGTCGAGTTTTTCGTGTTCGGTCGCAGCGCGTTCGACACCCGTTACCCGAATCCGCAGAAGTACCCGGCACGCCAGACTCTCGAAGCGTCCCAGGCCGTCGCGCGTCTGCACGGTCTGAGCGATGACGGCGTGGTCTATGCCCAGCAGAACCCTTCGGTGATCGATCAGGGTGTGTTTCACAACGACGTGATCGCAGTGGGTAATGGCGAGGTGCTGTTCTATCACGAGGACGCCTTCCTCGACACCGAGAAGATGCTCGCTGAACTGCACGGCAAACTCGCCAAGGTCGGTGGGAAATTTCAGTCGATCTGCGTACCGCGTTCCGCGGTCACCGTAGAAGACGCTGTTCGTTCCTACCTGTTCAATAGCCAGCTGCTGTCGCGTCCTGACGGCTCCATGCTATTGATCGTGCCGGAAGAATGCCGTGGCAACGAGCGTGTCTGGCAGTACCTGCAAGGCCTGACCAGCTCTGGCGGCCTGATCCGCGAAGTAAAAGTTTTCGATCTCAAGCAGAGCATGCAGAACGGCGGTGGCCCGGCTTGCCTGCGGTTACGCGTCGCACTTAACGAAACCGAACTGGCGGCCGTCAACCAAGGGGTTATCATGACGGCACCGTTGTACGGCACATTGACCGAATGGGTCGACAAGCACTACCGCGACCGCATGACCGAAAACGATCTCGCGGACCCGCAATTGCTGCTTGAGTGCCGGACGGCACTGGATGAACTGACGCAAATCCTTAAACTGGGCGCGGTTTATCCATTCCAGATCAATTGAAAGTCGGCGCATGAATTGAATGCGCCGTGCTATCTCCAGACGAGAGCGTAAAACATGAGCGATACCCTGCAGCTGATCCTTGAAGACACCGACGGCACGCAACTGGAAACTTCCTGCACCCGCGTCGCGGTCATGTGGCAAGGTAAAGAGCTGTGGATCCAGCAGGACGGCCGCGGCCAGTTGCTGATCGGCGTGGACGTCGAAGAAGGTGACGCTGAATACGCCAACCTGCTGCTGCGCCCATTGGCGACTAATCTGGTAAGTCTGCAACTGGAGATGGAACCGGCCGACGTCGGTGATGATGAGGACCACGTACACGGCCCGGATTGCAATCACGATCACTAAGGAAACCGCTCTATGCTCGCCCTCGGCAAACTGCTTGAACTGACCCTCGCCGGTCGCGAACCGGCGGAGAAGACTCAACTGACTGTCGAAGGCGTGCGGATGCGCTGGTTGAGCGAAGGTGCGCTGGAAGTCCGGCCACCTGAAGCCCGCGACAATGGCCTGGACCTGCTGCTTTCGGCCGGTATCCATGGCAACGAAACAGCGCCGATCGAGCTGCTCGATCGTCTGTTGCATGACATCGCCCGCGGTGACTTGAAGCCGCGCGCACGTATTCTGTTTCTGTTCGGCAATCCCGAGGCTATCCGCCGCGGCGAGCGTTTTATCGAGCAGGACGTCAATCGGCTGTTCAACGGCCGTCACGAACAAACCAGCGGTTCCGAGGCCTTGCGCGCTTGTGAGCTGGAGCGGCTGGCGGCGACTTTCTTCAGCCTGTCGGATCGCAATCGCCTGCACTACGACCTGCACACGGCGATCCGTGGCTCGAAAATCGAGCAGTTCGCCCTGTATCCCTGGAAAGAAGGTCGTCAGCATTCACGCCTGGAACTGGCTCGCCTGCGCGCCGCCGGCATGGAAGCGGTGCTGTTGCAGAACAAACCCTCCATCGTCTTCAGCTCTTATACCTACGACAAGCTCGATGCCGAGTCCTTCACCCTGGAGTTGGGCAAGGCCCGGCCTTTCGGGCAGAACGATGGGGTCAACGTCAACCTTCTTGAAACCCGTCTGAAGCAGATCATCGAAGGCACCGAGCCGCCAATGACCGACGACGGGCTGGATGGGTTGCAGTTGTTCAGCGTCGCACGGGAAATCATCAAGCACAGCGATAGCTTCCGCCTGAACCTGCCGGCGGATATCGAAAACTTTTCGGAGTTGAAAGTGGGGTATGTGCTGGCCGAGGACATCGCCAATACCCGCTGGATCATCGAAGAGAAGGGCGCCCGGATCATCTTCCCGAACCCCAAGGTCAAGAACGGCCTGCGCGCCGGCATCCTGATCGTGCCGACCACCGACGAAAACCTCGCCTGACTATGATCTCTGGCTCGACATAAATCCTTGTGGGAGCGGGCTTGCCCGCGATAACGGACTGTCAGTCGATAACTAGGTGACTGGCACACCGCAATCGCGGGCAAGCCCGCTCCCACAGGTTTTGTGTTTAGACGGCTACCGCGCGGGGCTCACTGCGACGCAACGCCCGCATTTTGTGCAGCGTATCCGCACAAGTTTTCGCCGCTTCCTGACCTTTATGCACGAAATGCTCGAAGAAGAACTTCTGATGTTCTTCGCCAGCATGGAAGTGGTGCGGGGTCAAAACCACCGAGAACACTGGCACTTCAGTTTCCAGCTGAACCTGCATCAGGCCGCTGATTACCGACTGGGCGACGAATTCGTGGCGATAGATGCCGCCGTCGACCACCAGGCCCGCCGCGACGATGCCGGCATAACGGCCGGACTTGGCCAGCAACTTGGCGTGCAGCGGAATTTCAAAGGCGCCGCCGACTTCGAAGAAATCGATGTCCGACTCTTGATAACCCTGAGCAATCATTTCGGTGACGAAGCCTTTACGGCTCTGATCAACGATTTCCTTGTGCCAGCAGGCCTGGATGAACGCGACGCGCTCGCCCTGATGGTTTTTGCTTTTGCTATCGATTGCGGTGGGTTGCATGTTCTGACTCCTGTTTGTGTGAAAAACAGGGCGTTATGAATCGAATGGGATTTAAGGGTACGCAGGCACAAGTGCCTACGGACGGCGCTTTGGTACAGAGCCTAGGCGGCGCCAATCCCGTTCTCTCTTCATCCGGACTATGACCGTCGGCCCCGGGATCACACCGGGTCTGCTGACCTTGTCGCCATCACAGCCATTGCCGTGCCTGTCGCCAAGCGCTCGCGGGCTATGCGCATTGCGCGCAATTACCGCCGGTGGGGAGTTACACCCCGCCCTGAGAACGTTTTGCCGCCAGATTGTTTGGCGGCGAAGCGTTTTTAACACATATTTCCGTGGTGTGCATGCCAATGCCCGTCAATCAAAATGCAGAACCTGTGGGAGCGGGCTTGCTCGCGAAAGCGGTTTAGCATTCAACGCAAATGTTACCTGTCAGTCCGCCTTCGCGAGCAAGCCCGCTCCCACATGGATTGCGCTTTTTCGAAGACGTAAAGCGCCTTTTCCTCGTTCAAGGCTTGATTATTCGCCGATATGACCGCAGTAATTCCATCCTGAAAGGGATTTTCCCTGCTTACCGAGGCCAGATTCATGAGCGTTATCGATCTTCGCAGCGACACCGTCACCCAACCGACCGCAGGGATGCTCGACGCGATGGCCAATGCCGCCACCGGTGACGACGTTTATGGCGAAGATCCGACGGTCAACCGTCTGGAAGCCGAGCTTGCAAATCAGTTGGGTTTTGCCGCTGCGCTGTTCGTTCCGACGGGCACCATGAGCAACTTGCTGGGCCTGATGGCCCACTGCGATCGCGGTGACGAATACATTGTCGGACAACAGGCCCACACCTATAAGTACGAAGGTGGTGGCGCGGCAGTGCTCGGTTCGATCCAGCCGCAGCCTCTGGAAGTGCAGGCCGATGGTTCGCTGGACCTGGTGCAGGTCGCCGCGGCGATCAAGCCCGATGATTTCCACTTCGCTCGCACCCGTTTGCTGGCACTGGAAAACACCATGCAGGGCAAGGTTCTGTCGCTGGAGTATCTGGCCCGGGCTCGTCGTTTCACTCGTGAAAACGGTTTGGCGCTGCATCTGGATGGCGCACGGCTCTACAACGCGGCCGTTAAACTGGGTGTCGATGCCCGGGAGATCACTCAGCATTTCGATTCGGTTTCGGTTTGCCTGTCCAAAGGTCTGGGCGCGCCGATCGGTTCGGTGCTGTGCGGCTCGGCCGAGTTGATCGCCAAGGCGCGACGTCTGCGCAAGATGGTCGGCGGCGGTATGCGTCAGGCCGGGATTCTCGCCGCAGCGGGGCTCTATGCGCTGGACAATAACGTTCAGCGCCTGGCGGATGACCATGCCAATGCGCACTATTTGGCCGACGGCCTGCGAGCGGCGGGCTATGAGGTCGAGCCAGTGCAGACCAATATGGTTTACGTGCAGATGGGCGACAAGGCTGAAGCGATCAAGGCCTTCGCCGCGACACGCGGGATCAAGCTCAGTGCTGCCGGTCGTCTGCGAATGGTCACGCACATGGACGTCAGTCGTGCGCAAATCGAGCAAGTCGTCGCCACATTTGCCGACTTTTCTCACAACTGACCGTGTTAGCCGTCCAATTGACGGCTTGTAACGTACAAACACACTGTACCTAGTCACTAACGCCGATATAATGCGGCCCTTTGCCGTCGCTTCGTCTGTTGACGTTTCGCACAGGCCTTTGGCCGCAGCCTCCGTGGAAGAACCTAATGAAAAGCGCAGAAATCCGTGAAGCCTTCCTTCGCTTCTTCGAAGAGCAAGGCCACACCCGTGTAGCCTCCAGCTCTTTGATTCCGGGCAACGACCCAACCCTGCTGTTCACTAACGCGGGGATGAACCAGTTCAAGGACTGCTTTCTGGGCCAGGAAAAGCGCGCGTACACCCGCGCTGTAAGCAGCCAGAAATGCGTGCGCGCCGGCGGCAAGCACAACGACCTGGAAAACGTCGGTTATACCGCCCGTCACCATACCTTCTTCGAAATGCTGGGTAACTTCAGCTTCGGTGATTATTTCAAGCGTGACGCCATCACCTACGCCTGGAACTTCCTGACCTCCGAGAAGTGGCTGAACCTGCCGAAAGAAAAGCTCTGGGTCACCGTCTACGCCAGCGATGACGAGGCGTACGACATCTGGACCAAAGACATCGGCGTGCCGGCCGAGCGCATGGTTCGCATCGGCGACAATAAAGGCGCGCCGTACGCGTCCGATAACTTCTGGACCATGGGCGATACCGGCCCGTGCGGTCCTTGCACCGAGATTTTCTATGATCACGGCGCCGACATCTGGGGTGGCCCGCCGGGCTCGCCGGAAGAAGACGGCGACCGTTACATCGAGATCTGGAACAACGTGTTCATGCAGTTCAACCGCACCGCCGATGGCGTGTTGCACCCGTTGCCAGCGCCGTCGGTGGACACCGGCATGGGCCTGGAGCGGATCAGTGCCGTGCTGCAGCACGTTCACTCGAACTATGAAATCGACCTGTTCCAGAGCCTGCTGATTGCATCGGCCAAGGCCATCGGCTGCACCAACGACGCTCAGGCTTCGCTGAAAGTCGTGGCTGACCACATTCGTTCGTGCGGCTTCCTGGTTGCCGATGGCGTGCTGCCGTCCAACGAAGGTCGCGGTTATGTGCTGCGCCGGATCATTCGTCGCGCTTGCCGTCACGGCAACAAGCTGGGCGCCAAGGGCAGCTTTTTCTACCAGATCGTTGCGGCCCTGGTCGCCGAGATGGGCGAAGCATTCCCTGAGCTGAAATCCCAACAGGCGCACATCGAGCGCGTCCTGAAAGCCGAAGAAGAGCAGTTCGCCAAGACCCTGGAGCAGGGCCTGAAGATCCTCGAGCAGGATCTGGCCGAACTCAAAGGCGACGTGGTGCCGGGCGATGTAGTGTTCAAGCTTTACGACACTTACGGCTTCCCGATGGACCTGACCGGCGACATCGCGCGCGAACGCAGCCTGACCATCGACGAGGAAGGCTTCGAGCGCGAAATGGAAGCCCAGCGCGTGCGTGCTCGTTCCGCCAGCTCCTTTGGAATGGACTACAACAGCCTGGTCAAGGTTGATGTGGCCACCGAGTTCACCGGTTACACCGCTCACAGCGGTTCCGCCAAAATCGTTGCTCTCTATAAAGAAGGGCAATCGGTTGACGTGCTGAGCGAAGGCGAAGAGGGCGTGGTCGTTCTCGATCAGACGCCGTTCTATGCGGAATCCGGCGGTCAGATTGGCGACTGCGGCTTCCTCCAGGCTGGCGCTGCGCGTTTCGACGTGCGCGACACCACCAAGACCGGCGGTGCGTTCCTGCACCACGGTGTGCTGGATTCGGGCAGCCTGATCGTGGGTACTCCGGTCGAGACTCATGTCGATGCCGACGTGCGTCACGCGACTTCGCTGAACCACTCCGCCACTCACTTGCTGCACGCTGCATTGCGCCAGGTGCTGGGCGACCACGTTCAGCAGAAAGGCTCGTTGGTCGACAGTCAGCGTCTGCGCTTTGACTTCAGCCACTTCGAAGCGATCAAGCCTGAGCAGTTGAAGGCGCTGGAAGACATCGTCAACGCCGAGATTCGCAAGAACTCGCCGGTTGAAACCGAAGAAACCGATATCGAAACCGCCAAGCAAAAGGGCGCCATGGCGCTGTTCGGCGAGAAGTACGGCGACAGCGTGCGCGTGCTGAGCATGGGCGATTTCTCCGTCGAGCTGTGCGGCGGTATTCACGCCAACCGTACCGGCGACATCGGCCTGCTGAAAATCACCAGCGAAGGCGGTGTGGCCTCTGGTGTGCGTCGTATCGAGGCAGTCACCGGCGCAGCCGCGCTGGCCTACTTGAACGCGGCTGAAGAACAACTCAAGGAAGCGGCCAACCTGGTCAAGGGCAGCCGCGATAACCTGATCGACAAGCTGTCGGCTGTGCTGGAGCGCAACCGTCTGCTGGAGAAGCAACTCGAGCAGTTGCAGGCCAAGGCGGCCAGCGCGGCGGGCGACGATCTGTCGGCTTCTGCCCTGGACGTCAAAGGCGTGAAAGTGCTGGCCGTGCGTCTGGACGGTCAGGATGGCAAGGCGCTGCTGGCGCTGGTCGATCAACTGAAAAACAAACTCGGCCGCGCAGTGATCCTGCTCGGCAGTGTCCATGAGGAAAAGGTCGTTCTGGTTGCAGGCGTAACCAAAGACCTGACTGGCCAACTCAAAGCCGGTGATTTGATGAAACAGGCTGCTGCGGCAGTGGGCGGGAAGGGCGGTGGTCGTCCAGACATGGCGCAGGGCGGTGGTATTGACGCTGGCGCACTGGATGCCGCATTGGCCCTGACTGTTCCATTTGTAGAGCAGGGTTTATAAGGCAGTGTGCCTGGCCCGCGGTCTAGTGGCGGGCCAGAACGCTGTTTGAGTGATTATTGGGCGCCCTTCATGGGCAGAGGCGGCTTTGAAATGGCTTTGATCGTACAGAAATTTGGAGGCACCTCAGTCGGCACTGTCGAGAGAATCGAGCAGGTCGCCGACAAGGTTAAGAAATTCCGCGATGCGGGCGATGACCTGGTGGTTGTGCTGTCTGCAATGAGCGGCGAAACCAACCGTCTGATCGATCTGGCCAAGCAAATCAGTGGCGACGGCCAACCGGTTCCTCGCGAGCTGGATGTGATCGTATCCACCGGTGAGCAGGTGACGATTGCACTGTTGGCCATGGCGCTGATCAAGCGCGGCGTGCCAGCGGTGTCGTACACCGGCAATCAGGTACGGATTCTGACGGATAGCGCGCACAATAAAGCGCGTATCTTGCAGATTGATGACCAGAAGATTCGCGGTGACCTGAAGGCCGGTCGTGTAGTGGTTGTCGCCGGTTTCCAGGGCGTCGACGAGCACGGCAATATCACCACCCTCGGTCGTGGCGGTTCCGACACCACCGGCGTAGCGCTGGCGGCGGCCCTGAAGGCCGACGAATGCCAGATCTACACCGACGTCGACGGCGTCTACACCACCGACCCGCGTGTGGTATCCGTGGCTCAGCGCCTGGACAAGATCACCTTTGAAGAGATGCTGGAAATGGCCAGCCTCGGTTCCAAGGTGTTGCAGATCCGTGCGGTGGAATTCGCCGGCAAGTACAACGTTCCGCTGCGCGTACTGCACAGCTTCAAGGAGGGTCCGGGCACCCTCATTACTATTGATGAAGAGGAAACCATGGAACAGCCGATCATTTCCGGTATCGCTTTCAACCGCGATGAAGCCAAGCTGACCATCCGTGGCGTGCCAGACATCCCGGGCGTTGCCTTCAAGATTCTCGGCCCGATCAGTGCCGCGAACATCGAAGTCGACATGATCGTGCAGAACGTTGCGCACGATAACACCACCGACTTCACCTTCACCGTGCACCGCAACGACTACCAGGCGGCGCAAACCGTGCTGGAAAACACCGCTCGCGAGATCGGTGCCCGTGAAGTCGTTGGCGACACCAAGATTGCCAAGGTCTCGATCGTCGGCGTCGGCATGCGCTCCCACGCAGGCGTGGCCAGCCGTATGTTCGAATCCCTGGCGAAAGAGAGCATCAACATCCAGATGATCTCGACCTCGGAAATCAAGGTGTCCGTGGTAATCGAAGAGAAGTACCTGGAACTGGCTGTGCGCGCTCTGCACACGGCTTTCGAACTGGATGCGCCGGCCCGACAGGGCGAGTAATGCGTTTCCCGAAGGGCGCGGTCTGACCGCGCCCTTCGTTTTTTTGAATGGCGCGGCCCAAAGCTGTTCTTTTGCCCGCGCTAGTCAATACTCAGGCATGTAGGGCTGCGATCGTTCTGGTTGTAGGTCGAATGCCTTTTTTTTGCAGACTGTTGTCCCTGAAATGAAATGCGTGAGGAGAAAGGTATGCTGATTCTGACTCGTCGGTGCGCAGAAAGCCTGATTATTGGTGATGGCGAAATCACTGTGACCGTGCTCGGCGTTAAAGGAAATCAAGTGCGTATCGGTGTCAACGCCCCGAAAGAGGTTGCTGTGCACCGTGAAGAAATTTACCTGCGTATAAAGAAAGAGAAGGACGAAGAACCAAGCCATTAATTTTTATCGTTTTTTATGTTTGCAAACGGGGAAAAGGTTGGTTAAGATACGCCCCGTGTTGCGGAGAGCTGGCCGAGTGGCCGAAGGCGCTCCCCTGCTAAGGGAGTACACCTCAAAAGGGTGTCGGGGGTTCGAATCCCCCGTTCTCCGCCATTATTTGCGTAGTACGTTGTAATCTGGCTTCTTCGGTAAGTTGTTGAAATTACTAGAAAAAGTGCTTTACAAAAAGATTCAACGGCCTATAATGCGCGGCAACAAATGCACTCGTAGCTCAGCTGGATAGAGTACTCGGCTACGAACCGAGCGGTCACAGGTTCGAATCCTGTCGAGTGCACCAAACACCAAAAAGCCCGCGTTTAACGCGGGCTTTTGGCCGTCTGCGATTTGGCTTTTCCTTTGGTACAACCTTTTTCGTCGAACTCGATATGAGCACTGCGCCCTCGCTTGTTGTCGTAGCGATAGCTTGTGGCTGAATTGCGGGTGCTGATTTTGTCGGGTTTGCCGAGAGCGCTTTCGACGTCCTGCTGACTCATGCCGGCAACGACCCGCTGATTGATGATCGCTATGCGGCGTTCCTTCGCGCTGAGCAGATTTCCGCATTTGCCCTCGGACTGACCAACGATCGTCGGCTCTCTCCTTTGGGATTTCGTACCTGATGTTTCGCGAAACTCGGCTTCTGGCATCAGGGGTGTCGCGCTGCCTGGCAAAAACGTGTGTACGTCCTGAAGTGAGAGGCTTTCTCCGGCCGTGCAGCTCAACGTCGTGAAGGTGATGTGCCCATTGGCGGCTTCGCACCGGTGAACGGTCGTGGCGAGCGCCTGGGGCGGCAGGCAGAGCAGGGCAGCAAGTAAATAACGAGCATTGGATGGCATTCGACGTCCTCCATGACGGTCTCCATCAAGGGTAGTCATTACATTTTCAGGCGGCGGTGTGTTTTCTTTTCAGGATAAGTCGTCGCAGTTTCATGGATCAGGATGGCGCTCAAGTTTGTCTCGCAAGCACTTGTTTCAGCCGCGATTTTTTAACGTTTAAAACCGTCAGGCGGTGTTATCATTGCGCCCGTCAGCCCCGCCGGGGCTTGTGGAATACCTCCATGGACTTACCCAGTAGTTACTCAGTACCCCGTTTCTACAATCATGAATTGACTGATTGATCCTTCCGGCGTGCCCCGCTGCTGGGAGTGGAGTTCGCCTATGTCTGAAATTGAAGTAAAGAAAACGCAGGAAAGCTTGCAGGATCGCCTCGCTCAAGTCGTTGAGCTGCTGCAGCGCCAGCGGGTGGTCGAAGACCTGACTCATCGCCAGGAAGGTCCGCATCACGACCGGGTCGAGAACCTGGTTCACCGGCAAAACCTCGTCGAGTTGCAGCGCAAGCTCGATGATCTGCACTCCGCCGACGTTGCCTACATCCTTGAAGCCTTGCCGGTGGACGATCGCCTGACGGTCTGGCAATTGGTCAAGGCTGATCGCGACGGCGACATTCTGCTCGAAGTATCCGATTCGGTTCGTGAAACCCTGATCGCCGACATGGACGATCACGAGCTCCTGGCGGCGGCCAAGGACATGGATGCCGACGAACTCGCTGACCTGGCCTCTGAGCTGCCGCGAGACGTCGTCCACGAGCTGATGGAAACCCTCGATGGTCAACAGCGTGAGCGCGTCCGCTCCGCGTTGTCCTATGACGAGGATCAGGTCGGTGCGCTGATGGACTTCGAGATGGTGACCATCCGTGAGGATGTCAGCCTCGAAGTGGTTTTGCGTTACCTGCGCCGTCTCAAGGAGCTGCCGGGCCACACCGACAAACTGTTTGTGGTCGATTACGATGGCGTGCTCAAGGGCGTGTTGCCGATCAAGCGTCTGCTGGTCAACGACCCGGAAAAGCAAGTGTCGGAAGTCATGGCCAGCGACCCGGTGAGTTTTCATCCGGACGAAGACGCTTACGAGGCCGCTCAAGCATTCGAACGTTACGACTTGATCTCGGCCCCTGTGGTCGACAAGAACGGCAAGCTGATCGGTCGTCTGACCATCGATGAAATGGTCGACCTGATCCGTGAAGAGAGCGAAAACGAAGTTCTCAACATGGCGGGTCTGCGTGAAGAAGAAGATATTTTTGCGTCAGTCTGGAAATCCCTGCGTAACCGTTGGGCCTGGCTGGCGGTGAACCTGATCACCGCGTTCATTGCATCCCGGGTGATCGGCCTGTTCGAAGGCTCTATCGAGAAACTGGTAGCACTTGCGGCATTGATGCCGATCGTTGCCGGTATCGGTGGCAACTCGGGTAACCAGACGATCACCATGATCGTTCGAGCCATGGCGCTGGACCAAGTCAGTACCGGCAATACGTCGCGGCTGATGCGCAAAGAGTTGGCGGTAGGCTTGATCAATGGTTTGGTCTGGGGCGGCGTGATTGGTGTGGTGGCCTATCTGCTTTATGGCAGTTGGTCCCTGGGCGTGGTGATGACCGCCGCCATGACGCTTAACCTGTTGCTTGCGGCATTGATGGGGGTTTTGATTCCAATGACCCTGGCGCGGCTTGGGCGCGACCCGGCAATGGGTGCCAGTGTGATGATCACTGCCATGACCGACAGCGGTGGCTTTTTCATCTTCCTCGGGCTGGCGACGATTTTCCTGCTTTAACATCCTGCTTCAAAACAACCCGCCTGATCGGCGGGTTATTTTTAGCCAAATTTCAGGCAAAAAAAAGCCAGCAATTACGCTGGCTTGAGCTTTCGGGATGAATCAGGAAGCGTCTGCGGCCATTTCGGCGTCATGGGCGATCAGCGAAACCAGAGCGTTTTGCTGACGGTGGGAGAGTTGGCGGAAGCGTTGCAGCAGTTCGCGTTCATGCAATGACAGCTCGGGGCTGTCCAGGCGCATGCTCAATTCTTCACCCAACGCGCCTTCCTGAATAAGACTCTGCTCAAGGCGCGCGATGATTTCGGAGTTCATGCTGCGATGATGATTGCGAGCCACCTCGGCAATGCGTTCACGCATTCCGTCTGGCAGACGTACGACGAACTTGTCAGCCGTACGGCTGGAATAAATTGCCTGTTTCAATGGGCGCATATATTTAACCGGTTAGTTCAGGGGAGCGGTTCTCGGGATAGGCCGCAGGATGTCAGATAGGACAAGCACTCCGGCCAAATGTTCAACCTGAATTGATAGAGGCGCGCATCATGCCTCAAATTAGCCAGATCATTGGCGTCAATTCTGTGACAAATTTCGATCTGGGTAAAGGCTTAATGCCAGCACCTGTTATCAGAAATGCGGACTGGTTTGAAAATAATCCATGAGTCCGTATCGCTGAACCGCGTCCTCTTGCCCGACAGGTAATGCCCGAAGACGCCTGAAGGTGCATGCTATGCGGATTCGATCCTTGTTCCTTACTTCATACAAGGATAGTGGCAAATGGCCGAAATACTAGTGTGGGCACGTGGCGCGGGATGATTTAAGGATGGATGGCAGGCTGATTTATTTAATGGGGCCTTCAGGATCCGGCAAGGACAGCCTCATCGAAGCCGCTCGCGAGCCGTTGCGCGCAGGCAATTGTGAAGTCGTGCGCCGCGTTATCACGCGCTCGGCAGAATCCGTGGGTGAAGACGCCATCGAGGTTTCCCGCGAAGAGTTCGAGCGACGCAGAGCCAATGGGGATTTTGCATTGTCGTGGCAAGCCAATGGGCTGAGTTACGGTGTTCCAGTGCGCATAGACCAATGGCTCGCGGACGGTCGCGATGTTTTGATCAACGGTTCTCGCGGGCACCTGGCAGAAGCGCAACAGCGTTATCCCACGCTATTGCCGGTGCTGTTGACGGTCAAGGATGAAGCCCTGCGCGAGCGCCTGCTACGGCGGGGGCGTGAGAGCTCGGCAGAAATTGAAGCAAGACTGCACCGTAATGCGCTGTTTACGGCTGATGATTCAATCGGTGATACGCAGATCCGCCGACTCGATAACTCCGGCGACCTTGCGGGCACCGTCGCCAATCTTCTGAAGCTGCTGAGTCTCAGCGCAAAACCGGATCGAACTTGATCTTGCGCCCGGCGATCAGCGCCAGCACGAACAGTGCACCGAATACGCCGCAAGCAATCAGGGGCAGGGTGACGACCGTGTCCTGAACCAATGACAGATGAAGGATGCCACTCAGTAAGGCGAGGATGAAAAATCCTGCGGCTGATTTGGACATGCTGTGCTCCTGATGGGGTGATTCAAAATACCAAGCGTTCAAAAGACTGTGTGCGCAGCTGAATAGTCTCCTGGCTCACCTCGTGGCTGACAAAACCGCGTTGATCACTCATGACTGCCAACTGCGGTGTTTTTTGCAGTTGCAGATAATGGGGGATGCGCTGAGCAATCGTCGCAACGTCGTTTTCGGGGAAGAAATGAAAACCCACCAGAACCGCCAAAGCGACCGCGTTTGCGACTAACAGAGCGCTGTTCATGGGGCTGACCTCCTGTGTTCTGTGAGAACAGCCGAAGCAGCCTGCATGCCAAAAGTTTAACGGCTATTAAATCCTTTAAAAACAATGAATTAAGATATTTTTGAAAAATCCCCGCATTGCATTTTGCAATGATGGCATTTTGAGGTGATGCAATTTGCACGGTAAACAAAGCCACGCGACGGTGAGGCGTCTGCCTACACTTAAAAAGCCCTACGGACGACATGACAAAAGCGGGCCTGCCCGTTAACATGCACGCCGTCTATCGCTGCGCATTCCTTGCGGAGCGACTTGTGTCTCAGTAGCTCAATTGGATAGAGCATCCCCCTCCTAAGGGGAAGGTTGGCAGTTCGAACCTGCCCTGGGACACCACATATTTGAAAGCCCCACGCAGAGTGATCTGGTGGGGCTTTTTTGTGGCTGTCTGCAGCGGTGGATTCAACTCCAGCCCAGCATCACGCCGTCAGCGTATGGTCAGCCTCCCCAAACCAGGTGCGCACCAGATCGGTACCGCTCGTGGCCGTGTTGGCAAGGACCGCCACATCGGCGAAGTTCGTACCATTGGCTGCGCCGTCGGTGTCTACCTTCACGGTGATGTCGCTGCCGGACTGCGCCAGTTGGACAAAGTCAGACACCTGGCTGGTGCCGTTGACGAAGTTGGCGTTGAGCAGCGCGGAGAGGTCGACGGTGTCACCTTCGGCGAAGCTGTAGTCGAGAATATGGTCGCCGCCTTCGTTCACGTTGAGGTAGGCGAACACATCGGCTCCCGCGCCACCGCTGAGCGTGTCCTCCCCGCCACGACCCACGATGATGTCGTTGCCATCGCCACCACTGAGTACGTCCGCCTCCATGCTGCCCACCAGTGTGCCGCTGGATTCGCCGCTGTAACTGACTTGGGTACCGGTCTCGCCGCCGTCGGTGGCCTGGAAGTCATCCACTGTGTAGTGCCCCAGCAAGTTCACCTCGGCCCGATGCACGCCGTCGTCCACTGTCAGCAGGCCGCCGGTGCCAGAGGCGTTGGCGCTGTAGCTGAGTTGGGTGTTGGCGCCGAAGGCGAGATCGCTGAAGGTCAGCATGTCATCGCTTTCCAGGCCGAGGATGCCGACCAGGGAACCCGCTGCTTCGGCTTGTGCGATCACCAGCGTGCCCGCGCCTTCGCCGTGGAAGGCGACGGACCCGTGTGCAGCACCGGAAAAGGTCAGGGTCGCGTCGCCATCGATAGTAGCGCTGCCGTTGCCCATCACGTCAGCCAGCAGGCGCAGGTCGCCACCGTTGGCCCATAAGTGGCCGGAGTTGTCGACCGCACTGGCCACCGTCATGCCGCCTTCACCCGTGGACTCCAGCACCCCGCTGTTGGTGATGGTGTGGCTGCCGGTGTCGAGCACCAGGCTGTTCAGCCCGCTGGCCAGGATCAACCCCGCATTGACCAATACCATCTGCCCGGCGCCCAATTGGCCGGCGCCGGAAATGCGGTTGTCGACGTTGGTCAGCACGGTGTCGGCGCTGCCGCCGAAAATCACATTTTGCGCGCTGTCGGATAGCAGTACCTGGCCGCCACCGGTCAAGGTTGCGCCACGGAACAGAATCTCAAGATTGGTCTCGCTGCCGGTGGAGCCGAGCTCGATCGTGCCGCTGTTATGGATGCTGCCACCGAACGGCATGATCGCGCCGTCGGCAATGATGAGGGTACCGGTATTGGTCATCTCCGGGTCCACATCAAACTGGAAGTTCGCTTCGCTCAAGTCTGCCGCATCGACACCTTTAAGGGTGACCGACTGGCCGGAGCCGATGCTGACCAGCGCATTGCCGTTGGCGTCGTTAGTGATACTCAAATCAGCAAAGCCGTTGACGCCCGCGAAGCCGATCAAGTCGATTTTGTCCGCTGCGGCATCGAAACTGTAGATCTGGTTGTTGCCGATCGGCTGGGCGAAGACGAACGTGTCGGCACCGGAGGAGCCGGTCAGGTTGTCATCAGCGGACAAGGCGAAAATCGGCGCGTCGGGTGCATAGACTTCGATGTTATTGAACACATAAGCGCTACCGTCGCTGCCGTCACTATTGCTCCAGTACATGTTGACATCAAGCACCAACGCTCCCGCGAAGTCGCTTGGGGTTGTCACAGTCAATGCACCAGGATCGCTGGTCTGCACGGTCCAGGTGCCGTCTCCGTTGTCGGTCCCCGCATTGAATATCCATCCCGAAGGAACACCGCTGATTGATACGGTTATCGGGCCGCTAATATCAGCTGACGGAGTGTTGAGGGCTAAATTGATGGGTTCGCCGGCAACGCCTGCCGGAAGGTTTGCACTGCTCCCGGCAGCCCCCGCATTGCCCGCCAGGTCTGTGTAGCTGTTCGCGGTAACGTCGACTTTCACGCTACCGGATTGTGTTCTAGTCAGCGTCGCCGTGTAGGTATCGCCGTCTACCTGCGTGAAGTTACTCCAGGTTCCGCGGGGCGTTCCGCTCGTTGTAGTTACCGTGACGTCCGAAAGGTTGAAACCGCTCACAACCTCACTGAACTGGAATGTGACTGTCGACGTTGAACCGTTCTGAATCCCTAAGGCAGTCCCCGTCACAGTCACCGTCGGTGCCACGGTATCAACTGGAGTTTCAACTACGTTCTGCACATTCACCGTAATCGTCTGGGTGTCGGTTCCGCCATTGCCGTCCGCCACCAAAACGTCCACAACATAGGCATTGTCACCGTCAGCACCACCGACATCCTGGGCATTCTCGTAATCCGGCGCCGAATTGAACGTCAGCACCCCGCTCGGACTGATCGAGAACTTGCTGAAGTCCGTCCCGGCCGTATTCAGGATCGAGTAGCTCAGGGTTTGCGCCGGAAGATCAGCATCGGTCGCCGTCACTGTCGTGACCGCCGTGGAGTTCTCCGCCACGTTGACGGAGGCTGTCGCACCACCACCGTTGGAGGTGATTACCGGGCTGTTGTCATTGACGCCCGTCACGCTCACCGCGAGCGCCTGGTCGTCAAACAGCGTGCCGTCCGATGCCCGCACAATCACGTCATAGACGTTGTTCGTTCCCGAATCAGTCGGCGCCTCAAAGTTGGGCGCAGAGATAAAGCTCAGTGCGCCTGTGCCTGAAACGATCGAGAACTTCGCGGCATCTGCTCCGCCGACAATGCTGTAGCTCAGGGTTTGCGCTGGCAGATCGGCATCGGTCGCCGTCACTGTTGTGACCACCGTGGTGTTCTCCGCCACGTTGACGGAGGCTGTCGCACCACCACCGTTGGTTGTGATCGTCGGGGTGTTGTCGTTGATGCCTGTCACGCTCACCGCGAGCGTTTGGTCGTCGAATAGTGTGCCGTCCGATGCCCGCACAATCACGTCGTAGACGTTGTTCGTTCCTGAATCAGTTGGGGACTCAAAGTTAGGTGCAGAGACAAAGCTCAGCGCGCCCGTGCCTGAAACGATCGAGAACTTCGCGGCATCTGCTCCCCCGACAATGCTGTAGCTCAGGGTTTGTGCCGGAAGATCAACGTCGGTTGCTAGCACCGTCGTCACTGCTGTGGTGTTCTCCGCCACGCTGATGGAGGCCGTCGTACCACCACCGTTGGAGGTGATTGTCGGCGAGTCGTTGCTGCCGTTGATGGTCACCGTCACCGCAGTCGCGGTGCCATCGGCGCTGAGTACGGTGAAGGTGTCGGTCAGGCTGTCACCGACACTGAGCGCGTCGAAGGCCGAGTTGGCGGTATAGCTCCAGTTGCCCGCGGTATTGATGGCGAAGGTTCCGTTGGCGCCGGCGGTACCGGATTGGGCCTGGAAGGTTTCCGGGCTGTCGATGTCGCTGATGGTGAGGGTGCCCGCTGTGGTCAGCGGGGCATTGGTTTCGGTCAGCGTGACGCTGGCCGAGGACAGCACGGCGGCATCGTTGGTCCCGTTGATGTGGACGGTGACCGAGGTGAGGGTGCCGTCGGCACTGCTCACTGAGAAAGTGTCGGTGTAAGTGGTGCCGGCGACGAACTCGTTGTGGGCGTTGTTGGCGACGTAGGTCCAGGCACCATCAGTGCCGATGGAGAACTGGCCATAGCTGCCGGCGGTGTTGGTTTGGGTGACGAAGGTCGCGGCACTGTCGACATCACTGATGGTCAGGCTGCCGCTGGTGGAGATGTCGACGGCGGCATCGGTTTCGGTCAGGGTGACGCTGGCCGAGGACAGGACGGCGGCGTCGTTGGTCCCGTTGATGTGGACGGTGACCGAGGTGAGGGTGCCGTCGGCACTGCTTATCGCGAAGGTGTCGGTGTAGGTGGTGCCGGCGGCGAACTCGTTGTGGGCCGAGTTGGCGACGTAGGTCCAGGCCCCATTGGTGCCGATGGAGAACTGGCCGTAACTGCCGGCAGTGTTGGACTGGGCGACGAAAGTTGCGGCGCTGTCGACATCGCTGATGGTCAGGCTGCCGCTGGTGGAGATGTCGACGGCGGCATCGGTCTCGGTCAGGGTGACGCTGGCCGAGGACAGGACGGCGGCGTCGTTGGTCCCGTTGATGTGCACGGTGACCGAAGTGAGGGTGCCATCGGCGCTGCTCACGGCGAAGGTGTCGGTGTAAGTGGTGCCGGCGGCGAACTCGTTGTGCGCGCTATCGGCGACGTAGGTCCAGGCCCCATTGGTGCCGATGGAGAACTGGCCGTAACTGCCGGCGGTGTTGGTCTGGGTGACGAAGGTCGCGGCACTGTCGACATCACTGATGGTCAGGCTGCCGCTGGTGGAGATGTCGACGGCGGCATCGGTCTCGGTCAGGGTGACGCTGGCCGAGGACAGGACTGCGGCGTCGTTAGTCCCGTTGATGTGGACGGTGACCGAGGTGAGGGTGCCATCGGCACTGCTCACCGCGAAGGTGTCGGTGTAAGTGGTGCCCGCGACGAACTCGTTGTGAGCGGAGTTGGCGACATAGCTCCAGGCCCCGTCGGTGCCGATGGAGAACTGGCCGTAACTGCCGGCAGTGTTGGACTGGGCGACGAAAGTCGCGGCGCTGTCGACATCGCTGATGGTCAGGCTGCCGTTGGTGGTCAGCGGGGCATCGGTTTCGGTCAGGTTGATGCTGGCCGAGGACAGGACTGCGGCGTCGTTAGTCCCGTTGATGTGGACGGTGACCGAGGTGAGGGTGCCATCGGCACTGCTCACCGCGAAGGTGTCGGTGTAAGTGGTGCCCGCGACGAACTCGTTGTGAGCGGAGTTGGCGACATAGCTCCAGGCCCCGTCGGTGCCGATGGAGAACTGGCCGTAACTGCCGGCAGTGTTGGACTGGGCGACGAAAGTCGCGGCGCTGTCGACATCGCTGATGGTCAGGCTGCCGTTGGTGGTCAGCGGGGCATCGGTTTCGGTCAGGGTGACGCTGGCCGAGGACAGCACCGCGGCATCGTTGCTGCCGAGAATCTGCACGGTGACCGAGGTGAGGGTGCCGTCGGCACTGCTCACCGCGAAGGTGTCGGTGTAGGTGGTGCCGGCGGCGAACTCGTTGTGGGCGGAGTCGGCGACATAGGTCCAGGCACCGTCAGTGCCGATGGAGAAGTGGCCATAGCTGCCGGCAGTGCCAGACTGCGCGACGAAAGTCGCAGCGCTGTCGATATCGCTGATGGTCAGGCTGCCGCTGGTGGTCAGCGGAGCATCGGTTTCGGTCAGGGTGACGCTGGCCGAGGACAGCACGGCGGCATCGTTGCTGCCGAGGATATGCACGGTGACCGAGGTGGGGGTGCCATCGGCACTGCTCACGGCGAAGGTGTCGGTGTAAGTGGTGCCGGCGACGAACTCGTTGTGGGCGCTATCGGCGACGTAGGTCCAGGCCCCATTGGTGCCGATGGAGAACTGGCCGTAGCTGCCGGCGGTGTTGGACTGGGCGACGAAGGTCGCGGCGCTGTCGACGTCGCTGATGGTGAGGCTGCCGTTGGTGGTCAGCGGGGCATCGGTTTCGGTCAGGGTGACGCTGGTCGAGGACAGCACCGCGGCATCGTTGCTGCCGAGAATCTGCACGGTGACCGAGGTGGGGGTGCCATCGGCGCTGCTCACGGCGAAGGTGTCGGTGTAGGTGGTACCGGCGACGAACTCGTTGTGAGCGGAGTCGGCGACATAGGTCCAGGCACCGTCAGTGCCGATGGAGAAGTGGCCATAGCTGCCGGCAGTGCCAGACTGCGCGACGAAAGTCGCAGCGCTGTCGATATCGCTGATGGTCAGGCTGCCGCTGGTGGTCAGCGGAGCATCGGTTTCGGTCAGGGTGACGCTGGCCGAGGACAGGACGGCGGCGTCGTTGGTCCCGTTGATGTGGACGGTGACCGAGGTGAGGGTGCCGTCGGCACTGCTTACCGCGAAGGTGTCGGTGTAGGTGGTGCCGGTGGCGAACTCGTTGTGGGCCGAGTTGGCGACGTAGGTCCAGGCCCCATTGGTGCCGATGGAGAACTGGCCGTAGCTGCCGGCGGTGTTGGTCTGGGCGATGAAGGTTGCGGCGCTGTCGACGTCGCTGATGGTCAGGCTGCCGTTGGTGGAGATGTCGGTAGCGGCATTGGTTTCGGTGAGGTTCGCGATGTCGGCGGACAGAACGGCGGCGTCGTTGGTCCCGTTGATGTGGACGGTGACCGAGGTGAGGGTGCCGTCGGCACTGCTCACGGCGAAGGTGTCGGTGTAAGTGGTGCCGGCGGCGAACTCGTTGTGAGCGCTATTGGCGACGTAGGTCCAGGCACCATCAGTGCCGATGGAGAAGTGGCCATAGCTGCCGGCGGTGTTGGTCTGGGCGACGAAGGTTGCGGCACTGTCGACGTCGCTGATGGTCAGGCTGCCGTTGGTGGAGATGTCGGTAGCGGCATTGGTTTCGGTGAGGTTCGCGATGTCGGCGGACAGAACGGCGGCGTCGTTAGTCCCGTTGATGTGGACGGTGACCGAAGTGAGGGTGCCGTCGGCGCTGCTCACCGCGAAGGTGTCGGTGTAAGTGGTGCCCACGACAAACTCGTTGTGGGCCGAGTCGGCAACATAGCTCCAGGCACCATTGGTGCCGATGGAGAACTGGCCATAGCTGCCGGCGGTGTTGGTCTGGGCGACGAAGGTTGCGGCACTGTCGACGTCGCTGATGGTCAGGCTGCCGTTGGTGGAGATGTCGGTAGCGGCATTGGTTTCGGTGAGGTTCGCGATGTCGGCGGACAGAACGGCGGCGTCGTTAGTCCCGTTGATGTGGACGGTGACCGAAGTGAGGGTGCCGTCGGCGCTGCTCACCGAGAAGGTGTCGGTGTAAGTGGTGCCCACGACAAACTCGTTGTGGGCCGAGTCGGCAACATAGCTCCAGGCACCATTGGTGCCGATGGAGAACTGGCCATAGCTGCCGGCGGTGTTGGACTGCGCGACGAAGGTCGCGGCACTGTCGACGTCGCTGATGGTCAGGCTGCCGTTGGTGGTCAGCGGAGCATCGGTCTCGATCAGGGTGACGCTGGCCGAGGACAGGACGGCGGCATCGTTGGTCCCGTTGATGTGGACGGTGACCGAGGTGAGGGTGCCATCGGCACTGCTCACGGTGAAGGTGTCGGTGTAGGTGGTGCCGGCGGCGAACTCGTTGTGAGCCGAGTCGGCAACATAGCTCCAGGCCCCATTGGTGCCGATGGAGAACTGGCCGTAACTGCCGGCAGTGTTGGACTGGGCGACGAAAGTTGCGGCGCTGTCGACATCGCTGATGGTCAGGCTGCCGCTGGTGGTCAGCGGAGCATCGGTTTCGGTCAGGGTGACGCTGGCCGAGGACAGGACGGCGGCGTCGTTGGTCCCGTTGATGTGGACGGTGACCGAGGTGAGGGTGCCGTCGGCACTGCTCACGGCGAAGGTGTCGGTGTAGGTGGTGCCCGCGACAAACTCGTTGTGAGCCGAGTCGGCGACATAGGTCCAGGCCCCATTAGTGCCGATGGAGAACTGGCCATAACTGCCGGCGGTGTTGGACTGGGCGACGAAAGTCGCGGCGCTGTCGACATCGCTGATGGTGAGGCTGCCGCTGGTGGAGATGTCGACGGCGGCATTGGTCTCGGTCAGGGTGACGCTGGCCGAGGACAGTACCGCTGCATCGTTGCTGCCGAGGATCTGCACGGTGACCGAAGTGAGGGTGCCGTCGGCACTGCTCACCGCGAAGGTATCGGTGTAGGTGGTGCCGGCGACGAACTCGTTGTGAGCGCTATCGGCGACGTAGGTCCAGGCACCATTGGTGCCGATGGAGAAGTGGCCATAACTGCCGGCAGTGCCAGACTGCGCGACGAAAGTCGCAGCGTTGTCGATATCGCTGATGGTCAGGCTGCCGCTGGTGGTCAGCGGTGCATCGGTTTCGGTCAGGGTGACGCTGGCCGAGGACAGCACGGCGGCGTCGTTGCTGCCAGTGACGGTGACGGTCACCAGTTGGGTGTCGACACCGCCGAGGCCATCGCTGACCTGCACGCTGAACACGTCATCGTGACTCTCGCCAGCCCCCAGCGACTGCACCGCACTGGCGACGCCATCGGTGCCATTGGCCAAGGTGTAAGTCCATTTGCCAGTGCTATCCACCGCGATCGAACCATAGGTGCCGGTATTCGTACCGGCAATGCTCCAAGTGGCCGTAGCAGCATGATCGATGTCAGCCGAACTGAACTGGCCGCTCACGCTGAGCGTGGTGTCTTCCTGCACCGCGCCGGCATCGTTGCCCGTTGCGAAGCTGAGCACCGGCGCATCGTTAGTGCCGGTAACGGTGACGGTCACCAGTTGGGTGTCGACACCGCCGAGGCCATCGCTGACCTGCACGCTGAACACGTCATCATGACTCTCGCCCGCCTTCAGCGATTGCACCGCGCTGGCGATTCCGTCGGTGCCATTGGCCAAGGTGTACGTCCACTGGCCAGTGCTATCCACCGCGATCGAACCATAGGTGCCGGTATTCGTACCGGCAATGCTCCAAGTGGCCGTAGCAGCATGATCGATGTCGGCCGAACTGAACTGGCCGCTCACGCTGAGCGTGGTGTCTTCCTGCACCGCGCCGGCATCGTTGCCCGTCGCGAAGCTGAGCACCGGCGCATCGTTAGTGCCGGTGATAGTGATGGTGACGGTCTGCGTCGCCGAGGCAGCGTTAGCCGCGCCGCTATCGTCAGTGGCGACCACAGAGTACGAGAAGGTGATGGTTTCACCCGCACCGAGGAAGTCGAGGTTCTGATTGCTGCTGTAGTCCCAGCTGTTCTGGTCGACCGAAAAACCAGCCACCAGTGCCGAGGCCACGGTCGCATTGAGCGCGCCGCCACTCCAGGCGATGTCGCCGTTGGCGGTCTGCGACACGGTCACCGTGTCGGTACTGTCCAGATCGGCGAAGCTCAGTGCGCCGCTGTCGCTCAGGGTTGCAGTGCCGTTGCCTTCGCTCATCGCACCGGTAGTGTCGGCAATCGTCAGCGTTGGCTGGTCGTTGGTGCCGGTAATTGTGATGGTCACGGTCTGCACCGCGCCGTCGCCGATCGCCACGTTATAAGTCTGGGTGAGGGTCTGGCCTTCGCCGAGGAACTGCAGGGCGGTGTTGTTCACCGCGAAGTTCCAGCCCAGCGAGCCACTGCCCGTGCCGGTGCTGTCGCTCAGTGGATTGGTGGTGAAGCTGCCCAAATAACCGGAAGCGCCCGGCGTGACAGTGACGCTGTGGGTGTCGATCAGGTCGACGTCGGTGAAGGCGATGCTGCCGCTGGCTGCATAGTCGCCGCTGTCTTCCTTGGCATCGCCGGCTTGCACGCCACTGGTGATCTGCACTTGGTCATTAGTGCCGACGATGGTGATAGTCACGGTCTGCACCGCGCCGTCGCCGATCGCCACGTTATAGGTCTGAGTGACGTTCTGGCCTTCGCCGAGGAACTGCAGGGCGGTGTTGTTCACCGCGAAGTTCCAGCCCAGCGAACCACTGCCCGTGCCGGTGCTGTCGCTCAGTGGATTAGTGGTGAAGCTGCCCAAATAGCCGGAAGCGCCCGGTGTGACAGTGACGCTGTGGGTGTCGATCAGGTCGACGTCGCTGAAGGCGATGCTGCCGTTGGCTGAATAGTCGCCGCTGTCTTCCTTGGCATCGCCGGCTTGCACGCCGCTGGTGATCTGCACTTGGTCGTTGCTGCCGGTGATGGTGATGGTCACGGTCTGCACCGCGCCGTCGCCGATCGCCACGTTATAAGTCTGGGTGAGGGTCTGGCCTTCGCCGAGGAATTGCAGGGCGGTGTTGTTCACCGCGAAGTTCCAGCCCAGCGAACCGCTGCCCGTGCCGGTGCTGTCGCTCAGTGGATTAGTGGTGAAGCTGCCCAAATAGCCGGAAGCGCCCGGCGTGACAGTGACGCTATGGGTGTCGATCAGGTCGACGTCGGTGAAGGTAATGCTGCCGTTGGCTGCGTAGTCGCCGCTGTCTTCCTTGGCATCGCCGGCTTGCACGCCACTGGTGATCTGCACTTGGTCATTAGTGCCGACGATGGTGATAGTCACGGTCTGCACCGCGCCGTCGCCGATCGCCACGTTATAAGTCTGGGTGAGGGTCTGGCCTTCGCCGAGGAATTGCAGGGCGGTGTTGTTCACCGCGAAGTTCCAACCCAGCGAACCACTGCCCGTGCCGGTGCTGTCGCTCAGTGGATTGGTGGTGAAGCTGCCCAAATACCCGGAAGCACCTGGCGTGACGGTGATGCTATGGGTGTCGATCAGGTCGACATCGGTGAAGGTGATGTTGCCGCTGGCTGCATAGTCGCCGCTGTCTTCCTTGGCATCGCCGGCTTGCACGCCGCTGGTGATCTGCACCTGATCGTTGCTGCCGGTGATGGTGATGGTGACATTCTGTGTTGTCGACGAGCCATGCCCATCACTGACGGTGACTACGTAAGTTTCGGTAGCCGTCTGACCCTGGGCCAAGAACTGAGCTGCCGCATTATTCAGGGCATAAGTCCAGTTAACGGTGCCGTTGGCCGCATTGGCCGCTTCGATCACAGAGGCAAGGGTAAAGTTGCCCAGCGCTGTGGCATTACCACTCGCAGCGACGAAAGAGGCAGTATGGGTGTCACTCAGGTCGACATCGCTAAAGGCAATAGTGCCTGTCGCGCTCAGCGAGTCGGTCGGGCTCGGCGTTGTGGTCGCATCTTCGGTTACCGTGCTGGCTTGCACGCCGATGTTCATCGTCACACTGTCATTCATGCCAGCGAACTGCACCTGCGCAGTGGCCCAGCTGAGCGTGCCGTTGCCGAGACGAATCGCATAGGTAAAGCTGTCCGTCAGGGAGTCTCCGGCAGCCAGCGACTGGAGTTGTGTCCTGAAAGCAGTCGACAACGTAGCGGCGTCGTAGCCGACTTTGCCATCCGACGTAATCCAGATCTTTGCCCCGTTGAAACTGGTGTCAGTACTCGTCGCCTCAATTCTGCCCGTGTCCTGGATCAGGAGATCGGCCGGCGCATAAATCTTGGTGGCAGTAGAAAGACTGGTCGCGTTATCGAGTGACCAAAGTGTCTTTGCGTTGCCGCCGAGGTCATTGGACATGACGTCCAGGTACACGACCCCCAGCAGGTCTTCAGTGATGGCCGCGGTGCCCGTGCCAATAACACCGGTAGTGAAAATGTCGTCCTGCGCCTGCGGAGTGTTGGAAAACGAAGTAACGGTGCCGCCGCTGGTAGTTGTGGTGGTAGCCATGTCTTTCTCCCGAAAATGCCATTTTTTATTTTTAGAATCGCGTGGGACTGCTAACAGGACGAAGTCCCGTTCTTGCACCGCTCAGGTAGTTCAGGAGTGGTGCGAGGCGGCCGCCGGACATCGTCGGCCTGACGGGCCGGGCGCTGCCGGCAGAGGCGCGCGGGTATTGCGGGGGTGGAGAAGTTCGCCGCGCTTGAGGAGCGGATCGCAGGACAGGTCGGGCGAATGTGAGCCCGAGGCTGGTGCTGCGCTGCACATGGCACGCAATAGACTGAGAGCACCCATGTGGCAGGGACTCCTGAAATAATGGCTGGATGAGGCCGTGTTTTGAGGTAGCACTGACTCAGGGATACGGCCTTTCCTGATATCAGTTTGATGTGTGTTTAGTTGTGGGCTCAGGCTTTGTAAAGGTGTTAACCGCAGCTAACAGTACGACGTGCCAATATTCCGACAGGCGGGTATTTTGGTGTCAATATTATGTCGATTTGTTTTTGGCGAAGAGGGCGGGGAAGGGCCGTGAATACTCGACACAGACGCGGCTCTAATGAGCTGAAATCCAAGTGGGGCGCGGGCTGGCTGAATCGTACCGGCCCTGAAACTCCATAAAATCTCAGCATTCAGCTGTTAAAAAAGCCCGCCAGGGCGTTTTGCTTTGGCGGGATTTTTTACGCCCGAACCACCCGACGACTTATATGGAGAGCCTGTCATGACAGCCAAATGCGCAAATGCACTCCCGTCGCTTCAAGGGAACGCGACTACTGGCCGATAACCCGAACGGTCGTTGTCATTTTTATCTCTGGCGACCGGCAATTGTCATCACGGGTTTATGCGAAATTGCTTGATAGCCTATGGCCTCCCGCTATCATCTGCGCGCCAAAAAGGGCCGCGAAGCTGAGCTCGCCCCGTGTCGTTGCCTTTGGGTTGTTCTTCTTAAATTGCCTGGAAATCTTCGATGCTGTCGTATCACCAAAAAAGTTTTTTGATCGTCGATGATTTCTCGGATTTCCGCAGTTCCGTCAGGTCCATGCTGCGGGAGCTGGGCGTCAAGGACGTCGACACCGCCGATACCGGTGAACAGGCGTTGCGCATGTGCTCGCAGAAGTCCTACGACTTCATCCTGCAGGACTTCCACTTGGGCGATGGCAAGAAGAACGGTCAGCAGGTGCTCGAAGACCTGATGATCGAGAAGCTGATCAGCCATGAAAGTGTGTTTGTCATGGTCACCGCCGAAACCAGTCAGGCCATGGTGCTCAGCGCACTGGAGCACGAGCCTGATGCTTACCTGACAAAGCCGTTCAACCGTTCCGGCCTGGCCCAGCGTCTGGAGCGTCTGGAGCAGCGCAAGACCTTGCTTAAACCGATCCTGCAAGCCCTTGACCGGGGTAAACCGGTTGAAGTGCTCAATGCCTGCATCGCTCTGTGCAAACAAGACATTCGTTATTCGCCGCTGTGCCTGCGTTACCGCGCCGATGCGTTGCGCGACTTGAACCAGAACGAAGCGCTGGAGCGCCTGTACGACAGCATCATTGCTGATCGACCTTTGCCTTGGGCGTTTGCCGGGTTGGGCCAGTTGCTGTTCAAACGCGGCCAGGTCAGCCAGGCCAAAGGCATTTACGAAAAAGCCCTGAAAGTCTTCCCGATGATGCCAGCCCTCTACGACGGCATGGCCGATGTGCTGGTCGCCGAAGGCGACACCAAGGGGGCGCAGAGAGTCTTGGAAGAGGCTATTCGCCTGTCGCCGCTGGCGGTGCGCCGGCAGGCGTTGCTGGGCAAACTGGCGATGGCCAACGAGGATTTCGACACCGCCTCAAAAGCCTATCGCCAGGCCGTGACTCAAGGGGCTCAGTCGCGTTTCAAGGATGCGGAAAGCAACCTCGGCCTGGCCCATGCCTTGATCAGCAAAGGCAGTGAGAAGGGCCTGGACACCCGGACCCGTCTCGAAATCAACACGACGCTGAGTGCGGTGGCGAAGGAGAATCCTTCCGACCCCGGCCTGCAGATTCGTGCGCGTCTGATGAAAGCCACCAGCCTGCTGCTCAACGATGCCGAAACGGCCGAAAAGCTCACCGAGCAAGCGATGATGCGCCTCGATGGCATGGAGCAGTTCATGAGCGCCGAAGCGGCGCTGCTGGTGGCCAAACAGCTGCAAATGCTCGGGCAGGCGGATGCCGGCGCTTCGATGCTGAAGAACTGTGCGGAAATCTACGGCGACGATCCGACCGTGATGAAAGGCATCGCCAAACTGACTGACGACCCGACCATCCTCAACTCCGGCAACGCGGCCGCCGACCTTAACCGTCAGGGCGTGCGGGTGTACAAGACCGGCAACCTGGTGGAAGCCCGGGATGTGTTTCGCAAAGCTCTGGCACTGCAGCCAAAGAACATCAGTATTGCCCTGAACATGGCGCAATCGTTGCTGCATGGCACTGACACCAGCGTGCCGTCGGCCGAACTGGAAGAATGCCGCACCTGCCTGAAAACGGTCGGCCTGATGCCCGATACCGACGCGCGTTATCCGCGCTACCAGAAACTGAAAATCAAGGCGTTCGGCGAATGATCGACAGCGAACCGTCACTCGACTTTTCCACGGTGATTGCCTCCACCGTGCACGACATGAAGAACTCCCTGGCCATGCTGATGCAGGCGCACAGTCAATGGCTGGCACGCTTGCCCGATCCCGAGCGGCACACCCCCGAGCAGGGCGTGATCGACTTCGAGTTCGCCCACCTCAATGGCATGCTGGTGCAACTGCTGGGGTTGTACAAACTCGGCGTCAACCAGATGCCGTTGCAGCCGGCCTACCATGAGCTGGATGATTTCATTGAAGCGCAACTGGCGGCTCACCAAGAAGTGTTCGCCAGCCGCGGCATCATCGCGACGTATGAAGTGGACCCGTTGAGCCCGCTGGGTTTCTTCGACCGTGAGCTGATTGCCTCGGTGCTCGCCAATTGCATCAACAACGCCATTCGTTACGCCCGCCATGCCTTGTTGATCCGCGTCAGCGATGAGGCCGGGCAACTGGTGCTGACCATCAATGACGATGGTGAGGGTTACCCGCCCGAGATGATCGAGCGTCAAGCCGATTATGTGCAGGGCATCAACCACAGCAGTGGCAGCACCGGCCTGGGCCTGTACTTTGCCGGGCGGATTGCCGCGTTGCATCAGCGCAATGGCGTGGGCGGGCGCACCGAAATCAGTAATGGCGGCCCATTGGGTGGCGGTGTGTTCAGCCTCTATCTTCCCTGAATGACACAACCCCTTCGATTGTTCCCACAGGATTGCGCCTTTTTGTTTGACGCTGCTTGATATTCCGAACAGCCGGAGCCTATTTTGTACGAGTCGCCGTTCGCGGCTCGTACAACAAGGATTGCGTCATGACAACCGATGGCCATCGTTCACTCGCGCAGCGATTGACGGGCATTGATGAGATTGAATGTGTCACGCCGGACCTGAACGGCGTACCACGCGGCAAGGTGATGACCGCCGAAGGATTTTTTGAAGGGCGGCGTTTGCAGATGGCGCGGGGAGTGCTGCTGCAATGCATCATGGGCGGTTATCCGCCGGCGCGCTTTTACGGCAGTGATGATGGCGACTTGGCGCTGGTGCCTGATCCCGCGCAGATCCACCGCTTGCCCTGGAGCTCGCAGCCTCGGGCGCTGGCCATTTGCGATGCGGACGAACTGACTGGCGAGCGCTCGCCATTGTCGACCCGCGGCCAACTCAAGGCCGTGATCGCTCGATACGCCGCTCTCGGTCTGGCGCCGGTGGTGGCGACCGAACTGGAGTTCTTCGTCTTCGCGCCGAACCCTGACCCGAAGCAACCCTTCCAGCCGCCACTGGGCCTGGACGGTCGTCGCGAGGACGGTCATTCGGCGTTTAGCATCAGCTCCAATAACGGCTTGCGGCCGTTCTTCAATGAAGTCTACGAATGCATGGCGGCGCTGGGCTTGCCGCGCGATACCTTCATGCATGAGATGGGCGTCAGCCAATTCGAGATCAACCTGCTGCACGGCGATCCGCTACTGTTGGCCGACCAGACCTTGTTGTTCAAGCATCTGCTCAAGGAAGTGGCGCTCAAGCATGGCCTGACTGTGGTTTGCATGGCCAAGCCGTTGGCCCACACGCCGGGCAGTTCGATGCATATCCACCAGAGCATCGTCGAGATCGGCAGCGGGCGTAACGTATTCAGCGACAAGGCCGGCGAGCCGACCGCGACCTTCCGTCATTTTATCGGTGGTCAGCAGGCCGGCCTGGCGGATTTCACCGCGCTGTTTGCGCCGAACGTGAACTCCTATCAGCGCCTGTACCATCCTTTCGCATCACCGAATAATGCCTGCTGGTCCCACGACAATCGCGCGGCCGGGCTGCGCATTCCGGCCAGTTCACCGGTCGCTCGTCGGGTCGAGAATCGCTTGCCGGGGGCCGATGCCAATCCGTATCTGGCGATCGCCGCGAGCCTGGCCGCGGGGTTGTATGGCATCGAGAACAAACTGGAGCCGAGCGAGCCGATCCAGGGTGAGTTCGTTGTACCGGATAATCTTTCGTTGCCGTGTACCTTGCCTGCCGCTCTTGAACGTCTGAAACGTAGCCAATTGGCGAAGAAACTGTTCGGCAAGGAGTTCATCGAAGGCTACATCGCTTCGAAGACCATGGAGTTGACCAGCTTTTTTGATGAAATTACTCCCTGGGAACGGCGTGTTCTAGCAGCCCAGGCCTGACGATCCGTCGCCATCGGGCTATCGTTTGTCGATAGTCCGATACTCACTGCAAGGAGCCGCTCGGAACGCCGATGCGCCAAATCCTGAAATCCTTTCGAGGGCTTTATTTCGCCTCGCTGATGATGTTGATCGGCTCGGGCCTGTTGAGTACTTACCTTGCCCTGCGCCTGGCGGCCGACAAAGTCGACAGCCTGTGGGTCGGTGCGTTGATGGCCGCCAACTATTTCGGCCTGGTGCTGGGCGGCAAGATCGGCCACCGGCTAATTGCCCGGGTCGGGCATATTCGAGCCTATTCAGCCTGCGCCGGAATCGTCGGCGCGGCAGTGCTGGGTCATGGTCTGGTGGACTGGTTGCCCGCGTGGCTGTTCCTGCGGGTGATCGTCGGCCTGGGCATGATGTGCCAATACATGGTGATCGAAAGCTGGCTCAATGAGCAGGCAGAAGCCAATAAGCGTGGGGTCGTGTTCAGCGGCTACATGATCGCCTCGTACCTGGGGCTGGTATTGGGTCAGTTGATTCTGGTCATGCACCCGGGCCTGGGCCTGGAATTGCTGATGCTGGTCGCCCTGTGTTTCGCCCTGTGCCTTGTGCCGGTAGCCCTGACACGGCGGATTCACCCGGCGCCTTTGCACCCGGCGCCGATGGAACCACGGTTCTTCATCAAGCGCGTGCCGCAGTCATTGAGTACGGTGTTGGGGTCGGGTTTGATCGTCGGTTCATTCTACGGTCTGGCGCCGCTGTATGCCTCGCAGCAAGGGTTGTCGACCGAACAGGTCGGTCTGTTCATGGGTAGCTGCATTTTTGCAGGGCTGGTGGTGCAGTGGCCGTTGGGTTGGCTGTCGGACCGCTATGACCGGGCGCTGTTGATCCGCTGTTTCGCGTTTAGCCTGGCGCTGGCTGCATTGCCCCTGGCGATCATGCGGCAGGTGCCGCTTGAGGTGCTGTTCGTCGCCGGGTTTTTCTGTTCGCTGGTGCAGTTCTGCCTGTACCCGTTGGCGGTAGCGTTCTCCAACGACCACGTCGAGGGTGATCGCCGGGTGTCGCTGACGGCGATGCTGCTGGTGACCTACGGTGTCGGCGCGAGTATCGGGCCGTTGGTGGCCGGGGTGTTGATGAAGCTGTTCGGCAGTCAGATGCTCTATGCCTTCTTCAGTTTTTTCGCCTTGGTGCTGGTATGGCGAATTCGTCCGAAAGCGGTTACCAACCTGCATCAGGTGGACGATGCTCCACTGCATCACGTGGCCATGCCGGACAGCATGTCGAGTTCACCACTGGTCGCTTGCCTTGACCCGCGAGTCGATGAGCAGGTGGTGCAGGATCAGATGCAGAATCCGGTCAACCCTGAAGCTGACTTCAATCCGGATGCCGGGCCGGAAACCGAAGCTGCAACAGATTCGGAATCAAAAGACCCTGACGCGGGTCGCGAGCAAAGTTTTACCGAAGCAAGGCCTTGATCAAGGCATAAAAAACGGGCAGTCACCGCAAGGGGCTGCCCGTTTTTTTATGGGAGTGGCGTATCAGAAGTCGTCTTTATCGAAGCGCCGCGCTTCGCGCTGAAGCTGATAGACGAACCGCTCGACCTGCCGCTGCACCAGGCCGCTCATGTTGTGAAAACGCACACCGGCAAAAGTGGTGTTGATCTTTTCTTCGAAGTGCAGGTAACGCAGCTCGACCGGTGCCGTCATGCTGCCGAAGGGCAGGGCGGCAACGAAGCGGTCATAGACTTGACCCAGTTGTAGCTTGGCGGTGATGTCGCCCTCGAAGCGCAACTTGCAGCCGGTGGCGGAGATGTCCAGCAGTTTGCCGTTGATGGGCGACTTGAGTTTGTCGCCCCCCAGTTCGACATTGACCAGTTGTGCCAGCTTCAACGCAGCGCGAAAAGCATTGCGGCGCTGGTGGTAAACCACCTCATCGGGCAGCGCGCCACGGTAGCAGCGGCCATCGCCGGATTCGTCGATGGTCAGCGGGCCATTGCTTTCCCAGGCGATGCGTACACCGTCGTGAAAGCCTTCGACCTTGAACGGTTCGCCAGCCAGCAGATAGCGTTCGCCGTCGCGCGGGATCATTTCGTCCAGGGCGATCATGTTGCTGTCACGGTCGATGTCCACCAGATAACTCTGGAAGCGCTGGCTGCGCTCATGGAACGTGATGATCAGCGGGTCATGGCTGTCTTGCAGCTGACGCAGATTGCCGGAGATTTCCAGGGGCGTGGTGAGCACCTTGGGTGGCTGCGGAGCATCTTCCGCGCTTAAGGCATTGGACACGGGGTATCAATCTCCAGACAAATATGACTACTAGCCAGCATTCTGCCAGCATGTTTCGCGTCTTGATAGGGCGTGCTCATTGAAAGGCTCAAGCCTGACTGAGCGGGCGTGGTTTTGCGAGTTTGGAGGTTGAACCGCGGGCATCGTAGAGCGCTGGCGGCTCGCCGCCGGTGAGGATTTTCAGCTGGTTGGCCGTGGCGGCCTGCTGCACCAGAATCGACTGGCCATTGTTGACATTGGCGGCCTGACACTGGGCCAGGAGGTCGGTCAGTACGTCGCTCTGTGCCAGCAACTGGTCACCAATGCTCGAATGGCTGGCAAGTTGCTCCAGGCCCTGGCGATTGGTTGGCAGGTTGAGGCTGGCGAGGATTTCACTGCGTTTGCGGCCATGCTGCTCAAGCAAAATGATCAATGCCTGTTTCTGCGCCAGAATCTCTTCGAGCAGTGGCATGTCGCGACCGTGCAGCGCGAGGGACTCGGTTTGCAGCAGCTCCAGCAGGTGTTGCGCCGGGGCAAAGTCGTCGATGATCAGTTGCAGTAAATTAGTGTCGTGCATGGCTGGCCTTGGGTTTTAAGCGTCCAAAAGCCGGCGCGGGCCGTGGCCTAGCGCTGGGCTTCGAAGTTGAGCAGTTTGCTGGCTACACGGTTGCTGTCGACTTTATAGCTGCCATCGGCAATCGCTGCTTTCAACTCGGCCACGCGGGCTTTGTCGACTGCAGGCTGATCGCGCAGCTTGTCAGTGACCTTCTGCAACTGTTGAGCCTCATTGCTGAGGTGTACCGATTCCCCGCTTTTGGTGGTACTGGCCTGTTCGGCCGGGGTATTCAGCGGCGCGGATTGGCCGGCTTCGGCGGTTTCCTTCGCTGCGCTGGTACGTGTACTGCCCGTAAGTGACGAGGAGCTGTTTAAACGACTGAAATCGATGACCATGACAAAAAACCTCTGGGTATTTGGACGCTTGCCATGTTTTCGGCTCTTCCCCGGAAAACTTTAGGCCCATTTATCAATGAGCTTGCATGCGCCAGCGTGTCTTCCGCATGCGGCACAGTTTAGGGAACAGCCAGGCTCGGCGCCATATTTTCACGAACAGAGATCCCTACATGGCCGCTCACATAGAAACTTCCACCTGGCCGGGCGCGGTGACTTGCGCCTTGATGACCCGCTGGGAGTTAAGGTTTTTCACGCGAATCTGTTCGCTCATGCCGCCATCGGATAGCGCTTCACCCGGCATGCGTACACTGAGCGTACCACTGCGGGCGGTAATCACCACCTGATCGCCCTTGCGAATGACTTCCGCCTGTTCGAGGTGCACCAGGGTAATGACCTGATCGGCGACCATTGGTCGGGTAAGTTTCTGTCCGATCGCCTGATCCACGGAGGTCAGAAAACCCTGATTTATCAGGCTGATATCACGTTCGCGCAGGGTCACGTCCTGAGGCTCGATAATCCCTGTGCGCTTGAGGGGGCGGGTGGTGGTCACGATGTCGCGAAACAGCCGTACTTGAGCGGGTACGAAGACTGTCCAGGGGGATGCGCCCTCGCAGCGAACCTTGACCGTGACCCGGCCCAGAGGCCTGGCGGGGCTCTCGAGGGTGGCTGTCAATTCCTTGTCGCACATGGGCATGCGCAGGCGTGGATCGAGCTGGTTGACCTCGATCTCGTAGCGCCCTTGTGTTTGACTCGTGGCCAGATAGTCTTCTACGGTGAATTCAAGAAAGCCCTGAGTGACGCCGATAAGCATGTCAGGCAAGGTAACCGCGTCAGCAAGGGCAGGGCTGCCAGCGTTGAACAGGCAAACGGCCGACAACACGCCGCGCAATCTGCGGCAGGTTGATGTCAGGCGTCGAAAAAATGTCGGTTCTGTGTTCATAAGAGTTAAAAAGCAAGCGCCGTGCCGTTTAGTGATGAATGTGCGTCGCAACACACTTAGCGTTGGTGTAGGAGTCTGGCATGGCTGGTGTAATGGATTCGGTGAACCAGCGCACGCAACTGGTAGGGCAGAATCGCCTTGAGCTGTTGTTGTTCCGTCTCGACGGCCAGCAGCTGTATGGGATCAACGTATTCAAGGTTCGTGAGGTGCTGCAATGCCCCAAGCTGACCCTGATGCCCAAGTCCAGTCCTGTCGTGTGCGGTGTGGCAAATATTCGGGGGGCGACCATTCCGATTCTGGATCTGGCGATGGCGACCGGTTCCGGAGCGCTGAAAGATCAAAGCAATCCCTTCGTGATCATCACGGAGTACAACACCAAGACCCAGGGTTTCCTGGTGCGCTCGGTGGAGCGCATCGTCAACATGAACTGGGAAGAGATTCATCCGCCACCCAAGGGCACCGGGCGCGACCACTACCTGACGGCTGTGACTCGGGTCGACAACCAGTTAGTCGAAATCATCGACGTCGAGAAGGTGCTGGCGGAAGTGGCGCCGACACCGGAAGCGATTTCGGTGGGCGTGGTGGATGTCGAGACTCAGCACAAGGCGTTGTCCTTGCGCGTGCTGACGGTCGATGACTCATCGGTGGCGCGCAAGCAAGTCACGCGTTGTCTGCAAACGATCGGCGTCGAAGTGGTGGCGTTGAACGACGGTCGGCAAGCGCTGGATTACCTGCGCAAGCTGGTCGATGAGGGCAAGAAGCCGGAAGACGAGTTCCTGATGATGATCTCCGACATCGAGATGCCGGAGATGGACGGGTACACCCTGACGGCCGAGATCCGCGCCGACCCGCGCATGCAAAAGCTTCATATCATCCTGCACACTTCGTTGTCGGGTGTGTTCAATCAGGCGATGGTCAAGAAAGTCGGTGCCGATGACTTCCTGGCCAAGTTCCGTCCTGATGACTTGGCATCCCGGGTGGTCGACCGGATCAAAGCAGCAGATATCAGCTAGGGGCGCTTTGCCCCTGGCGGTCAACACGATTTAAGAGGCCGCATCATTGTCTACGGGTAATTTGGATTTCGAACAGTTCCGGGTCTTCCTGGAAAAAGCCTGTGGCATTTTGCTCGGTGAAAACAAGCAATACCTGGTCTCGAGCCGTCTCAACAAACTGATGGAACAGCAGGGCATCAAATCGCTGGGTGAATTGGTTCAGCGCATCCAGACCCAACCGCGCAGCGGTTTGCGCGAGCTAGTGGTGGATGCCATGACCACCAACGAAACCCTGTGGTTTCGTGACACCTATCCGTTTGAAGTCTTGAAGAACAAGGTATTGCCTGAGTCGATCAAGGCAAGCCCCGGACAGCGCCTGCGGATCTGGTCGGCGGCGTGTTCGTCGGGTCAGGAACCGTATTCGCTGTCGATGTCCATCGATGAGTTCGAGCGGGTCAACATGGGCCAGCTGAAGATGGGCGTGCAGATCGTTGCCACGGACCTGTCCGGCACCATGCTGACCAACTGCAAGACCGGTGAATACGACAGCCTGGCCATCGGTCGCGGTCTGTCGCCCGAGCGCCTTCAGCGTTACTTCGACCCGAAAGGGCCGGGACGCTGGGCCATCAAGGCACCGATCAAGAGTCGCGTGGAATTTCGCTCGTTCAACCTGCTCGACAGCTACGCGAGCCTGGGCAAGTTCGACATCGTGTTTTGCCGCAACGTGCTGATTTACTTCTCCGCCGAGGTGAAGAAAGACATCCTGTTGCGCATCCACAGCACGCTCAAGCCCGGCGGCTATCTGTTCCTTGGCGCGTCCGAAGCGCTGAACGGTTTGCCGGATCATTATCAAATGGTCCAGTGCAGCCCGGGGATCATTTACAAGGCGAAGTGATTCGTTGCTTCATCAAAAAACGGGAGTCCTCAGGGGCTCCCGTTTTTTTGTGCCTGATGATTTCGCAAGTCCACCGTCATCCCGCTGTGGGAGCGAACTGTGGCGAGGGGGCTTGCCCCCGTTGGGCTGCGAAGCAGACCTAAAATCTCTGATGTAGCAAAAATCCTGTGAGTGCTACGCACTCAAACGGGGGCAAGCCCCCTCGCCACAGTCCGTTCCCACAGGGTCAGTTGTTGTTCTGGCGATTGGTGATAAGCGGCAGAAAAGCGGCAGGCGGCGGAAATCGGTTGCCGCTTTTCTGGCATTGCCGCCTTGCCACCGCGCGCAAAGCCCCGGTTTACGGGCTTTTTTGAATTGGCACGCCGCTTGCTATATCCATCGTACGAAAAATCAGGTCACCCGAAGGTTTCCCGACATGAGCATCAGCTTCGATAAAGCGCTCGGTATCCACGAACAAGCCTTGGGCTTCCGCGCTCAGCGTGCCGAAGTCCTGGCCAACAACATCGCCAACGCCGATACCCCGAACTACAAGGCTCGGGATCTGGACTTCTCGAAAGTGCTCGCCGAGCAGAACGAGAAAACCAAAAACGGCAAGTTCGCCTTGAACATGACCAACAGCCGTCATATCGAAGCTGAAGGCATGGGCAGCGGCGATGAGTCGCTGATGTATCGCACGCCGATGCAACCGTCGATTGACCAGAACACCGTGGACGCCCAGCTGGAACAGTCGAACTACGCGGAAAACGCGGTCAACTTCCAGGCCAGCTTCACCCTGCTCAACAGTAAATTCAAAGGGCTCGTGTCAGCCCTGCGCGGAGAGTAATCCATGTCCCTATCCAGTGTTTTCAACATTGCCGGTAGCGGCATGAGTGCGCAAACCACGCGCCTGAACACCGTGGCCTCGAACATCGCCAACGCCGAGACCGTCTCGTCGAGCATCGACCAGACCTACCGTGCCCGTCACCCGGTGTTCGCCACCATGTTCCAGGGTGGCCAGAGCGGCGGCAGCGATTCGCTGTTCCAGAACCAGGACGCGGCCGGTCAAGGCGTGCAAGTGCTGGGCGTGGTCGAAGACCAGAGCAACCTTGAAGCGCGCTACGAGCCGAACCATCCGGCCGCCGATGCCAAGGGCTACGTCTACTACCCGAACGTCAACGTCGTCGAAGAAATGGCCGACATGATTTCCGCGAGCCGTTCGTTCCAGACCAACGCCGAAATGATGAACACCGCCAAAACCATGATGCAGAAGGTCCTGACCCTCGGTCAGTGATAAGGGGCGATTCATATGAGCGTTATCAGCGATGTTCTGGCCAGCTCTTCGGTCCAGACCCCTACCACCAAAGACAGCCTGACCTCGGCCGCTACCGGCGGCCAGGCGCTGGGCAAGGATGCGTTCCTGCAATTGCTGGTGACTCAGCTGAAAAACCAGAACCCGCTCGATCCTCAGGACAACAGCGCGTTCGTGGCCCAGCTGGCGCAGTTCAGTAGCCTGGAAGGTATCACCACGCTGAACGACACTGTCAGCGGTATTGCGGGCAACTACAACTCGTCGCAAGCCTTGCAGGCTTCTTCGCTGGTGGGGCGTTCGGTCGTCGCGCAGACCGACAAAACGGTGGTTGACACCTCCAAGAGCCTCAACGGTACCGTCGTGGTACCGACATCGGTTTCCGCGGCCACCGTCAAGATCACCAACTCTGCAGGCACGACCATCCGCACCCTCGACCTGGGCAGCCAAAGCGCCGGCAACGCCAGTTTCATCTGGGACGGCAAGGACGATGCGGGTGTGGTGGCACCGGCGGGTACTTACACCTTTGGCGCGACGACCACCATCGACGGCACGAACACCTCACTGATTACTTACCTGCCGGCAACGGTCAACAGCGTGACCATCAGCCAGACCGGCGGTGAGTTGATGCTGAACCTGGCAGGCATGGGCAGCGTTGCCCTGTCCAAAGTTCAAACCATTGGTATATAGAGCCGACTAGCACGGCACAAAGGAGTGGAATATGTCTTTCAATATCGGCCTTAGCGGTCTCTATGCAGCCAACAAGCAACTGGACGTGACCGGCAACAACATCGCCAACGTCGCGACCACCGGTTTCAAATCGTCCCGTGCAGAATTCGAAGACGTGTACTCAGCCACTCGCCTGGGTACCGGCAGCAAGACCATTGGTAATGGCGTGCGTCTGGCCAACGTTTCCCAGCAGTTCAGCCAGGGCGACGTGAACAACACCGGCAACGTGCTCGACATGGGCATCCAGGGCAACGGCTTCTTCATCCTCAGCGACAACGGTTCCCTGAGCTACACCCGTGCCGGTGCGTTCAAGACCGATGCTGAAAACTATGTGGTTGATAACAACGGCAACCGTCTGCAGGGTTATGGCGTCGACTCCAATGGCAAGATCATCAACGGTGTGTTGACCGATTTGAAGATTGATACTTCGAGTCTGAAACCGAACCCGACGACCAAGGTTGATCAGACGATGAACCTGAACTCGGCTGAAACAACACCGACGGTGACGCCGTTCAGTCCTACCGATACCAACAGCTATAACAAGACCATTTCTACCAAGGTCTACGATAGCCAGGGTAACGAGCACACCATGGATCAGTACTACGTGAAAACGGGTACCAACGCTTGGCGTGTTCACACTTACATGGACGGTCGTTCCCCGGCCAACCCTGCAACCACGCCTCCAGTGGCGATCACCGCCGACATCACATTCAACTCCAACGGCAGCATCAATACGCTGACGGCGGGTGCTGGCTGGACCCAGACTGGCAACACGTTGACCATGACCGGTTGGGTGCCTGGTGCCGTGACCAACGCCGCAACGACTCCTGTGACCTGGGGCCCGAACGGTTCCGTCGCGGCCACGGGTGGTATTGCGTTCAACATGGCGTTGACCACCTCTTACAACTCGCCAACCGCTCGTACCGCCCAATTCCAGGACGGCTACGCCACCGGCCAGATCTCCAGCCTGACCATCGACGCCAGCGGCGTCATGACCGCCAACTTCAGCAACCAGCAAACCAAGGCCATCGGCCAGGTAGCGGTCGCCAGCTTCGCCAACGAGCAAGGCTTGCAGCCAGTGGGCGGTACCCGCTGGAAAGAAACCTTTGCGTCCGGCGTGGCCGGCGTCGATGCGCCGAAGACCGGTACCCTGGGTTCGGTCGTGTCCAACTCCCTGGAAGAGTCCAACGTCAACCTGACCAACGAACTGGTTGATCTGATCAAGGCGCAGAGCAACTACCAGGCAAACGCCAAGACCATCTCCACCCAGAGCACCATCATGCAGACCATCATTCAGATGACCTGATGCTGGGTATCGCTGCATAAAAAACCCCTCGCAAGAGGGGTTTTTTATGGCCGGGAATTTTGTCAGTGCATAAGGTTTTGGTTGTCTGTGCTGACCCCTTCGTCGGAACGCCGCCCGGGGCAAGCCCGCTCCCACAGGGTTTTGTGTCGTTAGTGGAAACCATGAACACACAAAATCCTGTGGGAGCGTGGCTTGCCCGCGATGGCGTCAGACCGGCCACCACGTTCCTCAAGGCAAAAGAAAACCCCCGACCAATCCAGAGGACTGATCGGGGGTTGTCGAGGTAAGCGCCTTTCAGCGCTCACCGGCTCAGCTTATTGGCAAGCTTCGCAATCCGGCTCGTCGATGGCGCAAGCCTTCGGCACTGGAGCAGGACCGGCAGGAGCCGCCAGAACCGAATCTTCACCGTGGTTGCCGCCGCTGGAAACAGCGTTCAGCTTACCGGTGTTGATGGTCGACTTCTCAGTGCTGGTCGCGGCCAGGGCACGGAGGTAGTAAGTGGTTTTCAGACCACGGTACCAAGCCATGCGGTAGGTCACGTCCAGCTTCTTGCCCGAAGCGCCAGCGATGTACAGGTTCAGCGATTGAGCCTGGTCGATCCACTTCTGACGACGGCTGGCCGCGTCAACGATCCACTTGGTGTCCACTTCGAACGCAGTCGCGTAGAGCTCTTTGAGTTCTTGCGGGATACGCTCGATCTGCTGTACCGAACCGTCGTAGTACTTCAGGTCGTTGATCATGACCGAGTCCCACAGGCCGCGAGCTTTCAGATCGCGAACCAGGTACGGGTTGATCACGGTGAATTCGCCCGACAGGTTCGATTTCACATAGAGGTTCTGATAAGTCGGTTCGATCGACTGCGACACGCCAGTAATGTTGGCAATGGTCGCGGTCGGTGCGATGGCCATGATGTTGGAGTTACGAATGCCTTTCTGAACGCGGGCACGAACCGGTGCCCAGTCCAGGGATTCGTTCAGGTCAACGTCGATGTACTTCTGGCCACGTTGCTCGATCAGGATCTGTTGCGAATCCAGCGGCAGGATGCCTTTGGACCACAGCGAACCCTGGAACGTCTCGTAAGCGCCGCGCTCGTCGGCCAGGTCGCAGGAAGCCTGGATCGCGTAGTAGCTGACCGCTTCCATCGACTTGTCGGCGAACTCGACGGCAGCGTCGGAACCGTAAGGAATGTGCTGCAGGTACAAAGCGTCCTGGAAGCCCATGATGCCCAGACCGACCGGACGGTGCTTGAAGTTGGAGTTCTTCGCTTGTGGCACCGAGTAGTAGTTGATGTCGATAACGTTATCGAGCATGCGAACGGCGGTGTTCACGGTGCGTTCCAGCTTGGCGGTGTCCAGCTTGCCGTTGGTGATGTGGTTCGGCAGGTTGATCGAGCCCAGGTTGCAAACGGCGATCTCGTCCTTGTTGGTGTTCAAGGTGATCTCGGTGCACAGGTTCGAGCTGTGAACCACGCCCACGTGCTGCTGCGGGCTGCGCAGGTTGCACGGGTCTTTGAAGGTCAGCCATGGGTGGCCGGTTTCAAACAGCATGGACAGCATTTTGCGCCACAGGTCTTTGGCCTGGATGGTCTTGAACAGCTTGATCTTGCCCGGGTACTCGGACAGGGCTTCGTAGTACTCGTAACGCTCTTCGAAAGCCTTGCCGGTCAGGTCGTGCAGGTCCGGCACTTCGGACGGCGAGAACAGGGTCCACTTGCCGTCATCGAAGACGCGCTTCATGAACAGGTCAGGGATCCAGTTGGCGGTGTTCATGTCGTGGGTACGACGGCGATCATCACCGGTGTTCTTACGCAGTTCGATGAACTCTTCGATGTCCATGTGCCAGGTTTCCAGGTAGGCACACACAGCGCCTTTGCGCTTGCCACCCTGGTTAACGGCGACGGCGGTGTCGTTCACGACTTTCAGGAACGGAACAACGCCCTGGGATTTGCCGTTGGTGCCCTTGATGTACGAACCGAGTGCACGAACCGGGGTCCAGTCGTTGCCCAGGCCGCCAGCGAATTTGGACAGCATGGCGTTGTCGTGGATCGCATGGTAAATGCCCGACAGGTCATCCGGCACGGTGGTCAGGTAGCAGCTCGACAGCTGTGGACGCAGGGTACCGGCGTTGAACAGGGTCGGGGTCGAGGACATGTAGTCGAAGGACGACAACAGGTTGTAGAACTCGATCGCACGGTCTTCTTTGTTCTTCTCTTCGATTGCCAGGCCCATGGCCACGCGCATGAAGAAAATCTGCGGCAGTTCGAAGCGGATACCGTCCTTGTGGATGAAGTAACGGTCGTACAGGGTTTGCAGGCCCAGGTACGTGAACTGCTGATCGCGCTCGTGGTTGATTGCCTTGCCGAGTTTTTCCAGGTCGAAAGTCGCCAGAACCGGGTTCAGCAATTCGAATTCGATACCCTTCGCGATATAGGCTGGAAGCGCCTTGGCGTACAGATCGACCATTTCGTGGTGGGTCGCGCTCTCGGCGACGCCCAGGAAGTTCAGGCCTTCGGCACGCAGGGTGTCCATCAGCAGGCGAGCAGTCACGAACGAATAGTTCGGCTCACGCTCGACCAGCGTACGGGCGGTCATCACCAGAGCGGTGTTGACGTCGGTCAGGGCCACGCCGTCGTACAGGTTTTTCAGGGTTTCGCGCTGGATCAGGTCGCCGTCGACTTCTGCAAGGCCTTCGCACGCTTCGGTAACGATGGTGTTCAGACGGCCCATGTCCAGAGGTGCAAGGCTGCCATCGGCGCGAGTGATGCGGATCGACGGGTGAGCGTTAACGGCTTCTTCGGCCGGTGCGTGGGCAGCGCGTTCTTTGGAACGACCGTCACGGTAGATCACGTAGTCGCGGGCCACTTTCTGCTCGCCGGCACGCATCAGGGCCAGTTCGACCTGGTCCTGGATTTCTTCGATGTGGATGGTGCCGCCCGATGGCATGCGACGCTTGAAGGTCGCGGTGACCTGTTCGGTCAGGCGGGCAACGGTGTCGTGGATGCGCGACGAAGCGGCAGCGGTGCCGCCTTCAACTGCAAGAAACGCTTTGGTGATGGCGACGGTGATTTTGTCATCGGTGTAAGGAACGACAGTCCCGTTACGCTTGATCACGCGCAGCTGGCCAGGCGCGGTGGCGGACAGATCCGAATTCGAATCGGCGGCCTGCGGCAAGGTGCCCTGCGGGTTCTCGCGAGTTGTGTCGGTTTGCATGGGGGGTTGTCTCCACATTCTCTATGTTTGTTTGGGCACCGTCACGGTACCCACCGTTCTGTCCTGAAGCACTACAACCGACGTGGCGTCGGGCATAACAACTTCGGGACAGTAGGAAAAAGGCTAATGATGCCGCTTCCTTGCCGAAGTCTTTGGCCGCGAGCCTGGGCTCGAAGCCGGATTCCTTTCAGGGGTGCCAGTTTTGACTGCAACACCCGTACCGTTTTGGCTGTTCTGGCCTGAAAAAAACGGTGCCATCCGCGCATGCGGTTTGGGCTTGTAAAATCACGCTTGGTTCAACCATCAACAGGCAATAAAGCGCTTGAGTTTCTGGTCTGAAATGTGGTTGGGCTTTTAAGCTAAAACCCTACATGTAGGGTTTTTTTAGCGCAGAGGTACAAGATAATGCGTTTTTGAGGGTGTTGCAACGTACTGCCTGTGGATAAACCTGTGCGTAAATTGTGTGTGAAAGGTGGAACGAGCGTGTAGGCCGCGACCTAGCTGGAGCGGACTGTTTTTCACGGATTTTCAGCGATTGAAAACAGTCATTCGGATTTTTAAGGGCGCGAACCCTATCACAAAAAACCGCTGTGTCCGAACGCATTTACGCGCTTGTGTTCCAGACGTGCGCCGTTTATACAATCGGCCAATGCAGATGCATTCTTATCCTCCCCAATCATTACAAAAAGACGGGCGGATCCTTCCCTATAAAGTGATGTTGGCAAGCAGAGGTCACCGTGGAGCAAGAAGTCTGGCAGGTATTGATTGTCGAGGACGACCAGCGTCTGGCCGAACTGACCCGCGACTATCTCGAAGCCAATGGCCTGCGCGTCTCGATCGAGGGCAGCGGCGCCCTTGCCGCGGCACGCATCATCAAGGAAAAACCGGACCTGGTGATCCTCGACCTGATGCTCCCCGGCGAAGATGGCCTGAGCATTTGCCGCAAGGTTCGCGACAAGTATGACGGCCCGATCCTGATGCTCACCGCGCGCACCGACGACACCGATCAAATCCTCGGCCTCGACCTCGGCGCCGACGACTACGTCTGCAAACCGGTTCGTCCACGCCTGCTGCTGGCGCGCATCCAGGCCTTGTTGCGGCGCAGTGAAACCCCTGAAACCGCTCCGGAGAAACAACGGCGCCTGCAGTTCGGCCCATTGGTGGTGGACAACGCGTTGCGCGAGGCCTGGCTGCATGACAAAGGCATCGAGTTGACCAGCGCCGAGTTCGATTTGCTCTGGCTGCTGGTAGCCAACGCCGGGCGCATTCTGTCTCGCGAAGAAATTTTCACCGCGCTGCGCGGTATCGGTTATGACGGCCAGGACCGCTCCATCGACGTGCGCATCTCGCGCATCCGGCCGAAGATCGGCGATGACCCGGAGCATCCGCGACTGATCAAAACCATCCGCAGTAAAGGTTATCTGTTCGTTCCCGAAGCCTGCGCAGACTTGTCGCTGTGAACTCGATCTTCCTGCGCATTTATGGCGGCATGTGCGCGGCGCTGATTCTGGTGGCCGTGCTCGGCGTGCTGGCCTTGCACTTGCTCAATCAGGTGCGCAGCGAGCAATACCGCGAGCGCCTGGCCCACGGCACGTTCTCGCTGATGGCCGACAACCTGCAACCGATGAACGAAACCGAGCGCCATCGGGCCTTGCTGGTGTGGGAGCGCTTGCTCGGCATTCCGTTGGCGCTGAAGACATTCCCCCAGACCGGCCTCGACCTGACCCAGCGTACCCGCGTGCTGCGCGGCCAAGCCCTGGTGGAGCAGACCGGCCCGCACGCGGCGAAGGTTTATCGCCTGGTCAGCGACAAGGAACAACTGGTGCTCACGGGGGAAGTCCAGCAGATCAGCGAGCAACTGGCGCGAGCGACCATTTATCTGCTGGCCGACGAACTGGTGCGCTACCCGGTGGCCGAGCAGCCCAAACGTCTGGCGCAGTTAAAGGAAGAGAAGGGGTTCGGCTTCGATCTGCAGTTGGTCACGATCGATCAGGCCGACATGGACGAAGACCAGAGCCGCCGCGTATCCGAAGGCGACACGGTAATGGCGTTGGGCAAGGGCGGTGATTCGATCCGGGTGTTTGCCGGCATGGTCGGTACGCCGTGGGTGCTGGAAATCGGTCCGCTGTATCAGATGAATCCTTACCCGCCTGAGTGGCTGGTGCTGATCGCGGCTCTCGGCCTGAGCCTGATCGGTTTGATTGTCTATCTGTTGGTGCGTCAGCTGGAGCGCCGTTTGCGCGGGCTGGAAGCGGCCGCCACGCGCATCGCCAAGGGCAGCCTGGAAACCCGTGTACCGGCACGCGGCGCGGACTCGGTGGGGCGCCTGGCCTCGGCGTTCAACGGCATGGCCGAGCACTTGCAGCAATTGTTGGCGATTCAGCGAGAACTGGTGCGTGCCGTGTCCCATGAACTGCGCACCCCAGTGGCGCGTTTGCGTTTTGGCCTGGAGATGATCGGCTCGGCCACCACGCCTGAGGCGCTGGAAAAATACCGCGAAGGGATGGACCACGACATCGAGGACCTCGATCGGCTAGTCGACGAGATGCTCACCTATGCGCGGCTGGAGCAAGGTTCGCCGGCGTTGAATTTTCAGCGGATCGATCTGGATGCGTTGGTCAATCAGGTGATCGAAGAACTGGCGCCACTGCGCGCCGAGGTCACCGTACAGCGTGGCTTGTGCCTGTCGGCCGCCGATTGCGACGACGCCTGGGTCGAGGCCGAGCCGCGTTACTTGCACCGGGCGTTGCAGAACCTGGTGAGCAACGCCATGCGCCACGCCCATTCGCGGGTGACCGTCAGTTATCAGGTGGGGCAGCAGCGTTGTCGGGTGGATGTCGAGGATGACGGACCGGGCGTGCCGGAAACCGCGTGGGAGAAAATCTTCACCCCGTTTCTGCGACTCGATGACAGCCGCACCCGCGCCTCGGGCGGGCATGGGTTGGGGTTATCGATTGTGCGGCGGATCATCCATTGGCACGACGGGCGAGCGTTGATCAGCAAGAGCAAGAGTTTGGGCGGGGCGTGTTTCAGTCTGAGCTGGCCGAGGAATCAGGAGCGGCGTTGAGATTGTTGGTGTCCTTTAGGGCCCTATCGCGGGCAAGCCCGCTCCCACAGGGTCCGTGTCGTACACAAAATCTGTGAACACCACTGAAACTGTGGGAGCGGGCTTGCCCGCGATGAGGCCATCCCAAACACTGAAAGCCTTCAAGCCTTGATACTGACCAGACTCAACAACTGCCCATCCATCACTGCAAACTGCGCATCCAGCTCAATGCCGCTACGCCATTCACTGGACAGGTCAGTCAACAACCGCAACCGCACTTCACCACCCGCGCTCCACTCCAGCACTTCGGCGTGTTCGAAATAGAAGCGCTTCTGGACGATCGGGTAGAGTGCCTTGAACAGGCTTTCTTTCACCGAAAACGTCAGCGTCACCCACAGTGCCAATTGATCACGAGCGCCGCCAGCCATGCGCTGCAACTCAGGCCCGGTGAGAATTTCCCCGGCCAGGCGTTCGGCGCGCTCCGCATCGAGCAGGTTTTCCAGGTCCATCCCCAGACCGCGCCAGTGCGCCTTGTTCGCGACAATCGCCGCGGCCCGGCCGGGGCTGTGGGTGATCGAGCCGGTGATATGCGATGGCCACACCGGTGCGCGGTCTTCGCCGATGGCCGGGATGAAACTCAGCCCTTCCAGTTGTTGCAACGCTGCCCGAGCGCAGACCCGCCCGGCGAGAAACTCGGCTTGGCGCTTGGCCACCGAACGCTGGATGCTCGCAGGCGGCTCAATGGCGCTGCGCTGGAAATCATCGCTGGCCAGTTGCCTGGTATCGAAGTGGGTACCCAACAAGACCGTATCGGGCAGCACAAACGGCAGCGGCCAATGGGCGTCGAGCGGGGTGCAGCAGACGGGTAGGGCGGGGACGGGATTCATGACGGGCATTTTGCCGGGTTGCCTTGAGGCTGGGTAGTAGCTGAGGGCTTTTGTGGCGAGGGAGCTTGCTCCCGTTCGGCTGCGAAGCAGTCGTAAAGTAAGGCAGCCGCATTGAACCTGACGAAATGCGGTTGCAGGTTTTGGGGCCGCTTCGCAGCCCAGCGGGAGCAAGCTCCCTCGCCACAGGGAGCAATGCCCGGCTCAATGCTGTTGGTGTGTCAGCCAAAAATCTTCTTGAAAAACGCCTGCATGTCCGCCCAAGACTTCTCATCCGCGGTCTTGCTGTAACCAATGTCTGGCCCGCCGTGGTCGCCATGGCTCAGACGATCCGCCTCGGGATTGCTGAACCCATGCTTGGCGCCTTCGAGGCTGACAAACTTGTAGTCGGCTTTGGCCTTGTCCATTTCTGCTTTGAATGCCATCACGTTTTCCGCCGTGACCATGCTGTCCAGAGCACCATGCTCCACCAGGATTTTCGTTTTCACGCTGCCAGGCGTCGCCGGCGTATTGGTCACCAGCGCACCATGGAAACTCACCACGCCTGCCAGCGGCACGCCTTGACGCGCTGCATCCAGCACCACCTTGCCGCCGAAGCAATAACCGATGGCCGCCAGTTTGTCCGGGTCGGTTTGCGGCTGTTTCTTCAGCAAATCGAGCCCGGCCTGAAACCGCGCGCTGGCTGCTGCGCTGTCCTTCAATGCTGCTTGCATGAAGGCCATGGCGTCCTTGGCGTGTTCGGTGTTCTTGCCGTCGCCAAACATGTCGATCGCCAGCGCGCTGTAACCCAGACCGGCCAGATCGCGGGCGCGGCGCTTGGCGTAGTCGTTGAGGCCCCACCACTCATGCACCACCACTACGCCCGGGCGCGGGCCTTTGATGGCGTCGTCGTAGGCGTAATAGCCGATCAGCTTGGTGCCATCGGCACTCTGGTAGGGAATTTCCTGGGTCTGGATGGCGGCCTGGCTGGCCCCGCTCAGAGCCAGTAACACGAGGGCGAGGAACACACGCATGATCAAATCTCCTTAAGAGTCGTCAGAACAGCGTAGTCGATGTGATTCAGCTCAGGTTCAGAGTGCGTTCAGGGGCAGTACAGGGAGGGGTGCGTAACCTTGCCCCGTACCCAAAAAGCACATAGCGCATGAGGAAACTCCCCAATGACTACTTTTAAAAAACTGTTTCTGGCTTTCACCATGATGGGCGCCAGTATTGCGGCCCACGCCGATACCACCAATTTCGCCGGCCTGACCTTTGGCCAGACCAGCGACAAGGTTAAAAAATCCAGCGCCCTGAACGACAACCTCAACCACCCGAACGCCGACGGTGTGATCGGCAAGGACAACACCTGGGGCGTGCGTCTGGGCCAGCAAGACAGCAAGGGCCGCTACTACGCCACTTACGACAACGTGTCGGGCTCGCACAATGGCATTAAACTGCGTCAGGAAAACCTGCTGGGCAGCTACGATCTGTTCTACCCGGTGGGTGGCAGCACCAAATTGTTCGGCGGTGGCACGGCCGGTTTGACCAAACTGACCCAGGATTCGCCAGGCTTCAGCCGCGACAGCGACATCGGTTACGCCATTGGTGGCCAGGTCGGTGTATTGCAGCAAGTTTCGCAAAACACCTCGGTCGAGCTGGGTTACCGTTACCTGCGCAGCAACGCCAGCACCGAGATGAGCGAGCGCGGTGGCAGCAAACAGGGTTCGCTGGACTTGACCAGCAGCGCCCAGACTTACCTGTCCGCCAACTACGCTTTCTAAAAAGCGTTTCGCGAGGGTATGCCCCGAGGCCAGTCTGTTAAACGCAATCCCTGTGGGAGCGGGGTTGCCCGCGATGACGGCAGCACATTCACCATTGATGTGTCAGACCGATCGCTATCGCGGGCAAGCCCGCTCCCACAGGGATTAAGGCTTAATTGACTGGCATTAGTGCACGCGCCGGATCACCCCAAGCGGTTGATCCGGCGTCGCCATGTTAGCCATCGAGGTGCGCATGCCTTTGTATGTGTTGCGCCTTTGGAGATGTTGATTTGCCCAGGAGAGCGTTATGAAATTGCTGGTCGTCGAAGATGAAGCGCTGTTGCGCCATCACCTGCAAACCCGCCTGACGGATAGCGGCCACGTGGTCGAGTCCGTGGCCAACGCGGAAGAGGCGTTGTATCAGGCCGAGCAGTTCAACCATGACCTGGCGGTGATCGATCTCGGTCTGCCGGGCATGGGCGGACTGGACCTGATTCGTCAATTGCGCTCCCGGGGCAAGACCTTCCCGATCCTGATCCTCACCGCACGCGGCAACTGGCAGGACAAGGTCGAAGGCCTCGCCGCCGGTGCCGACGACTACGTGGTCAAGCCGTTCCAGTTCGAAGAGCTGGACGCCCGCCTGAATGCCTTGCTGCGACGCTCCAGCGGTTTCACCCAGTCGACCATCGTCGCCGGCCCCTTGCTGCTGGACCTCAATCGCAAGCAGGCGTCCCTCGACGAGCAACCGCTGGCGCTGACCGCCTACGAATACCGGATCCTCGAATACCTGATGCGGCATCACCAGCAAGTGGTGGCCAAGGACCGCTTGATGGAGCAGCTCTACCCGGATGACGGCGAGCGCGATCCGAATGTGATCGAGGTATTGGTCGGCCGCTTGCGCCGCAAACTCGAAGGCCCGGCCGGCTTCAAACCGATCGATACCGTGCGTGGCCTCGGCTACCTGTTCAACGAGCGCTGCACTTGATTCGTTCCCTTCGTGTCCGCTTGATGCTCGCCGCCACGATCCTGGCGGTGTTGTTCATGCTGGCGTTGCTGCCTGCGATGCAGGGCGCGTTCAGCCTGGCGTTGCAGGATTCCATCGAACAACGCCTGGCGTCGGACGTCACCACGCTGATCTCCGCCGCCCGGGTGGATAACAACCGCTTGCAGATGCCGGCGCAATTGCCCGATGAACGCTTCAACCTCGCCGACAGCCGATTGCTCGGCTATATCTATGACCGCGAAGGTCATCTGGTCTGGCGCTCGAAGGCCACCCAGGAAGAGAAGATTAACTACAAGCCACGCTACGATGGACGCGGTAACGAGTTCGCGCGGATCAGCGAAGCCAATGGTGAAGAGTTCTTCGTCTATGACGTCGAAGTCAAACTGCTGGGCGGCCAAAGTGCGGCGTTCAGCATCGTCGCCCTGCAACCGGTGCGCGAATACGAAGTCACGCTAGAAGGCCTGCGGGAAAACCTTTATCTGGGCTTCGGCGCAGCCTTGCTGGTGTTGCTCGCCTTGCTGTGGATCGGCCTGACCTGGGGCTTGCAGGCGTTGCGTCGGCTGAGCCAGGAGCTGGACCAGATCGAAAGCGGCACCCGCGAAAGCCTCAGCGAACAACACCCGCGTGAACTGCTGCGCCTGACCGGCTCGCTCAACCGTTTGTTGCACAGCGAACGTGAACAGCGCAGCCGTTATCGCGATTCCCTCGACGACCTGGCCCACAGCCTGAAAACCCCGCTGACAGTGTTGCAAGGGGTCAGTGAAGACATGGCGCAAAAGCCGCAAGAGCGCGATCAGGCCTGGGTGCTGCAAACCCAGATCGAACGCATGAGCCAGCAGATCGGCTATCAACTGCAACGCGCCAGCCTGCGCAAAAGTGGCCTGGTGCGCCATCAGGTGCGCCTGCGACCGGTGCTGCAAAGCCTCTGCGACACGCTGGGCAAGGTCTATCGCGACAAGCCCGTGCGCGTCACTTTTGATCTGCCGCAGCAGTGTTACGTGCCGATCGAGCAAGGTGCGCTGCTGGAAATGATGGGCAACCTGCTGGAAAACGCCTATCGCCTGTGCCTCGGCGAAGTGCGCATCAGCGTGCGTGAAACCCTCAGCGGGATTGAGTTGAGCGTTGAAGATGACGGGCCGGGCGTACCACCGGATCAACGTGCGCGGATTCTGCAGCGTGGCGAGCGGCTGGATCGTCAGCACCCGGGGCAGGGGATCGGGTTGGCAGTGGTCAAGGACATTATTGAAAGCTACAGCGCCAAGCTGACACTGGGGGATTCGCCGATGGGCGGGGCGGCGTTCCGGATTCATTTTCCGGTGGTTTGATCCTGGGTTTGAGGGTGTTCTTTTGGGCCTCATCGCGGGCAAGCCCGCTCCCACAGTGGGCTATGTCGTTCACAAATTTTGTGTTCAGACTCGAAACCTGTGGGAGCGGGCTTGCCCGCGATGAGGCCGGTACAGCCACCACAAGGCTCGGTGTCAGACCGCTAAACAAGCACTGTTTAAACGACACTTCCAGATACTCTCCCAGGCTACACATCCTTGCGCCGCTGCCTACGACTACGCCAGAATCCGCCGGCTTGTGCGCCTTGGCCCTGATCTTTATCGTTTCCGCATCGCTGCCAATCAGCGATCGGGTTTAGCGACCCGACCAGGTATAAGCGCAACACTTCAGTCTTGCTGCAGGCGAACGTCTGCAGTTTCGATATGGCGGCTGTGCGCGGGAGACCCTCGGGTCTGCCGGGTCTTATACCTCTCGGTTCGCTAACCTGCGTACAGCCGCCACCCTTACTTGTTTAGCGACAGGTTCTGGTGGCTCCATCAGGTATAAGGAGCTTCACCATGTTCAAAATCACACCTAACCCACCGGAAACCGACGACGTTTCCCCCTACGAATCCCTCGATTCCAAAAAACTCAACGAAGCCGCCGACCGCGCCCTCGATCACTACCTCAAGCCGCCCATCCCCAAAGACACCAAGCGCAAACCCAGCACCATTTACCACGTCGGCGCCGAGGTCGATAACGAAACCCTGCTGGTCAACGCCTGCGAATCCCTGGCGTCCGCGAGCATGATGCTCAATGAGTTCGCCGGATTGATGGACATGCCACATCGCAACATGATGTTGGGGATTCAATCGGTGGTCATGCTCGGTGAGCTGGCGGTGAATCGGGTGCTGGATAACCTCGATCCACAAGGCTAGCCAGGAAAATCAAAAGATCTATGGCAATGGAGCTTGTTGTGGCGAGGGAGCTTGCTCCCGCTCGGCTGCGCAGCAGTCGTAAAACCGGTGCATGCAGTGTGTCTGAAGAAAACGTGATTGCCGGGTTTGGGGCCGCTTCGCAACCCAGCGGGAGCAAGCTCCCTCGCCACAACAGCTTGGTTAGCTGCAAGTTTTGCTGTGTTCTTTCGGGCCTCATCGCGGGCAAGCCCGCTCCCACAGGTTTCGACTTCTGACACAAAATTTGTGAACAACACCGCCCCCTGTGGGAGCGGGCTTGCCCGCGATGGGGCCAGTCAATTCAACGCAAATATCAGTTCTCCTGCGCCCGATAAGCCCCCGGCGTCAACCCCGTCCATTTCTTGAACGCCCGGTGAAACGCCGAAGGTTCGGAAAACCTCAGCTACTCGCAATGATCTATCGACAGTAAAGGCTGACCGTCCATCCGGAAAGCACGTCGACCTGTAAGTTCTGACAGTAGCCAGTTTCCCCTGCCTGGTGTGTGATGTGCCTTCGTCCCGAGAGGACTCAGGATTTGTCACCTCCCCAGGAGAACATGATGGATATCCAGTCTGCCGCGTTGAACGAGCTGTTTGTGCTGTACCCCATCATCATCCAAGGCTGGGTGTCACCGGTGAAACCTGCCGATTTAGCTCACGGCGGTATTCCCAAGTCCCTTTACGATGGCCAGCCCAATGGCCTTGAGTGTCTGGTTGATCCGTGGACCGAGGTCCACACCGGTGCGCTGGCGGCGGATGATCGCGTTGATTTGTACCTCAACGACGATCCCACCCCCGTGACGGGGAAGACTGTCGCTCCGGGAGAAGAGCAACTGCGCCTGCGGCTGTACGTGCCTCATGGGCGCCTGCGTCATGGGGTCAATAGACTGCATTACAAAGTCACCCGCCCCGGTGGAAGCGCCGAACCTTCTCGGGATTTAAATGTGCTGTATCACCTGCGTTCTCCTGGTGAGCCTGCGCCGGAAGGCCTGGACCTGGTGATCCCGCCCGACGTTATCAAAGACGGGGTCAGCGCCGAGCGGGCGGTGCAAGGTGTGGAGTTCGGGTTCACCTATTCCAACCCGCGAGCCTATGACCGTATTCGCTTTCAGTTAGGCGATGAGTCGGTTGAGTGGGAGATCACCGACGCTTCGACGCCGGTGACCAAAACACTCTTCACCGACACGTTCCAGCAGGTGGGTGACAACCCGAATCTGCTGCTTGATTTCGTCGTTTTTGACCAGTTGGGCAATTTCAGCCGATCGTCTACCAAGGAGGTCGATGTTCACCTTGGCCGTGTCAATCTCTCGGCGGCAATCCTTCGAGAAATCCCGACCGAGAACAATGACGACCCCAACACGGTGGACCTCGCCAAGTTGAACGGTAATCCGCTGTCGGCGCTGATCCACCTCGTCGAAACGATCTGGAAGGTGGGTGACTCAATCAAGCTGGTGTTTACCGCCGAGTTGAATGGCGGTGTCGTTGCGACTCACGAAGAAACATCGCCAATAACGCAAGTGCCGAGTCAGTTTGTGTGGAGTGTTCCCAATAATAAGATCATCCCCAACAGCACCGTGAAGGTGGTGTATGAACAGGTCCGAGGCGGTGCAGTCATCGCAACTTCTTTACCTGCCACGGCGCAGGTGATTGGCGTAGGCGTTATCAAATTAAACCCGGCGACACTGGTTGCACCGGCTGTCAGCCCGATCGATCTGTGGCTCTATCCGACCGGCGTCACCGTGCGCACCGAGTTCCTGGATGCGCTTGCGGGGGACCAGGCTCAATTGATCGAAATCAATCCACCCGCCGGTGCCACACCATTTCCAGCAGTGGCGTTCAATGCGAACAAGCGGACGAACACCGTCCTCAGCCAGGCCTTTCTTGCGGCACGGCACGGGGCGCAACTGACGTTTCGCTGGGCGCTGATTCGAGGGGGCAAGGAGATTGCCCGATCGGGGCCGTTGGTGTTGAACGTGAATCGGATTGCGGATGGGGATCCTCGATTAACAGTTCCTCACATTGTGCAGGCGAATGGCACTTCCGTCGTTGACCTCAACAATTTTGCCGGCGATGCCACCTTTTCAATTGCTAAATGGCCACTCATCCAAGCGCAACAATTGATCTCGGTAACGCTTTCCAGCGTAGGAAGTCAGTCACTGATCTTGCTTCAGCGCCATTCTGTCTCGGCTGCGGAAGCGGAGAGTGGTTTGACCAGAGCTATATCTCGCAGTTGGTTAAACGGTTTATCGGACAACAAAAAAATCACGCTCAGGGTTGAGGTGATATTCGGTAGTGATTCGGTGACCCCAGTGGTTTTTAAAGAGCCTGAGTACACGGTCAGTCAGGCTTTTTTCAGGGCGGTTGAAAGCTTTGAAAACTCTTCTCCGGTGTATTTCACGCCAGGTGTTGCGCATGGACTTCCCAGCGCAATTGTTCTCCAGTCATTGGGCGGTACTGTTTATTTAACCAACCCTCCTGTTCCACCGCACACCGCTTTGCTGGGAAGGGTAACGCTGGGCATGTTAGGGGCTGTGCGTTTTACGTTTCCGAGAGGCGGATCCTCTGTGAAGTTTATGATCGACTCGCACCAGCAAGAGGAAGCAGGGGCCGTCACCTACTACGGAGCAAACAACCAGATCATTGGTCATCGGCCACTTCCCTACACCGGAAATTATCAATACGCGTACGTTATTTTTACGGCGCCCGTTGGCCAAAAAATAGCGTCATTTGAAGTCCGTAATGCCAACGATATGTTCCTGGACAATATAACGGTCGGTTAAACGTTGATGTTGCGCGATGCGAGTGGGTAAGTGTCGTGCCTGACAGATACGCCTGGCTTGAGATCCAGCCCTCTCCCCTTGGGAGAGGGCTGGATCTCAAGCCTTGAATCAATGCTCCTGCGCCCGATAAGCCCCCGGCGTCAACCCCGTCCACTTCTTGAACGCCCGGTGAAACGCCGAAGGTTCGGAAAACCCCAACTGCTCGGCAATCTGTTGCAACGACAGATCCGCACGCCCCAGGTGATAAATCGCAATGTCCCGCCGCAACTGGTCCTTCAATTCCTGAAAACTCGTGCCTTCTTCGCGCAAATGCCGACGCAACGTTTGCGGGCTGATGTGCAGGTGCGCGGCCACGGCTTCCAGGTCCGGCCAATGTGCACTGTCGCGGCTGAGCAAGCGGCGCAACTGGCTGCTCAGGCTGTCGCCTTCGTCGGGGCGCGAGAGCAGGTCGGCGGGGGAGCGTTCGAGAAAGTGCTTGAGGGTGCGTTCGTCCTGCAGCAGTGGCATGTTCAGGTAGCGACTGTGGAACAGCAGGCTACTCTGAATAGGGGTGCTCTTTGCTGTGGAAAAGCCCAGTGGGCAGGAAAACAGCAAATCGTATTCGGCCCCGTGCTCGGGCTTTGGATAGCTGAACGTGGCTTGCTCCAGGCGAATGCGCTGGCCAATCAGCCAGCTGCCAAATCGATGCCAGATCACCAGCAGGCTTTCAGTGAGGAAGTGGTCCGGGTCCCACAGCGGCGAATCGTCCAGGCTCAGGCGAATCATGTCGCCTTCGCGGTTCAGCGTCAGACGCGGTGCCCCGGGGAACAGGCTGTAAAACAATAGGCCGCGATTGAGCGCTTTCTCCAGCGTGTGGCAGTGGATCACCGCGTGGCACATCATGGCGAAGCTGCCGGGTTTGCTAGGTGCCTGCCCGAAGCCCAGGTATTCGTCGTCCAGGGCCAGCCACAGCCTCTGGATCAATCGGGCGAACTGCTCGGGCGCGATACGCGCACGCGGTTCGTCGAGCAACTCGGGGCTGATCCCCAGTTGCTGCAGCAGGCTCGAATAGTCATACCCGCGCCGATGCGCGCCACCGAGGGCGGCACGGGCGAAATGGCTGGCGATGGTGCGTTCACGCATAGAGGGCAGGTCCGTCCACTGAGTAATGGAGAGTAGCGGTGCCGGTCGATGATGAACAAGGCGGATATCCGCCAAATTGCAGGACGCAGTTTGGTTGATGGGCGGAAATCCGCCACTTTGACGTAACCGCTCAGTGACAAGGAAGAACTCGCAACCCTTGATGCCTGAAGCGTGTAGGAGTTTTTACCGAAGGTGGCACGGGGCTTGCGATACAAGCCGCAGAGGTCTGCCAGCGCGCAGCTCGACAAAACAAATCCCTCCAGTGCAGGAGGGTTCGCAAATGAGGTGTCAGGGACAACAGATGGATGTTGTTACTGAGGCACTCTTGAGGAACTTTGCAATGACGACTCGTCAGCCACTGTATAAATCCCTGTACTTCCAGGTGATCGTTGCCATCGCTATCGGCATCCTGCTCGGTCACTTCTACCCGCAGACCGGTGTAGCCCTCAAGCCGCTGGGTGACGGGTTCATCAAACTGATCAAAATGATCATCGCTCCGATCATCTTCTGCACCGTCGTCAGCGGTATCGCGGGCATGCAGAACATGAAGTCGGTCGGCAAGACCGGCGGTTACGCGCTGCTGTACTTCGAAATCGTTTCGACCATCGCCTTGCTGGTCGGTCTGGTCGTGGTCAACATCGTGCAGCCGGGTAACGGCATGCACATCGACGTCACCACGCTGGATGCCTCCAAAATCGCTACCTACGTTGCTGCCGGTGCGGATCAAAGCGTCGTTGGCTTCCTGTTGAATGTCATCCCGACCACCATCATTGGCGCGTTCGCCACGGGCGATATCCTGCAAGTGCTGATGTTCTCGGTGATCTTCGGTTTCGCCCTGCATCGCCTGGGTGCCTACGGCAAGCCGATCCTGGACTTCATCGATCGCTTCGCCCACGTGATGTTCAACATCATCAACATGATCATGAAGCTCGCGCCACTCGGTGCCTTCGGTGCCATGGCCTTCACCATCGGTGCCTACGGTGTGGGTTCGCTGGTGCAACTGGGTCAGCTGATGGCCTGCTTCTACATCACGTGCCTGCTGTTCATTCTGGTGGTGCTGGGCGGTATCGCTCGCGCTCACGGCTTCAGCGTGCTGAAAGTGATCCGCTACATCCGTGAAGAGCTGCTGATCGTGCTGGGTACTTCCTCTTCGGAATCGGTACTGCCACGCATGCTGATCAAGATGGAGCGTCTGGGCGCGCAGAAATCCGTTGTGGGTCTGGTGATCCCGACCGGTTACTCGTTCAACCTCGACGGTACGGCGATCTACCTGACCATGGCGGCTGTGTTCATTGCTCAGGCAACTGACACCCAGATGGACCTCACTCACCAGATCACTCTGCTGGTGGTGTTGCTGCTGTCCTCCAAAGGCGCTGCCGGCGTGACCGGTTCGGGCTTCATCGTTCTGGCTGCCACCTTGTCCGCTGTCGGCCACCTGCCGGTCGCTGGCCTGGCGCTGATCCTCGGTATCGACCGCTTCATGTCCGAAGCCCGCGCGCTGACCAACCTGATCGGTAACGCGGTTGCCACCCTTGTTGTGGCCAAGTGGGTCAAGGAACTGGATACCGACGTGCTGCAAGCCGAGCTGGCCTCGGGCGGTCGCGGTATTGCCGACGAACCTAAAGACGATGTTCTGGGCCACGTCGAAGGGGCAACCCCGACGAACGCCAAGTAAGCCTTGTTGTAATGAAAAACCCGCTTCGGCGGGTTTTTTCATGCCTGCGATTTGAGCGCAACGGTCACCACCGCTGACACATAAGGTGATTGCTGCAATGTCCTAGGCTGCCTAGGCTTGGGGGATCGCATTGGAGAACACTTATGCTCGGTCCTCTGGCATCACTCAAGGTTCTGGATTTCTCGACACTGCTGCCGGGGCCGTTCGCCTCGTTGCTGCTGGCAGACATGGGCGCCGAGGTGCTGCGCATCGAATCGCCGACCCGCATGGACCTGCTGCGAGTATTGCCGCCGCATGATCAAGGCGTGTCGGCCAGCCACGCCTACCTCAATCGCAACAAGCGCAGCCTGGCGCTGGACCTCAAGCAGCCCGAGGCGCTGGAGGTGATCAAGCAATTGCTGCAGGACCACGACATCGTGCTGGAGCAGTTTCGCCCCGGCGTGATGGACCGGTTGGGTTTGGGGTATGAAGCCTTGAAGGCGATCAACCCGAAGCTGATTTATGTGTCGATCACCGGTTATGGCCAGACCGGCCCCTACAAGGATCGCGCCGGCCACGACATCAACTACCTGGCGCTGGCGGGGTTGGCGAGCTACACCGGCCGTGCCGACAGCGGCCCGTTGCCGTTGGGCATGCAGGTGGCGGATATCGCCGGTGGCTCGCTGCACGGGGTGATCGGCCTGCTGGCGGCGGTGATTGCACGGCAGCAGACCGGGCAAGGGCAGCACCTGGATGTAAGCATGACCGACTGCGCCTTCAGCCTGAATGCCATGGCCGGTGCCGGGTACCTGGCCTGTGGCGTGGAGCCGGGCAGGGAAGAGCAGATGCTCAATGGCGGCAGCTTCTACGACTATTACCGCTCACGCGATGGACGCTGGTTGTCGGTGGGCAGTCTGGAGCCGGCGTTCATGCAGCAACTCTGCACGGCGCTGGGCCGGCCGGAACTGGCGACCCAGGGGCTGTCACCCGAACCGGCCCGGCAACAGGCGCTCAAGGAGGCGCTGAAAGTTGAATTCGAAAAATATGACTTTGCCGATTTGTGCGCGTTGTTTGCCGAACTCGATGCGTGTGTCGAGCCGGTGTTGAGCCTGGACGAAGCGGTGCGGCATCCGCAGTTGAAGGCGCGGGAATTGGTGACTGAGGTGCCGCGTGGGGACGGTTCGACTCAGGCGCAGATGGCTTGCCCGTTGAAGTTTTCAGCGGGGTTGCCTGAGCCGCGGCATATCGGGGCGAGGCTGGGTGAGCATACCGACCAGGTCTTGGGGGAGTTGGGGTTTAGTGTTGAGCGGATCGAGGAATTGCGCCGTGCCAGGGTGGTTATCTAGCGTCTGTCCCGGCCCAATCGCGGGCAAGCCCGCTCCCACAGGGATCAGCTTTGATTACAAAATTTGTGAACGAATCCGATCACTGTGGGAGCGGGCTTGCCCGCGATGAGGCCGGCCGAACCACCACAAATCTGACTTATTCGACCCGCATCTCCCCACTAAACACCAATGTGCTTCTGCACCGTCGGCACAAATACCGCCGCCCCTGTCTCACCAGACCATGACGCTGCGCCGAAAACGGGAAATCGCTGTCGGCGCACGGGCATTTGTAGATGTAGCGGGTCACGCTGCGGCGTTTGACGTCGTAGGTGTGGCAGCGGTTGGGCGGCAGTTCGTAAACACCGCGCATGATCAGTTGCCACTCTTCGCCATGAGGCTGGATGCGGTCGCCGAACAGTTGATGGGCGATCAGGTGCGCGACTTCATGCGCCACGGTCTGCTTGAGGAAGTCTTCGGTGTTTTCCCGGTAGAGCTGCGGATTGAAGCGCAGCAGGTTCTCGTGCAAATGCGCGACACCGGCTTTTTGCCCGCGCAGCTTGAGGCTCACCACGGGGCGTTTGAAAGGTCGTTTAAAAAAGGATTCGGCTTGTTGGAAACAGTCTTCGACGCGGGTATTGAGTTGCTCGGGCATGCTTGATGGATCTCCAGAGACGTCGAGTATGCCGCAACCCTCGGAACTTGCGAATCGCCGAGGCGCCGAATGGTCGTACCTCCTGCTCTCTTAGAGAGTAGAAGGCCGCCTTGCGGCGGCCTGTGTTGGCAGATCTTGTTTTTGGCGGGTGTGTTGCTAATTCGTATAGACCGGTCCCACGCCCAGTCCCCAGACAATCACCGTGAACGCCATGATCGCCACCAGCACCACCAGTCCTACGGCTAGCACGGAGCTTGAAAACAGGAATCCCTCGTCCGACGGAATATTCATGAACGTTGGCAGGCCCACATACAGCAGGTACACCGTGTAGCAGATGGCTGCGGTGCCGACGATCATTCCCAGCCACATATGCGGGTACAGCGCCGCCAGGCCGCCGATGAACAGTGGAGTCGCGGTGTACGTGGCGAACGCGACACAGCGTGCCAGGCTCGGGTTGGCGTCATAGGTGCGGGCCATCCAGTGGATGAAAGCCCCCATCACTGCGACACCGCCGAGCATCGCCAGGTACGACATGACGGTCATCCAAAGTGCGCTTTCCGTGGTCAGCATCACCGGCGCCCGGCTACCGATGACCCAGCCGACCTGCGTGGTGCCGATAAACGCTGATACAGCGGGGATCGCCGCCAGAATCAGGGTGTGCGTGAGGTACATGTGGCTGATGCTTTCCTCCTGGTCGCCACGGATTTCTTTCCATTCCTGGTCAGGGTGGGTGAAGAGCCCCACTACGTGATGGATCATGCCAGTCACTCCTCTTGTTGTTGCCATCGCCCCCCAGCGGAGCGCTTACGGGCCAAAGTGGCCAGGTAAGTACAGGTCTGAATACGTGTGCGACCTTATGCCGCAGTATAGAAAGGAGTTACCGGTAATAGTGCGAGGGGCTTAGAGCAAATCGCGCTGTAAACACTCTTGTTAATCGCCGCCGGGTCTGTACCGAATGACCTCTGTGGCGAGGGAGCTTGCTCCCGCTGGGGCGCGAAGCGGCCCCAAGACATCCACCCCAGTCGTGTCAGGCAAACCGGCGGCGGCAGGTTTTGCGACTGCTGCGCAGCCGGGCGGGAGCAAGCTCCCTCGCCACAGGGGTATGCTCAAGTCATCTAAAGCGCAGGCTTCGCCCCGAAAGGGTTTTTGCGTAAAATGCCGGCCTTTCGTCACACCTCACGGATTTCGCGTCATGGGCACTCTTACGGTCAACCAGAACAAACTGCAAAAGCGCCTTCGCCGCCAGGCGGGTGAGGCTGTTGCCGATTTCAACATGATTGAAGACGGCGACAAGGTCATGGTCTGCCTGTCCGGTGGCAAGTTATAAGCAAAGATTATTTTGTAAAACAGAAAATTTCTTAGTTCTTGCCTTTAAAGCCTGCCATATATCAGTTCTCCCTCCCTCTAACTTGACAAAGCTCTCTTTCGTACTAATCTTCACTGATTGGTTATTGGACGAGGTATTTTGTCAATGAAAGTCAGACAGTACCAATATAATTCGATACCTTTCGTGTCCATAGTCGATGAATCGGATTGTCCGTTCGATCCGTATGTTTCGTGTTATCTGAATGGGCCACTGTCTTCTAAAGCACCAAATACAAGACTTAGATACGCGAATGAACTGTTGTTCGTGCTTCAGTTCTTTGTTGAAAAAAATATAAATCTTCCGGCACGAATTGCGTCTGGGAAGTTGATATCGCAGAAAGAGTATATGCAGTTTTATGACGCGTGTTGCTTAATCAAGGATGTGTTTGACTCAAGTTTGAGTATAAAAGAGTTTCAAGTAAGCGATAAACACCTCCGTAATGTTATTGTCGCCAATCAGAAGGGGATGGCGAAGGTGTCAAATGAAACTTTGCAAGGCCGCATCAGAAGGCTGAGATGTTTTCTTATATGGCTGTTTGAACAGTTTCATGGTGTATTCGGGATTGAAGAAAGTCTGAATGATCGATTCGATAAGCTGATTTCAAAAATCAAACTAGATGAAGAAGATCTTGGGCGAAATCACGGACAAGAAATAAAGGGGGCTGACGAGTCTGTGATTCCTGATGAGGTTTTCACGAAATTGTTGGAAATGATGGTGCCATCTTCACCTAATAATCCATTCAAAGGGTCAAGAATTAGAAATTACTTAATAGTTAATTTGTTAATTTGCGGTGGTATCAGGAGAGGCGCGCTAGCGAAGTCAAAGGTATCAGACTTTCATTTCTACGGAACTTATGATCAGGTATCTATATACCGCTCGGGAAACGACCCGACAGACTCTCGTACAGAAAAACCCAACCAAAAGACTAAGGCGCATCTGGCTACGGTTGGTCAGGATTTGATGTTTCATGTTAAGTTCTATATTGATCAGATTCGGTCAAAATTTTCTCGGGCTCAATATCATGATTTTTTATTGATCAGTGAAAATGATTCTAAAGGAACTGCAGGCCAACCACTTTCCTTAAAGTCGATAAATTCAATTTTTCAGACCATTTCTAAGGCTTTGGGGTTTCATGTCCATCCCCATATGCTCCGCCATAAATGGAATGAGATTTTTGATAAAGAGGCGGATCGTGTTGGGATTGATCCAGTTCTTCGTGAGGACACTAGAAAATATGCGATGGGGTGGTCGCATAATAGCACAATGGTCGACGTATACGATGATAAGCGCTTGGCGCTTGTAGCAAGGGAACTGTCGATAGCGCATCAGCAACGTATGGCGCAAAAAAAATGAACCACTCAAACGGATCGATATCGACAAATAAAGTTGATAAAGCGCCTTCATTGTTTTCAGCCAAGTCTGGTTTGATTGTTGATGCTTTAGATGATGAATGGGTAATACTTCCAAATAAGGGGAAAGGAGCGGGGGTTAGCGTTGGTTGGGTTCATGCTTCGGATATGACAGAAACTGAAAAAGAGTTGATTTTGGATGTGTTTGTCTATTACGTAAGAACCAAGGCTGCAAGCACTGCATCGGGTGTTGTTACCAACATAAGGCCATTTGTCTTGGGTGGTATACCTTCGTTAGATAAAGTTAAGGCGTTATGGAGTGGGTTGAGTACGCATAAGAAAAAGGCTCTTAATCAGTTTTTTGGTACTCTATCAAAAATGGGGCATAAGAAATTTCATGGCTACCACAAATTCACAAAAGAACATTTGGATAAAACTAGCGTTAATCCACTTGATTTGTCCACAGGTGCTTTTAACGATGTAGAGTTTGATTCGTTGGCGAAGAAAATCAATGAAAACCTTCAGCGATTTAAGTGGAATGCTGAGCAAGAACTTTCTTTTTACCAGTCTTCGATGCGTTATGGTGTTCTCAAAAATATGGTGACGACTAAGTTGTTGGTGTCCATTGTACGTCGGCCAATCCAGATTGCGCTTTTGAAGTGGTCAGATTTGATTCCCTCAGGTTCAAGTTTTCACGATGCGGCAATCCGGAGCGTGGACGAGATAGGCAGCTTGGGGGGAGAGACGCTTCAACTTAGAGTGTACATCGCTAAGTCTACGGGAATGCTTTTTTCGCGGGAGCGTCCCGAGAGATATCCATTGTATATTTCTGAAGAGTTAGCAAAAGTGCTAATTGAGTTTAAGGGAGTAGTTTTCAAGGGGGTCAAGTTGCTTATGAAATCATCGGAGATTGACGTTGATGATACCGAGCTTCTGAAGTTAATGAACGATATTCCTATGTTTCCAGATGTAAGCCTTTTTTCTTTGGAAGTTGAGTCGTTAGATTTCTTAAGAAGTCTTTTTTCTCCCCGCTCTACTGCCTACCATGTATCGGAATCGTGCATCACAAATGCCATCAGGTGCGTTCGTCCCAGCTCTGATCGCGTAGCGGATTGTATAGCCAGTTCTAATAGGGTTCGCCATACCGTATTAACTCGAGGTGCTCAAGATGGACTTTCTGCTGCACAATTGGCCAAAATAACCGGTGTAACCGTGCCAGCTGCAAGGCACTACATTGACTTGGATTATAAGTCTAGACGGGAGATTGACTCAAAATATATAGGCAACGAATTTCTTAAGGCTGCGTTTAGCGGCTCCTTAGCTTTGAGCCGGGAAAGAGATGAAGTTATAGTTGATTACAATTTCAGCCCTGTTGGGGGAGCGCGAAATGAGCGTGTTTGCCATACCTGTTCCACAGTTATGGGGCGACCGTTGGGCTGTTATGGGTGTCCTAATTTCTTTCCAATACTTGAGGCAGATCACAGGTCAGTCTTAGAAGCGGCGGAGGATAAGCTTACGCTAAATCGTAACGCCTTACTCAACCCTCTTCATACTCGAAGCATCGAAAAACTAGAGCGGCAGATTGTTTGGGTTAAATTGACTATTGCCGTGTGTGATGAGACTCTTGCCAGGCAGCGCTCTATAGATGATTAATAAATACTTAGACAGACTGGAATCACTAATCTGTTTGTATCGTGAATCGGAATTTATACAATTTGAGGGCCCTGATGGAGAGAAGGCAGATTTCGATGATTTAATCTGGCACCACATCGATCCAAATAGTGGTCGCAATAATAGGTTTCTCTGCGGCATACATGGAAAAAAGGGTAGATATTCCGGTAACCTGTCTAGCGATGCTCTTCCTTACCCTTATAGTTATCTGATAAAAATTTGGGTTGTCGAAACAACCAATACAAATTTGTCTGTCAGTGAAAAAAAAGCTCGAACATCTGCCGCCAGAAAGATGCTGTCACGCATGGATGGCGATCTTTACGTTCAATCGGAGTCTTCAGTTCGCAGTCTTTGCTTAGGAAGTAGGACTGTTGACCGTCTGCGCCCGTTTTTTGAATTCTGTGCTGATAAGGGATTGATGAGAAAGATTGATTTGCAGGGTGTTGAAGATCGAGACAGGACTGGGCATGCAAGTTACGATAAGAAACTGGAAAAACTTCCTGATATCAGTGCAGTTGTAGCCTTAGGTAATATTTTTTCGACAGTATTCGAACATGTAGATGAAAAAGGAACTGTTCTCCCTGGTAAGGACGTAATAATCCATGATGCAATGGTTTTAACTTTTACCCTTCTATCTCTTGCATCACCTAACCGTACCTCTGCTGAAATTCCAGTTCTGCCTAAACAAGTACTTCAGTCTCACTCAGAGGGTGATGGGGAGCCCGTTTATTATCTTAATTGGATTGGAAGCAAAGGATACAAAAATAATCGTAATCACGTACTTTCTGCGCTTGCTGAGTCAATTAACAAAGCCGTTAACTATTTTTTCAACGCTTGTGAACCCGCCAGAATACTTTGCAGATTTTATGAAAAGCCTTCTGGGAATTGGAGAAGGTTGCTTGGGGGGTTCGAGATTGAAACGGAACTAAAGAAAAACTTATCTCAGACTCAGCAACCAAATCTTTTTACACTGGGCTATGCACTAGGCTTTTATGGTGTAGACGATTGCGTTCCGGTACTAAAAAAAGGGGCTGATCTAACGAGTACTCATGCTAATCACAGAGGTCGTTTTTTTGAAAATAAACCAATTTTTTCTTTGCTACCTGATGATCAGTTGTCTGTATCGAGTTCTAAGAAGACTAAATTATCTGCTTTACCCTATCTATTCGGGTATACACAACTCCCAGAGCTATTTGTTGATAAAGATGTCGTGACGGTGGAAGAGGTGCAAAATTGGTGGGTGTCTTTTTATAGAAAAGAAATTTTACCCGAGTTTCCTCTTTCTTTCTCTAACGGTGAATCGAGCATTAAGCTTAAAAACGCTATGTTTTGCTTCTTGGGAGGTTGGTTTTATGGGGATTCAAAAAATCAAGGGGGAGGTGGAAAGACACTTCAGAAAACGAATTACGCGGTTGTCCCTTTGGCCTCATTAGGAAACTCCATTTTAACTCGACTTTGCCCCCATGGAGGTGAAGATTCGCTTTTCGTTGACTATGGATATTCCTCAGAGATACGGCTGACACCAAATCAGTTGCGCCACCTAACAAATACTCTCGCTGATTTAAGTAATATTCCAGTTGAAATTATTACTGCTTGGTCAGGTAGGAAAAGCTCTGAGCAAACTCATACTTATATCCATACGAGTGATGACGTAAAAGCGAGCCGAGTAAGCGCGATAGTAAATCCGCCGAAGTTCGACAAGAGCTCAATTAGGACTTATTCTAAGGAGCAGCTTGCAACAGTTACGAATCTACCAGCCTCGATCACTTCGACGGGACTTTGTAGTCAAAATCTACATGTAGACCCCTGCAATTATTTGAATGATTTCATCTCCCAGTGTTTTCTGTGTCCTGAGGCTTGTTATATTGCAGGTGATGAGAGTGCTATCGAGCTTTTTGAAAAAGATTTAGGGTTTCAAAACGCGCGGTTAGAGTCGGTAGCGGGTGATATTCGTTTGTCAGCTTCTTCGGCAATGAAAAAATGGTATGTTATCCATTCTCGAAATGTTCATGTTCTTTCGATGCTGATTGATCTGATGAGAGATTGTTCCGCAGGTACCACAATTCGTTACTCGAACAGAAACTCTGAATTCAATCTGATCGATTTAAATACGATGATCATAAAAAAAGTTGCGTGTGCGCTCCCAGATCTTGAGGCGCGCTTAAAAGGTCTGATTGAAGATAAAGTTACGAGTGCTACGACTGATACCAATCCTCAGTTACGTTCTCTTTTGACGTCTTTCGGCCTGAGCAATAAGGAGGCATGACGTGGTGGAACCAAAAATATCTGCCCAGGCACAACGCAAGATAGAGATTATGCTGACCAAATGGACGGGTAAGCTTACTTGGGATGCGCTGGTGACAAAGGTTGAGCTTGAACTTGCGATGAAAACGACAAGACAAACTCTCTGCACTTATGTGGGTATAGCTACATCATATAAAAACAAGAAAGCGCAACTTCGAGGCGCATCCCCCTCGCTCTACACAAAAATTACCGCTTCTGATGTAAAGTTGGTCGAACAGATAGAGAACCTGAAGGCTGCGGTTGAAGTGCTGAAAAAAAATAATGCTGAACAACTTCGAATGATTGAAAGGATGCTTTTGAATGCAAGTACAATTCCCAATCTAGATCTGTATGCTTTAGTTAAGCGAAGACCTGAGGAGGTACAAAAAAACTAATATGTACTTATTTTAATTGTCTCATATCTTTTTTAGAGTATGGCGGAGTGTTTTAAAAAGCTCGGGTGATTTAGTTGGCATGCAAAAAATAAGTGTTGTGTTGTCTAACACAGAGTCTTTCATAAATTTTCTACGGTAATAGTTCTGCTGGGCCACATTCAAGGCTTTCGGCAATCTGGTACAGCTTTTCGACCGTAATGTTGACTTCGCCCCGTTCAATTCGCCCCATATAGCTACGGTCTACTTGGCAAAACAGAGCGAAGACGTCTTGCGATAGACCTTTCGCTTTCCTCGCTTGCCTGATCTTTTTCCCCAATTCTTTCGCCAGATTCCCCATAGCCGCCTCGACACACATGAGGAAGGACTATCGAGCGTTTGCGGACGAATCAGCCACGGACTATAATCCGTATTTTGTTTAAAGATCATTGAGGCGCCTGCATGAAACAAGATTTATTCGAATTCGACAGGCAGCTCCATTCTCTGCTTTGCGACCATTTTTCTAGGGAGTTCACGACCCGGCAGTTGAGAGACGCGTACGCGGCACTCCTTCCTCCCTCAAGCTTTCGGCTCGCGGATGTGCGTGTTTATGTTTATGAACAGATCCGAAGGTTAATTCGCGTTGGCTGGGCGGAGATGGCAGTGCAGCGCCAGAAGCGCGGACAGGTGTTTCGTATGCTGGAGATGCCCCAACGGCTGCAGCTCGTACTGGTAGATGGGAACTTCTCCCTGGCCGTCGATCCTCTGGAAGCTCCAGCAGATGAGGGAAGAGAAACACCATGCCCTGTGCCTAGCTCAAAGGAAGGGCAAGACGATCAGGCCCGCCTTCAAGCGATGCTTAAGGAGACCCAGCTTGATCTGCTTTCATCTTTGGGCGAGACCGAGCGGTACAAGCAGTTGTTTGAGGAAATTCCTCACCTGAAGGGGCGTCTTGAAGGGGTATATCTGGAAGTCCGTGATAGGAGCTCAAAGCTTCTTGGTCACGTTCGTGCAATCGAGAATACGCTTAAGGCGATTTCTGCCGCATGAACTCTACTCTCAGGGTATGGCAACACGACTGCATTAAGTTGGCTATGCAGCACTACACCAAGCAACCTCATTTTTTTTGCCAAGCAACTCCCGGTGCCGGCAAGACGAAAATGGCAGCGGAGTTGGCCAGGCAGTTGCTGCAGCAAGACAAGATAGATTTGATTCTCTGCTTTGCTCCGTCACGGCAAACAATGGATGGATTTCAGAGAACATTTTCAGCCGTTCTAGGGAAGCGCCTGGATGGATTGATAGGTGCCGTCGGTGCTGCTTGCACGTATCAAGGAATGGAATATCGAGACGCAGCATTCTGGAAACTGTTCGACGACTATAGGGTGTTCGCAGTTTTCGATGAAATCCATCACTGCGCTGGCCATGACTTGCTGTTAAGCAATGCATGGGGTCAGCAGATTGTGCAAAGGATTCAAGATCGCGCCACCTTCACTCTTGCCCTCTCGGGGACACCCTGGAGGTCTGACCAGAAGGCAATAGCGCTTGCTCGATATTCTCAGCCAGACGGGGTGCTGATCTGTGATTACCGATATGGCCTGCAGGAGGCAATCGCTGACGGCGTATGTCGGTCGCCGCGCATCGTCGTATTGGATAACAACATGGTGAGGTTAACTGAAACGCTATCCACAGAAGGCACCGTCACGACGTATCCGAGTATAGCCAGGCTACTTTCTGAGTCACCCGTGTCTTATGAAGATCTGCTGTTCCATGACGATATCCTGCGGCAGATTCTGTTGTTAGGGTGCACAAAGCTTCACGAAATCCGTGAGCGCCATCCGGAAGCCGGGGGCCTGGTGGTTGCGACAAACATTGAGCACGCTCACCGCATAGCTGACCTTATGCGTGCTCAGGGGGAGGTGTGTCAGGTCGTGACCAATAAGACGCCAAACGCGCAGCAGGTCATCAATGATTTTCGACATGGTGGCTGCACCTGGATTATTGCGGTTGGCATGATCAGCGAGGGGACGGACATACCCAGGCTTCAGGTTTGCTGTCATCTAAGTCGTATACGTACCGAACTGCACTATCGCCAGGTGTTGGGCAGAATCCTCAGGCGCTCAAGTGATGCGGATGAAAAAGCTTGGCTGTATGTTCTCGCGGAACCTGCGCTCCAGCAGTACTCGGAGCGTTTGGCCGATGATCTGCCCGATGATCATGCCGTATTGAGTGTCGTGCGAGCTGCGGAGTATGAGTGCGACGACAAGATTGACGGCCATCCAGCAGATCCTAGTGGCATTGAAATCGCCATCTTAGGAGGCTCAATGGGCGGAGCCTTTTCCCGAATGGGGAGCGATCACGCTATTTCGATTCTCGGCTCATCTGAGCCCGCATTCTATGAACTCAACTTTTCACAGCACTACCGAACTCAGCTTCTGAGTGTGTATTGAGCGCATGGGTGCACCAACGTAGCTGAGCTTGGAAAAGCTCAGCTTCGGCTTCCCTGTTAACTGACCTAGCGGGCGCAAACGCCGGCTTCCAAAAGCTCGTTTGGATAGCAGCAAAACACTGCTTGCCACCAATGCGAGAAACCTGTTGTGCGAAAACAGAAAAACAAACGTAAGAAAAAGAAATTCATCAAGCCGTTGATGACCATCGAAATCACTCGGGAGGCGCGTCAGTTGCTCGAAAAGCGTTCAGCTCGCGCGAGTCGATTCTTGGATGCGATAGCGATTGTTGATGATAATTTGGAGCCCCAGCTCTAAACATCACTCCATAGGAACTATGTGGATTGAAGGCCATTCCGACAAATGCGGAGTATGAGTGTTGGCCATGTCTGTAGAAGCTATGCGTGCGAAGGCACACCATTCTTACCGCGCCCGCCTGGAGGTAATCATCCGTATTCCTACGGCCGTTTCGGATCATGATATCCACGAAATGATCAAGGTCGGTTTTCCGACCTACAGCCTCGAGTCGCTTCTCGAATACTGCAGGGCAAGCCTACTCGATTGTTCGAGCTTCATCTCGCCGGTAATACCTGATGTGAATATATCGCGTGGTGAGCGACTGAGTGAGAACGATAGCGCACATTTGTTTCGCGTCGCACACGTCGTCGCGCTAGCTGAGGTCATTTTCGGTAATGACTCGAAGGCAAGACGTTGGTTGGCGGAGCCGAAAGAGGTTTTTTCCGGCGCAACGCCGATAGCGATGCTTTCCACTATTCAAGGTGCTCAGAAAGTTGAAGAGATGTTAATTCAAGCAGTTGAAGGTTTTACATTTTGACTCACTGATAAAGGCAATCGACCTTTTTTTGTCTAAAGGTCTGTCGAGCATCCCATCTTAGAAAGCGGGAATGGAGGAAACGACAGCTACAGATACTGAATCGCCCCTAATTTTTTAGACGCTGAACGACCGCACTTGGCCGATCGGTGCCTGTCGCGAAGGGTAGCGTGCGACCCAAAGCTGACGGTGGTGAAAGGCAGAAGTCGGCCAATAGCGGTCGGTCGACGCACCTGCTTCAGTACTACATAAGCGTAGGCATCAGGAAGGTAGGTTTGGCAGACGCTTACGCCATGACCCCGGGCACCCCACTCTATTCATTAGAGACAGGTCGTGAGGGATAGCGCTATAGCACCACCTGAGTACCCAATTCGACCACCCGATTAGAGGGGATTTTGAAGAAGGCAGTAACGCTACTGGCATTGCGGAACATCGCCACAAAAATCAGGGCGCGCCAATAGGCCATGCTTGAACCTAACTTCGGAATCAGCGTTTCTCGCCCGAGGAAGAACGACGTATCCATCATGTTGATCTCCAGCCCAGCCTCACTTGCCAGGACCAATGCTGCAGGAATATCTGGTTCGTCCTTAAAACCATATTGCACGACCACTTGTGCGAAGTTGCTCGCCAGGCGACGAATCATTAGGCGGTCGTCAATAAGAACATAAGGAACATCAAGTACCTTCACGCTCAGGATAATGATCTGCTCATGCAGTGCTTTGTAATGCTTCAGACTGTGAATCATGGCATGCGGCACGGACTCTGGCTCTGCGGTCAGGAATACAGCCGTCCCAGGTACACGCTGAACGCCGCCTTCGACAATATTGGCGATGAAGGGCTGCAACTGCATCGCTTCGGCCGCCAAGCGTTCACTCAGCAGTTCTCGGCCACGTTTCCAGGTGGTCAGCAAGACGAAAATAGCCATGCCGAATACCAGTGGGAACCAACCACCGTCTGGAATTTTCACTGAGTTGGCCAGGAAAAATCCGAGATCAATGCAAATAAAGGGTAATGCCCCCAGAACGGCGCGCAACGGACTCCAATGCCACAATCGAATCGCTACAGCTATGGCCAGAAAATTGGTGATAAGCATGGTTCCGGTAACGGCAATGCCGTAAGCGGCAGCCAGGTTTGAGGACGAGCCGAACCCGACAACCAGAGCAATGATCGATGCGAGCAGCAGCCAATTTATGGCCGGCAAATAGATCTGGCCTATTTGCCGATCTGAGGTGTGCTGAATTTCCAGGCGGGGGGTGTAGCCGAGTTGCATCGCCTGCTGGGTGATGGAAAAGGCGCCGGAGATCACAGCCTGTGAAGCGATGATGGTTGCCACTGTCGCCAGAATCACCAGCGCATAGCGTCCCCATTCCGGGGCTAGCAGATAAAACGGGTTCTGTATTGTCGTCGGATCAGCAAGCAACAGAGCGCCCTGGCCAAAGTAATTGATCAGTAGTGCTGGCAGAACATACCCAATCCAGGCGTATTGAATAGGTTTGGCACCGAAGTGGCCCATGTCGGCATACAAAGCTTCGGCACCGGTAATGCATAGAACCACTGCACCCAAGGCGAGAAAGCCAAGGATGGAGTTCCCAAGTAGAAAGTGCATGGCATGCAGCGGGTTGATGGCCGCGAGTACTGACGGATTGCCAATAATGGCGGCAGCACCCAATACCGCCAGAACGGCAAACCAGAGCAGCATCACCGGCCCAAACAGGGCCCCTACGCCGGCGCTGCCCTTGCGCTGAAAGGCGAACAGGCCAATCAAAATGGCCACGGTAATGGGGATGATGTAAGGCTTGAACGTGGGCGTGATGATTTCCAATCCCTCGACAGCCGAGAGCACTGAAATTGCTGGGGTAATGACCCCGTCCCCGTAAAACAGCGCCGCACCGAAAAGCCCGAGAGTAACCAGCAGTTTTTGCTGCCAGGAACGCTCCACACCTTTCTGCAAGGCCAGGGTCATTAGCGCGATGATGCCACCTTCGCCCTTGTTATTGGCCCGCATGATGAAGACCACATATTTCAGCGTGACCACAATGATCAGCGACCAAAAGAACAGGGACAAAACTCCCAGTACATTTTCCGGGGTAATGGCAACCGGATGGTGAGCGCTACCGAATACTTCCTTGAGAGAGTACAGCGGGCTGGTACCAATGTCGCCATAGACAATGCCTAGTGCAGCCAGCGTCAATGTGGCCAGACGTTTTTTGCCTTGTTCGTCGTGCATGCAAGTCCCCTCAAGGCTGGAAGCGGTAACCCACGCCTGTTTCTGTCAGAAAATATTTGGGTTGAGTCGGATCGTCTTCGAGCTTCTGGCGCAAGTGCCCGACATAAACGCGTAGGTAGTGACTACTCTCGACATAGGCCGGCCCCCAAATTTCCCGCAGCAAACTGCGTTGGGTCAGCACCTTGCCGGGTTCTCCCAGCAGGCATGAAAGCAGTCGATATTCAATTGGAGTGAGGTGAATGGTCTCGCCATCACGGACCACCAGTCGGCGCGATAAATCCACGCTGATGGTGCCGAACTCGATAATCGGGGAAGCCGCTTCGGCACTCCGACTACGGCGCCGCAGCAGCGCGCGAACCCTTGCACGCAACTCGCCAACACTGAAGGGTTTGGTCAGGTAGTCGTCGGCCCCGGCATCCAAGGCATCGATCTTGTCGTTTTCCTGCGATCGGGCAGACAGAATCAGTACCGGAACATCGGACCAGCTACGTAGGTCCCGTATCAGGTCGATGCCGTCTCCATCCGGTAGACCCAGGTCGAGAATCAGCAGATCGGGCTTTCTCGTTCCCGCTTCGATCAGGCCGTGGCTCATCGTTTCAGCTTCAGCCACCTGGCAGCCTTCTGCTTCCAGTGCCAGCCGAACGAAACGACGGATTTGCTTCTCGTCTTCAATAACCAGAACTTTGGCTGAGGTCGAGATCATGGCTGCTCTTCCTCAACAATCGGTGGTGTCCCTTTGGGCAGGGTAAAGCTGACGCTGGCTCCACCGCCTGGTCGATTGTCGGCGCTGATCCGTCCGCTATGCGCTTCCACAATGGCTTTGCAAATGGCCAACCCAAGCCCTGTCCCCGGTTTGTCAGATGCGCCTTCCCCTCGGACGAATATCTTGAATAGATCGTCGCTTCGTTTGCTCGAAAACCCTGGACCATGGTCTTCGACACGGACCTCTACGTTGTCGTCATTCTGTATGGCCACCAATTCAATGGCACTACCTTCAGGCGAATACTTCGCAGCATTTTCAAGTAGGTTGCAGAGGACCCGTTCGATCAGGACGGCGTCATAGTTGAGCAGCGGCAACCCCTTGGGGAGGGTCACTTTGATGGGATGTTCAGTCAATGCGCTGCCAAGCAACTTGATGCTGGCACCAATTACCTCTTCAAGCAGCTGCCACTCACGCCGCAAGGTGACTTCACCAGCATTCAGCCGGGCCATATCCAGAAGGTTGCTGACTAGACCCGCCAGGCGCGCGGCCTGCTCGTGCAAGGCCTGAGCCGTTTCCAAGGCCATCGCAGGCAACGCCGGCTGGATAAGCGATAACGAGTCAGCCAAGCCAACCATTGCGGTTAACGGCGTACGAAGATCGTGCGATAGCGCCGCGAGAATGGAGCCGCGTAGGCGCTCTGTCAGCATATTAACTTCAGTGGTTTGCGCTACTTCGACGTAATGCAGGCGTTCGACCGCGACTGCGATCAGGGACGCGAGGGTCTCTAATAGTGATACGGCATTGCTTGAGAGTTTTGGCGAGCCTTCTGCGAATTTGACTGCAAGTACACCCCGAGTGCGCATCGACGCTCGCAAGGGCAGATACAGCGGCGCATAGCCCATGCTGTTGAGTTCGTCGTTACGCACCAGTTGTCCACTCTCCAGCGCGACCTGGGCAAGGCGCATTTCAACCAGCGGAGATTCGGGCTTAGGCGAGTTGCTCAGCACTTCCTGTTCATTGGGCAGCAAGATGACTGACTGTGCATCGAATTGCGTCTTGATGAAGGACTGGCCAATGCCCACTACCTGTTCAACGGTGAGGGTTCCGGCCAGTTGGCGGGCCAGTTGATACAGCGCCTGCGTTTGTTGTTCGCGGAAGTGAGATTGTTGTGCCCTTTGTTTCAGTCCGGCGGCAAGCTGCGCGGTCGTCAATGCGGTCACCAGCATGACGCCAAACGTGACCAGATACTGGATGTTGCTGACTGCCAGAGAAAAACGTGGCGGTACGAAAAAGAAGTCAAAGAGTAAAACGCTGAGAACTGAGGCCAAAATGGCTTGATTGCGCCCTATCTTTGCCGCCACCAGTTGCACGGTCAGCAGGAACAGCATCACGATATTGGCCAAGTCGAGATAAGAGAGCAGCGGTGTGGCTATAAGCGTCATTGCGCTGCAGGCGAGGATGGTCAGTAAATACCCCTGTAGCGAGGTGAATTTTTCCGACTTACTTCTCAACAACGACACTTTATTGGTCATATTGAGCGTCCTTTTACGATAAGCAACAGACTAGCCACAGCCGTGTAAAAACGCTGACTATTCTGGTGAGTCCGGCGTAGAAATGTCGTAAAGATTTCGGCAGGTATTGTGAGCGGTGAACCCGTTCTTCGAGCCATTAGCGGACATCCACCAATGACCTGATCACTTCTATGCCCAGGCGCCCAGCACGCTAAGTTCAGGTCGCCCGCAAAGCCGTGCAAGCTAGCTCTGGGTACTCATTCCTCTTGGCCGCGAGCTTTCTGATGCGGGCGACTGCCCAATAGACAAGGCCGCACTGCCATCTGCCAAGGGCGTAGCGCGTTAGGTGCGCCGTCCCTCAACTGCATTCTTTATTGATTTAATCTCATCGTACCAGGTGCCAAATTGATAGATGGATTTGGTGGAGTAATAGTTGCGCACATCATCATGCTCAAGCGGGCTCAGATTAGCGTATAAATCCTTAAGCCTGTCCGCCTCTGCCGGAAGCAATGGCACCAACTTCACGAAGTCCTTAAAGTTGGAAACCTGCAACGTTCTGATTTTGTACTGGTGACGTTGCTCATTGAATACGTAGGAGTTCGTTAACCTCTCCACCAAGCGTCTTAGCAGAGCAGAAAGCTTGGATTTTTCATCAGGACTGATCTCGACTTGTGGGCCAATGTAGCTATCAATTTGCCCACATAGCTCCTCCCATTTCTCTACGTACTCAGATACCGTCGCACAGTCTTCCAGCACTTGCACGGAGAAGGCGCCACTCAGGCCTGAACCATTTAACGTATTCTGGAGGTTCGCAAAGAAGTCCCAATTGTGTGTCAATACGATCAGTTGCGACTGTGCATTATCCTTCGCGTAGTCACGCAGGCGCTCACAAAAATTAGAGATATAGTTGTAGTCAAAGCTGGTGACTGGATCATCCAGAATCAGGACTTGGTGCGGTGCGACGCTCGCCTCACACATGAACAAGGCTAGTGCGTGAACCTTAAGCTCGCCTTCACTCAGCACGCGATGCACCAGCTCATCTCCGATTTTCGGAAGAACTATCGCATCAGCTCCTTGGTTGGCCAGGCGGACACCAATTTGTTCCAGCGAGGCACCACAGAGACGGCGATACTCTCCATCCAAATACGGTACAAACGAACCTAGAACGAGCGCTGTGTGCGCATCCTTCTTTCGCGCGGTCAGCGCGGACAGGCGTGATGTGAAGTTATAGGACTCCACCACAGTGGCGACGCCAGCAAAGGAAATCGCGTTTTGGCAAATCGTCTCGATTTGAGGGCGCACGGAAGATGCGGTTTCATCGATGCTCAGTACACCAATTTCTGTTGTGAGCTTTGAAATCTCCTCGTTCAGCGCTTGCAACCCATTCGACGCTAACGTCAAAGCTGAGTCAGCGTTGTTGTACTCTGTATTAACCGCTTCGATATAAGCATTCAGCTCGGCGTAACGAGAGTAAGCATCGAGCGCAGCCTGATCAATTAGAGGTGCCTGCAATGAGGCTTTGACTGAGGTGATCAGATCCGAGGCTGCACGCAAGAAATCGGCATTCAACACATTCGAATATTGTGAATAATTTATCTCTGCGAAGCCCTCGATCATTCTTTTCTTGGAGTGCTCAGCCTGCTGTTTAGTATTTAGGGCGTATAGCTCCGTTTGAACCGTTGAAATCAAGTGATTATGGAAGGCCAGGAAGAGTGCCTTAGCTTCATTCTCTAGTGTCTGACGGCACAGCGGGCAGTTTTCAGCAGGAACAAATGGCCGCAATGCAGCAGCTGCGGAGAGAAGCTTCTGCTGGCCTGCCACATCCAGGTCTTTGGAAAATACAGCACCTGCAAGCTCAATGCTTGCAGCCTGCTTTTGCTGGATTGAAAGCAGAATCTGATTGTAGGCAGAGTATGAAAAACCTCCGCACTGCTGAACGAAATTTGCCAATGATTGTTTTACTTGGCCTAGCAGGCTTTTCCTCAGAGTGAGGGCTTGTTGCCCCTCCGCGCTCGTCGCACCCTTAAGCTGCTCTAGCCGTACCTGCTTTTCTGCCTTTTGCAGGCGCTTTTCTACACCAAAGCTCACCGTCCCTATCCAAGAAAGCATAGGCTCGCAATTGGTTGCACTCCAATCCTTAAAAACCCCAGAATTTGTATCTATAACTGCATGAGCGCCCAGCTTAATTTCGGCAATCTTCCTATCGGCATCCTGCCGGTACTCCGCAATTTTAGATCCACCGTAAGCCTGAAACTGCTTCAAATACTCACGTGCATAATCGAAGCACTCTAATCGGAACGCACTCAACTCCACGACAGCTTCTGGTGAGATAGAGCTATTGACGTGTTTGTATGCAACTGCGGAGTCAAAATATTTCAGAGCCTGAGCCTGGCCACCAAAACCGTCCAGCTCTGTCCAATTTTGTACAGAGCCGCCCCGTAGCTTATAGCTAAAGGACGGAAGAACCTTGCTAGAAGAACGAACATTATTCAGAGGCTCTTTCGGCTTCTCAGGATTTGCCAGGATTTTAAATGCCTGGCATAGGCTCGATTTCCCTGCGCCATTCCGACCAAACACTAGTGTTATACGCTTCGATAGATCCAACCTTAGCATGCCGCCTAATTTCTTAAATCCGGAGAAGTCCGACAGACTCTCCAGATGAAACGGTTGGATTGCGTCGCGTGCATTTGCCTTCAGCGTCGGGGGAGTAGCTGCCGCAGGTGCAAAGGTTTCCAGCCCGCAAAACAGCCTCCAGAGGCGCTCAAGCTCACCTGGAGATAGGTTGCCTCCGTCTGAGTTGATTGCGGCTTCACACACCGCGTGAAACCACGCTTCTTTGACCGAATCTCGGTGAGCTAAAAGATAACCTGTTGCATCACTATGCGCTGCCATTTTGACCTCCCTTTCCTGATGACTCAGCCACTATATGAGCACATTGCCATTAGCGCTATGACTCACTGTGTAGTGGTCTGATGAAACCCGACTCCCATTTAGGCGAGAATTCTCGTCAGATAACCGCTTCGAGGGGACTATATGAATGACTGCAAAGGGTCGGTTGCCGCCCTTCGCGACAGGCAAAAAACGGCCATAAGCGGACGCTACCAAGCGACCTCACCGGCCCAAAGTGCCATCCATTCCGGTCTCTTTCATCTGATCGCAAGGCGGCGTTTGCCAGAGTGACGGCTCGCTACCGATGAAACTAGTTTGATCAAATCCTGATAAGCCGCGTGCGAAATTAGCTTCCGCGCCTAAATGTGAGCTAAAATTTCTTACCTAACTAACAACAGCGGGCTTGTAGCTATAGGATGATGAAATTTTCCCTGCCCAAGTTAACCATGGTCTGAGACGGTGCGCATGAACAATCCTACTGCCGAGCAAATCACTACTATTTCGCTCACTTTCGCATGGTGGAATACAGCTTTAGTTCCCGCAGGCAAAGATCGTGACATCGACATGACAGGGCATAGGAAGACTATAGCAAGCGTCATCAGATCCTTGATAACTGATATCAAGGCGGACTTCATAGCTCTGTGCGAAATTACTTCTAATGAGTTTGAGGGCATCAGCAAAGAACTAGCTCTTGACGGCTGGATATTTTTCGCCAATCAGAGCGATGTTGGCGGGCCAATTTTCGACCTGTGCTATATATATAAAGCTGAAGTCTTTGAGCTATTGAATGTTTTCGATATAACCAGCAATGATTACATTGGCTCGGCCAAGGTTGCCCAAAGATTAACCCTCATTGAAAAATTAACTGGCGAACCGATTTGTATTTTCGCCTCTCATTGGCCCAGCCTTCTCAACGTAGCACCGGATGACTACCGTCGACACCACCTCGCAAGCACTCTCCGGGACTGGGTTCTGAAAACGAAGGACGACTCTGAAAATTTAATAAAATCTATAATGATGGGTGATTACAACGCGGAGCCCTATGCCAAGCATATGCAGGAACATCTCTTTACAAGCAGGCATCGCGAACTCGTGACCAAAAGAGAAAATATGTTCTACAACCCTACATGGAGTTTATTAGTTGAAGACCCCAGGGGGCTTAAAGGAACCTACTACTACTCTGGGGGTGTCTTCGCAAAATGGCTGGCCTTCGATCAAATCTTTGTTACATCCTCGTTACTTAAAGGAGACTCATGGAAACTATCGCATCAAAGCCATATGGTGCCGGATATGCTCGAGCTGCGCAAACTAATTCGAAGCACTAAGAGCAAGTTCGACCATATGCCAATCTACGCAACTGTCGAGAGAGTAATCTAGCCATGAGTGATTTTTTTAAAGCTTTTGAGTCGGGTGTCAAAGCTGCAAATGACGCAGCAGCCAATATAAGTGAGATTTATGGAGTCTTCTCAGAACTTGGAGCGCAACTGGAAAGCTTCAGCGGGGGAAAGTTAACGCTGATTCGTGGCACTAAAGATTTGGCGCTGGATGCTGATTCGACATACGATCCTTTGAGCAGCATAATAGGTGGCACCCTCAATGTATTAAGAAAAAAAATAAAAAAGAATTGCCTATGCATAAAACTGGACGGTGAAGAAACCCTGCACGACATTTCGTTCTATGAGCTTTCTAAAACGGGCTATCCCATATCGCTTTCATTTTCTGGAAAGTCGATCACATGCCACGACAAGCTGGGTTTGGAAGAGGCCCTTCGAGAGCTGTTTTCACACCCTGACACAGGAAAAATCATTAACAAGCTGACTGCACAGGCGAAGAAACTTTCATCTGAAGATGAAAATACTCCACCGTTAGAGGAAAGCTAATTGTTAGGTTATGGGAGGAGCGTATCGGATTACCTCCTCCCCTACATACTCGAATTGAGCGATAACGGCCTGTTTAGCGGTGCACTGGCTGCTAGGAACAGGGTGACGAGGGCCTTGGCGCTGATCACTAGCGTCGGCAGACATTTCCTGCGTTATCGTTGATACACTGTTTCAACCACACGCCATTGTTTCAAATTCACCTGAGCCATGGCGAGAGTCAGAAGGCCATTGCTCATTTTGTACCAAGCTCGAAAACAGAGGCCTGCACCCGCACTCTATCCAACCCGCGTGTTTCGTGAGGGATACGCCGCTTCGATTCCAGCCTTGTGGTCGTCGCTCATACTGGACTCAAGTTCATCAATCCACTCGAAGAACTGCGTCAGATTGTTCAGGCTGAAAACACGCACTCCATAGCGGCCCTGAAGGTCGATGTTGGGATGGCTGACAAGCTCAGCCATTGGCTGGTCCATGAAGAACGCGTCGCAGTACGGCGCGTATAGCGAAATGTGGCTGACGTCTTCAAAAAAACCGTTGAGGCGTTTGCGAGCTAATTTGCGGTTGGCGTAGGCACCTCGCTTCACCATTTCCTTTAGCGTTGGGTAAATTCGGGCGGAAATATAAAGGTTTGGCACCTGCTGAAAATGCTCAGACTTAAAGAAGTCAGCGCACCGCCTGAGTTGCAGATCCAGAGGCTGGTCCTTCGGAAGCCAATGCAGCATCTGCTCGACGACCTGGCTCACAATCGGAGAGTCCCCTAGCGCTGCGTAGTCACCGTGCGCAAGTCGAGTCAACTTGGTGATGTATGTATTCAGGTAAATCTTCGCGGTTTCAGCCACCTCAAGGGCGACGTCTTGCTCGAACGATTGAGTCGATACTTGCCATTCATCGAACGTAGTAATCAGTTCATCGACTGATTGCGCCTTCAGTAACCGTTTCAACTCGATATCTTTGTAGTACCCATCCACATCAACGCGATAGTAGCTGTCCCACTCGTCCAGCGCTCCTTCGATAGCGTCGTCACGCTCAAGCACATACTCTGGAGGCTCGCCTTTGAGGAACGCGCTCCACGCCTTGAAAACCTGCGTCCTCTCGACGTAATAGTCCTGGTGGAACTCTGATCCATGCGAAACATTTTTGATGAACGCCAAGAGGTCGACGTTTTTCAAGCCATCATAGCCGCGCCACTGACGGGTCTCGTCCTCGTGAATTGAAGAGTATGGCGCGACCAGAAGCTGTAAGCGCGCGGCCTGCTTCACACGTTCGGCCGCCCCTACAAACTTAGCATTAGCCTCCCCACCACGAAACGCGCCAGAAAAGAAGAACTGGTCTAGGTACAGGACCTTCTTGTGAACCTCCGGCAGCCAAACCGTAAGCTCATGCCGACAATGCAGACATCCCCGCAGAACGTAGTCGCTATAAACGGCAACGTTCCCGAAGCAGTCTTTACCTTGGCAGGCTGGACAGTCTCCGAGTATGTGAGTAACCAGCATGGGCGCATCCGCCAGGAGAAATTTCCCTGATTCTGACACCATTGATGAGAACATTCGACCGCCTGCTATATAAGGATGCCGGCTTAAAATGTCGGACCACTAGACGTTGCAGTCGGGTGTTCCACGGCCCCCCAAGGTTTCTGCTCACCGGTGGACGCTCCGCTGTCTTCGGCTGAGCCTGCCGTTTACGAACGGCAGCTATGGGTTGATTGCTGCTGTTCGCGAGCGGCGGCTTTTGGCCGACAGCAGCCCGCCATGATAGGCGGCAGATGGACAGACGCTGACGCTCGCCGGTATCTGCTGGCCCTTTACCACTTCAGGTCTGCCCCCTGCGACGCTTTACTACAGAGTCCGGCCATCCTGATAGAATCGATCAGGTTATAGATAACACCTTTCTGAGAAATGGTATGAATGCAGAATTGATGGAAGATGAGATGCGCCGGGCGCTATTCGGTGATTCTGAGCCCTCTGCGCCGGCAATTAACTCAGACGTGCAGGACACAGTCCCGGATGTTGTGATCGTGCAACCGGTGAAGGCAGCGAAGAAAAAGACAGTCTCAAAAGGCTTCACGCCTAGGTTGAGAGTCACGCTCCGTGTGGGAAACGAATTTGAAGGCGAGATGCACGAGATGGTACATGAGGCCGATACGCTGAGCTCCCTGGTTGCAGAACAAGAAGCTACTAAGACGGCCAGAAAAAAATTCAGGTTTGTGGAAGTGGTCTCGGTCAAGTCGATGTAAGTGGGTACTCTTACTTAGCTCGCCCGCCTGGCATTAAACCGCATTCGGTTACCGCGGGTCGCCCAATAGGTTCGTCTCGATTGAAGCCTCAAACATTAGGGGGCGGTAGACGTATCCCGGACTGGATTTAACACCATCACTCCATCCAACATCTCAATGTTTAACTGGTCGCCAGCCCCAAGCCACATAACTGAGGGTGGCGACAGGCAGAAATCGACCATAGCGGTCATTCGCCTCCGGGTGCCATGCTTTTATTAGCAATAGTAGATATAACTATCCTGTGAATGCTAAATCCGGAATTTCCTTCGTAAGATGCGGAGAGAACAAGTCTAGGAGACGAACATGACGACGGAGTCGAGCCGCCCGCTTCACCTGCATACGTTGGACAGTCTATGTGCCGACTTAGTGGCCGGTTTATCAGTCGGAGTGGGAGATGACGGTAGTACGTTTCGGCTTCAATCCTCCGCTTCGCGTGGAATACTGTTCTGGTATGGCAGGAATAGGCAAAAGTGGGCAGCGAACGTCCAAACAGTCGATGTCGAGGCCATCCAGTTGCTCGACGAAGGCATCGCCCAGCGCAGCAGCGATATCGATCTGGTCTGGATCAACGGCTACGGCTTCCCGGCCTAGCGCGGTGGCCCGCTGCACTACGCCGAAGGGCTGGGGCTGGCACAGGTACTGGAACGAATCGGCCATTACCGAGAATCACTTGGAGCCTATGGCACCATGTGGTTCCAACCAGCACATTTGCTGGAACGCCTGGTCGCGTCTGGCAAGACCCGCGTCGAACGTATCTGACCTTTACGGCCATTTGGCGGCCATCGAAAAATGGCCGCCCATCGCTCTTTCAGAGTAATCCAGCAAAGACAATATCGTGGGCATGCGGAAAAAAGACGGCCGTATTCACTATATTTTTTGAATATCCGATCGCTTGGCTCTACACCAATAGCCGAACGATGCGGATCTCTGGCGGCTCCAACAAATTTATGAAGGAACTGATCGCCCGCGACCTATAACCCTGAGAGATTCAATCAAGACCTACCGGAAATGCAATTAAATGTAGTCCTCTGGCTATCTCAACCTTGCTCGCTGCCTTAGTCGATTGACCGTCTGCTTCTGGCCCAGAGTGTGTAAAAACGCTCTTGGCCTCATCGTCTTGGATCATCAACGTTCGTTGGCTGAGCGATCGCACGGTCAATGCCGCGGGTCGCATCGATCGCTCTCTGGAACACGTCAACGCTGTTTTACAGCCTCTGGGATGGGCCAAAATCAGCCTTTTTCAGGCCGTCAGCGCTTTCATCAAACCGTTGGCACCGATGATTTTCATAACCCGTTTCAAGTTGTAGGCGAGCACATTCAAGCTCATCTCCGCGCTCACCCCAGCCAGCTTTCGCGTCAGGAAGTGCGTCGCACCCATCCATTGTTTGAGCGTCCCGAAGGGATGCTCAACAGTCCGTTTTCGGACTTGCATCATCTCCGGTGTATTGCTCAGCCGGGCCTGCATTTCCTCCAGTACAGCTTCATGTTCCCAGCGTCGAATTCGTCGTTCCGTGCTCGGGGTGCACTGCGATTTCAACACGCAGCCCCGGCATTTCGAACTCCAGTAACGATGCAACTTCAGACCTTTTTCAACGTAGGAGTAGTGCCAGATCAGCGCCTCGCCAGCCGGACAAATGTATTCGTTTTTCGCTGTGTCATAGATGAAGGCATCGTTATTGAAACGCCCGTCAGCCTTGGCTCCAGAGGTCATCAGTTTGGGCTCATAGGCGGTGATGCCGGCGTCGTGACAAGCCAGGATTTGTTCGCTTTTGAAATAACCTCGGTCCGCCACTACCGACAACGAATCTGACGTCATCGCCTCGCGGGCCTGCTTGGCCATCGAGCTGAGTTGATCGCGGTCGGAACCGACGTTGGTCACCTCATGCGCAACGATCAAATGGTGCTGCGTATCGACCGCTGTCTGCACGTTGTAGCCAACGATTCCCGTGCCGCGCGTCATCATGGAGCGGCTGTCTGGGTCGGTCAGTGAGACCTGCTAATCCGGCGATTCATTGAGCTGGATTTCGATCGCCTGAAGCTCTTTCATTTGAGTTTTAAGCTTGGCGATTTTCTCTTCCAGCCGCTCGGCACTGGGCTCGGAAGCTGTTGATTCTTGCCGATCGGCAGCATCGAGTGCCGTCAGGTAACGATTGATAATCGATTCAATTTCTTCCATTCGCCGCTTCAGTTTGGCGCTGGTGAAATTGCGGTCGCGGTTGTTGACTGCTTTGAATTCGGAAGGTACCTCTCCTGATTTTTCGTGATCGAGTAGCCGAGATTCTGTGTTGCACTGTCCCCGCGCCGGTTGTGGAGTCCGATCAAGACCTCAGGCTTTGCCTGAACATGACGTGGCCAGAGTGGATAGAAGACCCGCTGGACTTTGAACAATTGCTGCTCTCTGATCTTGCTGCGGCGGCAAATCAGCCTCCAGCACTCAGCATCGAATAAAGGAGCTAGAAATGGTGTCCACTTAGTGGAGACCCTTTCCTGGCTTAGCGGTGCTAACCAGATGCCTTTGCGGGACGCTTACGGTCATAGGAGGCCGTGTATGGTGAAACCTGCTGTGACGTAAGGACTGGAAAACATTCCAACCTCCGGAGCTCCTGAAATCCGCTGGAGCGCTTCAGCATGAAGCGATTCAGGGAGACCGTTTTCTAGGATGTTGGTCACAGATGTACGGGTGCTCATACGAACCTTAGCGACCGCCCTTGACACCGCAAGGGAGGGCTCAAATCCGAGCTTGAGTCCTTCGCCTACCAAGTGCGTAAGTGTGAAACATGCCGTGTCAGATATCTTCCACATCCCAGCTAACGCGATGGCTTTTCGATTGAGCAAAAAGAGGTTAGGTAATGCCACAGAGTCGCTCGTGCGAAATCTCTTTTGGGTGTTGCGCGATGATCTGGTCCCCGAGAAGCAAGTGTTTACTAATGCGAGACGCAGTTGAAGATTTGGTGCAGCCGCCTGCATAGCGGCGACGCCTATCGGATGCGGGTGTTCACGGCTCCCCAGGTGAGCAAAGTGAGCGTCTGCGAAAAACTTCAGCGAATGCCCATGTGTGGAGACGATCAAAGCATCGTATTTCCGCAAAAGATCTTCTAAATCAGCAGGCCCATCTGCTTCCATCATCGTAGCCTGCTCCAGGCCCGCAGCTTGGGTAAAAGCCATGGATTCATAAGGGGCGAGCAGGAGGTCTTCCTTGCGGTCAATGATAGCTGCTGTAGTTAAGAGAGGGCCTTCTACATCTATCGGTTCGATGAGAGCTGGAACCATTCTGACCTCAAACGTCCCCTCCGCCATCCGTGCGCATAGCTCGGTATTGCGCATTGCAAACTCTATCAGCGGGACGTCGTTAAAACAGTCCTCAATGAATCGGACGGACTTACATCCCGCGCCAGCAATATCAGAGAACACGGTGTCCAGTGATGGCGCTAGCGAAGTGATCAATTTGCTAAGCGCCCCCATAAATTCACCCTTGCTCATGAACTGTTGAGCAAAGTCGAGCTGAGCCAAATGCCATTCTTTCATTGGGACTAACGGAATCGAGATCCGGTTGTACTCGCCTCCGAGGAAGTACCAAAGCAACGCCGATTCCCCCGCATAAGTCATTACCATCAGGCAGTGACCAGCATCTAGGCGAGACAGGCAGAGCGTGGACTGATGCTGAGCGTTAGCGCGTTCCAGGGGGCGATTGGCACTCTGGGAGTCAATGGTCGCAGCGATATTTGAGAGTTCGTCCCACACGCGCGTGGTGTTGAAAACACTCCATGCATCATCCGCTTTTTCGCGGTATCCATAGAGATGGGGAGCGCCGATCTCTCGTATGGCCTTTAGCACGCGGCCAAGCTGTAGGGCGGTTTCGTCCAACGCTGGTCGAGACCTGCGGAAATCATTAGCCCAACTCAAAATCGTAAGCCAGTCTCCCATCGCATTGCCCCTGGTAGCGATGATAGGCAGCAGCGCATCTGTAGTGTTTCCAGTAGGCGGGAGTGCACGCAGCAGTCCTTCAATGCGGGTGATATAGCGCTCTCGGATACCGCGGCGGTGGTGCAGTCTTAATACATCGGAAAGAATTCGATCCAAATGATTCGTGGCGTCTTGAAGCCGCTTAACCAGAAGCGGTGCATCCTGTCGTTCTACCGCTAGCTTTGCACCGCTCAAGGAAATCTCTAAAAGTCCTTCCAGGTTCTGTACATCATCCACGAGCGCCGCTTCGGCTATGGCAAGCAGATTTTCGGCCTCGACGAGTCGACCGCAGCGTCTCAGGCATACGGACAGGTTGCCTCTTGCCGTGATTGTCATGTAATCCGTGCAATCAGCGCTCGCGAGGGCCTGTTCGAAATAGCCAATCGCTTTTTCTTCCTCATTAGAGTTCATGTAAGCCACGCCTAGATTCCCAAGAAGCATGGCGGGAGATGTCTCACCAAGCTCCTGATAAGCACTTACTGCCATTTCGCCCGTGGTCACACCAAAACCGTAATCGTTTTCTTCACACGCGACGCTCATTAGGATTGTGTAGCAATGTGCCTTAAGCGCCAGTGAGTCCAATGATTGGGCGATTTCTTCGGCTTCACTCACACAGCGATAGGCCGGTTGAAACGCACCATGACTAGAGTAGAGGCTGGCAGCCTCCAAATAGAGATGGGCCACTCTCTCCTGTTGACCATAGCGTTGAATCAGCCGCGCAACATGAGCGAGGATGCGTGGACGCTGGTCAACGCTAACCCCATAGTCGTCCTTACTGCTCAAGATGTCTTCGGCCAGCTCCAGCACGGTTGTCTCACTGGCGTCATGGTCTATACAGGCAATACGTTCGACTAGAAGCATCGCTTGATTAAGATTCTGATCGCAGAGCAATGCACGTATCTGCAGCTCCAGGTACAAGATTGTTTCCTCGTCATTCCCGGCCTCGGAATAGACCTCGACGGCAACTTCAGCAAGCCGTGCAACTTTGACAGGTTGATCCAGTGCACTGTGCATCAGCGCGTTGTAGACCCGGATGATGTAGATGCCGTTGTTGTCGAAATAGTCTTCTTCCAAGAGCTGCCTAAACGCAGCAGGCTCGATTGTTATGAGCTGATCCAGATCCATGGGGCGACTTTCCTGCGATGATAATCCGTGACGACTGAGGGCACGCATGGGTGAGAGAGCTTGATACCGTACACGTTGCGTAATTGCACCTCACTTGACCACCCGTTTGCACAGCCACTGCCCACCCGTTTGCATTCGACTTGACCAGTCGTTTGCATTCCCACTGACCACTTGTTTGCATTCGAGCTGACCAGCGATAGATGACGTATCACCTCAACCAAAAAAGCATGGCGATCTCTACTGCGCCGCATTGTGTGCCTGAAAAATGACGAGCCTGAGCGCTTGCCGAAGGGCGCCCGAGTCAGTCAGGCCAAGGAGGTGGGGGGCGATCCATCAGAGTTAAAATATCGCTTCCCCACTCTCATCGCTGAAACTCAGAAGTATGTAGCAGCCCATCTTGATGTTGACCGGAATCCGCTCATCAGGTCAGGGTTACAGCTCGTAAAAAGAACCGCGGCCTCCGGGAACGAATGGGAGCGGTTGTGCAGCAACGCGATACCTTGCCAGCCTACTGCCAGAATCATGTTGCCGAATTGGAGCTGGCGCTTTCGAGCCCCAACGTTGTGCTACTTGGACAGGCGAAGAAAAATCAGTAGTGAGCGGTCAACTGCATGCGTCTTGATTCACCGCGATAGATCAGAACCGTATTTATCGCCAGACAGTTTTTAGCCCAGTTCTTAGCGTTGATACAAAGGTCTCCAGTGAAGGATCTTTCTCAGCATCTTGCTTATGCCTGCCGATGAAAATCCACTCATCTTCTGCCCAAAAAATTCGAATTGTTTTGGGTGATTTGCAGTCGAATACAACTTGATAAATTCTCGTTTCTCGCTGCTGGACGACGACGCATTGCTCATGGCAAACCAACAGTCGTTGCCCAGGCTCTAGGGTCGGAGCATTGAGCGGGAGGCGCTTCTCACTTTCTGTTTTCCGCATGATGAATGTCGTCGTCCTTAAAATTCAGAAACCGTACGCGTTGAATCAAAAGCAAGGAGGATCCGCCGCTGCGAGGTACTCATCTGGTGCCTTTGCGCATGACGCCATATGTGTTCTTCAAGGTGGTAACCATCACGATCCAGTAAGCCATTTCGGAGCCTGTGCAGACAATCACCTTCAAGGCCTTGAATTGATAGCTCGCTACTTATTATTAGAACCCTTTGGTCCTACTTGTTCTCTATCTGGCCGGCAAATCCTGTTATCGCCGGAAGCCGACCGCATGGTCGCACGCCTTCAAAGCCACGGCATTGGGTGGACCTACTCGGACCCACGTGGCTCAGGTGCTTCGACAGTCCTGCTCATGACTAGCCTCCAAGGGGTCATATGTGCATAATATTATCATCAAGTGATAATGGAAAGGTAATCTACTCGCCCTTGCTTCAGGCACGGGCGAGGTCTTTTGATCGATTGCCGGGAGGCAAATTCATGCATGAGAACAGCAATACTGTGAGCGCTTGGAGACCCGTATGAAACGTGAGGACGTAAAAACCAAACACGCTGAAGGCATTCAGTTTGATACCCATTTGATTGCCAACCCGGCCAACACCCAGGAGTGGATCGTCTTTTTTAAAAAGGATGCAGGAAGAAGCTTCTTCCTGGTCAATGACAACGAAGAAATCGAACCCTTTCGATACCTTGATGATTTGATTCATGAACTGCGAGAAATCGGTATCAAGGTTGCTGAAATTCATTTTTGAATTCTTTTCCTTGGAGTGTCGTCATGTCAGTCAGAATCGAGTATCTGTCTAGTCAGAGTGAAGAACTATGGTCCGTGTGTATTGGAACCAGGCGCATTCAATTCCGCAATGAGCAGGGTGCAAAAGATTACGCAGCAAAGCTAAAAGAGCGTATAGAAGCTCCGCACTCATACCCTTGTGCATTGCCGTCCACCTACACGCGTGGCTGCAGCAAGTAATAATGCTTAATGGACTTCTGTTAACGTTAAAGTTACCGTGCAAAAAAATTTTCTTCCGTAGAGTACTGTGGGACTTAGTAAGTCGAATTAATTTTTATGCTGCGTTCCTGCAATTGCATAGCATCTGGCGAATGAGCACCCGGCCAACCAATGTTCATAATGAGGGTAAAAGTACCACTATGAAGCCTGCACTAATTTCTATGTCGCGAACTGCGGGAAAGATGGCTGCGGAGGTTCTGAGCATGATTGCGCCTCACGTCAGGCCCGGAGTTTCGACCAATGAGCTTGATAAACTCTGTCATGACTACATTGTCAACGTACAGAAGGCCACTCCAGCCAATATCGGTTATCACGGTTTCCCCAAAACCTTGTGCACCTCCATCAATCATGTCGTTTGCCACGGAATCCCGTCAGATAAAGAACTCTCGGATGGCGATATCCTCAATATTGATGTCGCGGTGCTCAAAGATGGTTGGTTCGGTGATACAAGCCGCATGTATTTTGTCGGCGAGCCAAGCGCAGAGGCTCGTCGGCTGGTGGACTCGACCTATGAGGCGATGTGTGCCGGCATTCATGCAGTAGGCCCTGGTGCCACGCTCGGTGATGTCGGTCACGCCATTCAAACCGTGGCGCACCGTGAAGGGTATAGCGTAGTGCGTGACTACTGTGGACATGGTATTGGCATGGTTTACCACGATGAGCCACAGGTCCGTCATTATGGCAACCCCGGTGAAGGTGTGAGACTGAAACCGGGCATGATCTTCACGATCGAGCCAATGCTCAATGCTGGAAAGCACGGTGTTAGAACGCTGGGGGATGGCTGGACCGTGATCACCAAGGATCTTTCGCTCTCGGCCCAGTGGGAGCATATGGTCTTGGTCACCCGCGATGGCTTTGAGGTGTTGACAGCATGGCCGGATCAGCCCGTGGAGTATAAGAAGATTTAATCCAACAGACTGTCCTACTGGTAGGTCAGAGTGGAGCACGAGTAGAAAGTCGCCAGCTCGTACTGAGCTGGCGACTCGGACGGAGCGCGTGTTTCTTGATTCTCTATTTAGTCACGCAAGTAGGCCACCAAGGCGTCAGCGAAGGACTCAGTTGTACCGGTCCCTCCCATATCGGGTGTCACTTGATCACAAGAGCTTTTCAGAACAACGCGGATAGCTGTACGAATGCGTGTCCCCTTGTCCACCATGCCCAGGTAATCAAGCATGTCTGCGGCAGCCAATAACAATGCACATGGGTTCGCGATGTTCTTGCCGGCGATGTCCGGTGCCGAGCCGTGGACCGCTTCGAAGATGGCCGCATCGGCGCCGATGTTGGACCCCGGCGCCAAGCCCAATCCACCTACCAGGCCTGCGCACAAGTCTGAAAGGATGTCGCCAAACAGGTTGGTGGTGACGATGACATCAAATTGATGGGGATTCATCACCAGCTGCATACAGGCGTTATCGACGATCATCTCGTGGAATTCGATTTCCGGATAATTCGCAGCGACCTCACGCGCCGCCTCAAGGAACAACCCGGAGCAAGACTTGATGATGTTGGCCTTGTGCACCGCGGTCACTTTCTTACGGCCTTTGCTACGAGCCAGCTCGAACGCATACCGCACGATGCGTTCGGAGGCAGTGCGTGTTACACGAATGCTCGCCAGAGCGACTTCGCCGTCCTCCGAAATACTTTGTCCTTCTGGTAGGTACGCCCCTTCGGTATTTTCGCGCACCGTGATGATGTCGATATCTTCGAAGCGCGAACGGGTGCCTGGGAAACTGATCGCTGGTCGGACATTGGCGTAGAGATCGAAATGGCGGCGAAGGTGGACATTGATCGATGAGAAGCCGCGACCAATCGGCGTTGTCAGAGGGCCTTTGAGTGCGACACCATGTTTGGCGATCGTCTCGATGGACGCGGGAGGCATAAGTTGCCCATGCTGCTGCAAGGCCTCTAAACCGGCCTCAACGAAGTCGTACTGAAGATTGCAGTCAAGGGCATCGAGTACGCGTAGCGTCGCTTGCATGATCTCAGGGCCGATGCCGTCACCCTTGATGATTGCGATAGTTTTGCTCATGGTCTCTTCCTTAACAGCGCTTTGTCAGCCGCTGTATTGATTGGGTCATTGAGACTGGTGTCACGAGTCTGCTGATTGGCATTGTCTGTCTGGCGGCTTTCACCGCGCCAGTGTGCTGTGTTTCATCCTCCGCGCCGTGACTGCGCAGGTCATCGCGGATCAATAGACGGGCGACCTGAGTGGGTGTCAGTTCTCGCGCCGCACAAAACTACTCAAGGATGCGGCTGTAACGGGCGAGTTACCTGATCAGGATGCTGTCATTTGCTCCATCGAAGATGTGCACAACATTAACATATAATGTTAATCACATGTGCTGACAGGGAGCGTTTTCATCCTGAGACGGTAAGGTGTTTGAATGTCTGTGCGTTACATGTTGAGGTAGCTTTTGGGCAGGAATAGAAGAGGACGAGTTGTGGCTCGGATCATTCTTGAAGTCGTACTGCCAAGACAAAATCGACGGACTCGCGAATGACCAAAAGCGCCCATAACCATCAGGTCGATATCGTGTTCGATCTGATAGGACTGTAAGGCGAGCTCTACTCTCCCGCCACAGATGGCTGTCCGCACGTCACACCCGGCTGATTGCAGAATGGCTCCTGCCGCATCGAGTCGTTCCAGATTCTTCGACGTGTTGGCTGCGACCATGACCAGGTGCACGGGCAGCTTTCTGAGAACTGGACTCGCTGCCAGCATTTCCACCCCCATGTGCGTGTCCTCGCTCCCGTCATAAGCAAATATCAGGCTTCGTGGTGGGTTGAAGGAACAAGGTGTGACCAGGATCGGCTTGTGCAACGCATGGATGATGGTTTCGAGCTGGTTGAGTCGGGGATAGAACGAGCTTTGTTTTCCCATGACCAGCCAGCGCATGTCAGTTTCCATCTCGAGTAACCGACCCAACAGTTCTCCGTCGCTTTGACGAAGCTCTGGCTGCATCACACCATCAGCAATCGCTCTTTCTCGAGCGTTTTGCAGCATTATCAAGCCTTGCTTCAACGCTTGCTCATGGCGCTTTTCGTCCAGCGACATAGCTTCTAGCACGTGCGCCAGGCTGCCGGGCCGTATCTCTACGCCAGCGGGGCGGTCTACAACATTCAGGAGGGTTAACGGCAAAACAAAGTTGAGACTGACCCAAGCGGCGTAGTCGCAGACGGCCGGAGATGTCGCTGAACTGTCGATACAGGCCAATATGTGGGTCATCACAACCCTCATCTCGATGATCTTGAAGAGCCGGTCACCACGCGGGGTATAAACGAAAAAAACCGCTCGGCGAAGGCATCGCTTTTAGCATTCGAACGAGTGGGATCCGCGCTGGACACCGGGCGCGTCATATATCGACACGACGTAGTGAAACTCCAGTATAGCAACGCCTGGAAAGATGCTTGCAGGCAGGCTGCTCACTTTCGCATGACGCGGCGGACAAAAAGCCTGGCATCATCAACGGCAGGCACGATCGCCAGCGTCACCAGAACCATCGCGAGCGGTACCGTTGAGATATAACCAATGTGCTTGAACCCAAAGGCACCCACCACGCCGCCAAAAAAGAAATTCAGCGCAAGCAGTATCAGTATTTTGAGTCGGGTCCGATTGGCGAGAACTTTTGGATGCTTCGATGTGTTGACGGCATTCCAATAAAAGAGTTTTCCAAACTCAATACCGATATCCGTGATGATGCCGGTGATATGCGTCGTTCGGATTTCGGCTTTGGAAATTTTGGTGATCACTGCGTTTTGTAGCCCCATGATGAAGCACAGCAGCATCACGGTGACGGACACGAATAGACCATCCACGGTGGATAGCCGAGCGCCCAGAAAGCCAAAGCAGATGAGCAGAAAGGCTTCGAACAAGAGCGGCACTGCAAACTCACTGTGCATCCGTCTGCGTCGGGAGTAATTGACCATGACCGCCGAGCACGCGGCCCCAACCAGAAAGGACAACAAGGCGCCGGCACCACTAAGCACCAGGTCGTAGGCCCCTAGCACACTATTGTCTGCCATCGAGGAGACGATGCCTGTCATGTGTGAGGTGTACTGATGCACCGCCAGGAAACCACCGGCGTTGGTTGCCCCCGCTACGAAGGCTAAGGCAAATCCAAGATGTCGGTTTGCGTCTGTGGTACGCCTTCGCCCAGTGAGGCTCCTAACATATTTGATCGGCATTCATTCACCCCTGTCCCAAGCGTATGAGGAGCAAGAAAGCCAACCGATTATGCACATCTGATATCACCAGGTCCTCGCGATTTAGGCTGGTCTGCTCGTTGAGTGGTAAAGCCGCTGACTGTCGTTTTTTCTGATCGGTGATCAGGATTGCTTGGGATGGCAACCCTGTGTGGTGATTACCTGCTGGGGAAGCAGACGGGGATCCGGAAAGCTTCACCCCGCGATCAGCCAAGAGCGGATGATCTTGCAAATGGCGGGCTGTCGATATTCAGGACGTGCTGCGGCTGGATGATCCCCGGTGCGACAGCTGCGACCTTGTAAAAGGTCGTGCAGCTGCGGCACATCAGCATGATTGACGTCAGCTTAGAGCGGGTAGTGTGTCGGGTAGTGCAGCTTCGCAACGCCGGTGTCGACCGCCGCTTTAGCCACTGCGCCGGCAATTGCTCCGAGCAGGCGAGCATCAAGTGCTTTTGGGAGAATGTAATCGCGCCCAAACTCAAGCTTATCGACGTTGAATGCTTGCAGCACTTCAACAGGGGTGGGCTCTTTGGCCAGTTGGCGCAGTGCTTCCACCGCCGCAATTTTCATCGCTTCGTTGATCCGGGTTGCCCGAACATCCAAGGTCCCGCGGAAGATAAACGGAAAGCCCAGAACGTTGTTAACCTGGTTTGGGTAGTCAGAGCGCCCAGTCGCCATGATCAGGTCATCACGAGTGGCCATGGCCAGTTCGTAGCTGATTTCGGGATCGGGGTTCGAGCACGCAAACACGATCGGATTGGGAGCCATCACTGCCAGTGCTTCAGCTGGGAGAAGATTAGCTCCGGACAGGCCAACAAACACGTCAGCGCCGTTCATGGCTTCCATCAGCGTACGCGGGCCACCGTCGTTTACGAATTGTGCTTTGTATTGGTTGAGGTCTTCTCGTTCGGAGTGGATGACACCGGTACGGTCGACCATGTACAGATTACTTTTTTGAGCGCCGAGACTGAGCAGCAGGCGCATGCAGGCAGTGGCGGCGGCACCCGCACCCAGGCAAACAATTTTCGCGTCCTCTAGGGTTTTGCCCTGAATTTCCAGCGCATTGAGCATGCCAGCGGCGGTGACGATGGCAGTACCGTGTTGGTCGTCATGGAAGACTGGGATGCTGCACTGTTCGATCAGTGCCTTTTCGATTTCAAAGCACTCGGGCGCTTTGATGTCTTCCAGATTGATTCCACCAAAGGTGTCAGCAATGCGCACGACGGTATCGATAAAGGCCTGGGAGCTCTCGGAGTTGACTTCGATATCGATCGAGTCAATGCCGGCAAAACGCTTGAACAGCAACGCTTTGCCTTCCATGACGGGCTTGCTGGCCAAGGGGCCTAGATTGCCAAGTCCCAGAATGGCCGTGCCGTTGGTGATCACGGCCACCAGATTCCCTTTTCCAGTGAAGCGGTAAGCATTCTCTGGGTTCTGCGCGATTTCGCGTACAGGCTCAGCGACGCCTGGGCTATAGGCCAAGGCAAGTTGGGCGGCGGTGTCGGCGGGTTTGGTCAGTTCAATGCTGATTTTCCCAGGGGTTGGGAATTCATGGTAATCCAGTGCAGCCTTCTTGAAGTCGGTAGTCATGCGATCCCCTAATTAGACGTTGATTACAATGCCATGTTAACACTATTATAATGCAAGGCAACGAGATCCTGACCCACAGACCAGGGTCGAATTGCCGGCTTGAACGCTGCTGATGAAGGGGTTTGTCAGCCAGCGGACCAACTCTATTGGCCTTAAGACTTCAGGGCGGGCCTGTATCTGTTGGTCAATAGAGATCCTCCTATGCTTGAACCCGTCTTAGGCCACCTCGTGTGGCCATTTTTTTGCGCGCTCGAATGTCCCAATCGGTGTCACGCCCAAGCGCGGCACATTAGGATTCAGAGTTTTCTCATGGCCTCTTGGATCTGATCCGCGTATTTCGACAATTGCGTGAGCTCATGACCCAGTTGCATAGGGCTTCTGCGTGGGTCATTCGCCCGTGAATCAATACCAGCGCAGCATTTACAGCCATTATTCGCGTTCCTCAGTAGTTCCTGGAACGTACCTTTTGAAATCAAAAAGGTCCTGCACTGGTTGAATGGCAATACCCGTACGACTCGACAGGTAAGCAGGCAGAAACCGGCCAGTAGCTGGCCCCTCAACATCAATACGGTGGTCTGCCTCCGATTATTCCAGTCGAACACCCTGATTCCAGGGGCGGACGGGTATGCTTATCGCTTCACTTGAGGCTTGCTTTATGAGCGGCGGCGAAAAGGAAGAACAGAGGATGTCTGACTGTGCGTACTGTGACCTAACGATGGATTTCGTTCCCGATGACGCTAGGCATCGGTTCGAGGTTCAGTGCGAGCATTGCCAAATAATCAACGTAGTGACTTGGGAGGTTTGGGCGTAGGGTCGCTGGTACACTGCGATCAAGCACGATTGAAACTCAATAAATGAGGGTTGGTCAGCCGGTGGCTTGAGCGGGTTTTCGACCACTGCCGGCCTTTGAGTAATACGGTTCAATCAACGGCAGTAAACCGCTACAGGACACTATCTGATCCATCTCGGCGAGGAACCGCTCGCGGCGTATCTGCTTGCGCTTTCCGGCGTATTCAAAGTCGGAAAGCTCATCTGGCTCATGGGCGGCTCGGATCAGGTGGTGAGGGTATACTTCAGCACATTCGGAGATGTGGCTCGTAGAATCCCTAGAGTTTCAGCGACCAGAATTCCAGATCGAATTTCTTCCCATAAGCCTTTTGCCCAGGCATCACCTCAGTCATTCGAAAGTTGAGGCGCTCATAAAGCGCCCTTGCGTCGACAAGGCAGCTATAGGTTTCTAGCTGCACCTGCTTAAACGAGTGCTGGCGAGCATGATCAAGAGCGAGTTTCATCATCGCAGAACCAACACCTTTACCCCTAAACTGCGGCAGGACTAGCACGAAGTTAAGAAATGCCACGCTGTCAGCTCTCTCCGATATCGCTATCGACGCTACGCGTTTGTCCCCTACCAATCCAACCCAGATGCGATTGAATGGACTTGGTAATTCAAGAAAGTTGCGCATCTTTTCGGCGACGCCATCCTGAAAGTGCCTGTCAAAACCGAACTCGGTGGCATAGACGTCACCATTCGCAGCAATAAGCCACTCGTGATCGTCCTGTTGTGCTACTCGCACCGTCAATTCTGTAGCCATCACTCGAAATCTCCGCATTGTCTATGCTGGCTTTATCTATTTTACACTGCATGCCATCTCAACCGCGCGATACATCATGAAAGGTGTCACGGTCAATTCGAATGCAAATAACTGGTCAAGTCGAATACAAACAGGTGGTCAAATCGATGCAATTACACAACGTAGAGACTGTGACTTACTGATGGATGTTTCAAACATCTAGGTTTCTCCTGAGCAATACCAAACAGTGCTGCTGCGAGGGTGAATAATTCATTTCTGCGTGAGGGCACAGGTGGAGTGCAGAATTCTGGAAACTGAGTCGGCCACTCCAGAACGTAAAATCAAGACGCCCAATAGCGCAGACAAAACTGAACCCATCAGCACCGCGATTTTTACGTCGGTCATCGTTTGCGAAGGTGCAGGAATGGTCTGTGCGCCGATCCACAGGCTTGCGGTAAAACCAATGCCGCTGAGTGCAGCAACGCCATAAAGCTGCACCCAGTTGCAGTTCTCGGGGAGCTTGGCGAGCCCGAGTGCAACGACAAGACCCGATACAGCGAAGAGACCCAGTGGCTTTCCGATCAGAAGTCCTGTCGCGACACCCGTCGTGACCGGGGCTGAGAGATCTTGCAGTGACATGCCAAGGAGTGACACGCCAGCATTGGTAAAACCGAAAATCGGCAATATCAAAAATGTCACATAAGGGATGAGCTTTTCTTCAACGGTTCGCGACGCAGAGCTGGAGCTTGTATCGGGCTTACCTAGCGGTAAGGACAGCGCCAACACAAGTCCGGCGAGTGTCGGATTAAAGCCGGATAGCCCAAGAGCCATCCACAAAAACACTGCGGTCACTATGTAGGGACGCAGGCGTGTTATGCCTTTGCGGTTCAGCGCTATAAGGAGACTTAACAGCAGTAATGGGGCCAGCAGCATCGGAACAAAAAAATGTTGGGTATGAAAAAAGGCAACGATCATGACTCCGCCAAGATCCTCCAGAATCGCGATAGCGAGCAGGAATACTTTTAGCGAAGCTGGAACCCTGTCACCGAGCAGCGACAGGACGGCCAGCGCAAATGCAAGGTCCGTGGCTGTGGGAACAGCCATCAAGAATGGTGTTTCGTTTTGGGAGTGATTAAAACCCCAAAGAATAAGCGCCGGCAGGACCATGCCACCGAGCGCTGCACAGCCTGGCAATGCGCGCTTCTCCCACGTGGCCAGATGCCCAACCAGCCATTCACGCTTGAATTGCAGCCCGATGACCAAGAAGAACAACGTCATCAGACCGTCATTGACCCAGTGGGTTAATGACAGGCCCAGATGGACGCGATGTAGCAACTCAAAATAGCCGGGAGCGAAAGGAGAGTTGGCTAAGACAAATGCGATGACAGAGGTGCCCAGCAATGCCACAGCGCCGGCTGCTTCATTGGAGAGCCCGGGAGGGATGGTGGCACCGGATACGTCTTTTAATTTTGCCACCTTGGGACTCCAGCCTCGAGCGTGATAAAAACCTGATCAGCCAGCGTCAATGAATGGCCAACAGCTTGGTGTGTTCTGAGCTGCCTTGGACGCCTTTCATCAAGGGACTTAGCGTTCTGCTCCTCGTTCGTCAGCCTTCGAGGCTGTCCAATCGAGGAAAAATCCAGCTCAGTGTTGATCAGTGGTGCGGGTTGGGAGAGGCATGGTGAATTCGCGGAAAGGTATGCGGTGCGTCGATTCTTTCTTTCAGTGTGGCTGCATAGTCCTTCGCCCCTTGCTCGTTACGAAATTGAATGCTGTGGCTACCGAAACAGACAGACCAAAGCTCCTCGCCTTGACCCGACAGATGCTCAATCTTTACTGACATGATCAAACTTCCTGAGTACACCGATCAAAAATGAACTTCAGCAGACTTGATGCCTAGCTCGCGAAGCTCATGGATCACATCATCGACGCGACCAAAGGACTCAATCTCCTCATTGTCATTGACCAGGAAATAGCTTCTTCCTGCATCCTTTTTGAAAAGAATGATCCACTCGTGCGTATTGGTCGGGTTGGCGATCACATGTGTGTCGAAATGCATGCCTTCACCGTGTTTGGTTTTGACTTCTTCGCGTTTCATGCGGGCCTCCGGACATAGGGATTAGCTCTTTAAGTACCGATTCTACAGCGATGCAGGTGTCGTACCGAGGCTAGGCCAATTGCTTTGCTATTATCACTAGGTGTGAATAGTATGCACATGCCACCAGAGCGAGGCTAGTCATGATTGCGATACGAGAAGCTTGGAAAGCGGGCTTGTTAGGGCGCGAGCACTGGCTTCGAAATATCGTCTCAGGGGTCATCGTCGGCGTCGTGGCGCTGCCCTTGGCCATGGCCTTTGCCATCGCCTCGGGCGTCAAGCCGGAACAGGGGATCTACACGGCCATAGTGGGTGGTTTGCTGGTTTCGCTGTTCGGCGGAAGCCGGCTTCAGATTGCTGGCCCCACCGGGGCATTCATCGTCATTCTGGCCAGCGTGACGGCCAAGTACGGTGTGGATGGCTTGCAGATCGCGACAATGATGGCCGGGGCCATTTTATTACTGCTCGGTATCACCAAGCTTGGCGCACTCATCAAGTTCATCCCTGACCCCGTGATTGTGGGATTCACCGCCGGCATCGGGGTGATCATTTGGGTCGGGCAATGGAAAGACTTTTTGGGCTTACCGAAAATTAGTGGTGACCATTTCCACGAGCGGCTGTGGCACCTCATCCAGGCACTACCCAGCCTTCATGTGCCCACGACACTGTTAGCCCTGTTGAGCCTGGTGTTGGTGATCCTCGCGCCTAAACTACCCGGTGTAAGACGTGTTCCTGGCCCCCTGATCGCCATGGTCGTTGTGACGGCATTGCATTCCTATTTTCAATTCAACGGCGTGGCCACGATCGGTAGTGCATTTGGGGGTATTCCTCAAGGGCTTCCCAAGATAGGCCTTCCTGAAATAACGCTGCCGCAGGTCATTGAGTTGATTGGCCCTGCGTTTGCGATCGCGATGCTTGGGGCGATCGAGTCGCTGCTCTCTGCTGTTGTTGCCGACGGTATGGCCGGTACCAAACATGACTCCAATCAGGAGTTAATCGGACAAGGCATTGCTAACCTGGTCACTCCTCTGTTTGGTGGCTTTGCTGCAACAGGCGCGATCGCTCGAACAGCAACCAACATCCGCAATGGTGGCAACAGTCCAATCGCGGGTTTTGCACACGCCCTCACGTTAATTCTACTGATCTTCTTCTTGGCGCCTTTGGCTGCGGATATCCCGCTGTGTGCGTTGGCAGCGATCTTATTCGTGGTCGCTTACAACATGAGCGAACTGAAGCACTTCAAACGCATGGTCAAACGAGCTCCAAAAGCCGACGTTGCCATCCTGTTAATTACCTTCAGCTTGACTGTTTTCAGTGATCTGGCGATTGCGGTGAACATTGGGGTCATTCTCGCCATGCTGCAATTTATGCGTCGGATGGCGTCTTCTGTGGAGATTCAGTTGATGGTCGAAAAAGAGCTGGAGGTAGAGTTACGTATGAATGGGCATGTGCACCTTCCCCCCGGTATTTTGGTTTACACCATTGAGGGGCCCCTCTTCTTTGGCGCAGCAGAAACCTTTGAGCGGGTTTTGGCTCAAACGCACACCGATCCCGGGACGTTGATTATTCGCTTGAAGCGGGTACCGTTCATGGACATCACGGGCTTACAAACGCTGCTCGAAGTCATTGAGCAGCTGCGCAAGCGCAGCATCGTCGTGAAGTTGTGTGAAGCCAACGAGAAAGTCCTTGGCAAGCTCGACAGGGCAGGGATTCTTCAGGCGCTCGGCTCAGAGCATTATCATGCCGACTTCAGTGGCGCACTGGGCAGTTATGTCGAGATCGACAAGCCCCAAGGCTAGAGATGGGGTGCAGCAGGCTTAGAAGGGCGATGAGCAGGCATTCGTCGTGCCCGCCCACGCGCAGACGAATCACTTACCATTGGCTGCAATTCTGCTTTTGGTCGAGTAGGACACGCCATGCGTCTCCAGGTAGTCCCGAATAAGCTGACGAACGACCTGAGAAGGTGTCAGATCCTGAGACGCACAAAGCTCCTCAAGTGCTTTTTTCTTGACGGGATCAATGAGCACAGTTAATCGTGCAGTCTTATTTTCCATGGAATTACCGGTACCCTAAAACGGTCGATGATAATCAAATTATAATAGGCGGAGGGTTATTTGTCACCGGTTAGGTTCGTTACCGCTAACTAGATTGACCGTGATCAAAAAATGGCGACGGTACGTCAACCAGAAACGGGTAAAAGAAGGGATAGATAGACGGGTAATGGGCAGGGAAACTGATTCTGGCCTCTCCCGAATCAATAGCCGCCCTGGCCACTGCGCCGGCAACTACCGAGTGCAAGCGCCCATCCAAAGGCTTGGGAACAATGTAATCCTTTCCCAGCACCAGCCTGTCGACGTTGTAGGTTCGCAGTACGTCTAACGGCACCGGTTGCAAAGCAAGCAGGTGCAAAGCACGGATCGCAGCAATCTTCATGGCTTCATTTATACATCGCGCTCTAACGTCCAAGGCTCCTCGGAAGACGTAGGGCGAAGCCAAGCAGCTGGCTAACTCATTTGGATGATCGAAGCTGTCGGTGGCGAGAATCAAATCCGTCCGAATTTCACGAGCCTGCCAAGGCAAAATCGCTTGATAGGGACCCGCGTAGGCAAACACGATGGGGTTGCTTGCCATCGACAGAATTGCTTCCGGTGTTAACCAGTCTGGATCTGCAACACCAATAAAAACGTCAGATCCCTTCATTGCCGCGGGCGAGTGCTGTGTGAGTCCATTCTGAACAGTTTGCCCCAGCTGCGCGATCGTGCGGACACTGCCGGTTGTTACGACAATACGAGATTTGTGGGCTCCCAAGCTCAGCAGCAACCTCACACACTCGACCGCCGCACGCCCGTGCAGTCCGCAGACGATTCTGACGTCTTTAAGTTTTTTGCCCTGAACTTTTAATGCCGTCAGCAGGCTGGCCACCACAACAATTGCCATTCCGTGTGGTTCATCTGAGAACACCGGAATGTCGCACCGAGCGATCAGCGCTTGTTCGATCTCCAGGCTCTGAAACTCAGCCATGCCATCCAGATGGATGCCGCCGAAGGTGTCGGCAATTCGAACAACCGTATCAATGAAAGCGGCCGATTCGCTGGTGTTGACCTGGATATCTACCGCGTTGATCTTGGCCAGGCGTCTAAACAGGAGCGCTTTTCCCTCTAGCACCGGCTTGCTGGCAAGAGATCCCAGGTTGCCCAGATGCAGAACTGACGAGCCGTCGGAAATGATTGCGACGAGATTGCCCTTACCCGTAAAGCGGTAAGCGTCATCCGGATTTTTCGAGATTGCCAAGCAAGGCTGCGCCACCCCTGGGCTATACGCCATTGCTAGGTCGCCAACTGTTTCGACCCGCACGCTTGGTTCAACGGTGGTTTTTCCAAGAGAAAAATCCTCATGTCGATACACCACGGTGTTTTTTGCCCCTGTCTTCATCGCACGCCTCGGTTGTACTTTTATTATAATATTATGATAATGTAATTAGACCCTAATGTGTGTCTTGAAGGCGCCTCATTTCAAGGGCTTTTCCCATTTGCAGTACAGGCTGGTTCCGTAGATGAAGGCTTACCACGCTGGTTGGGTGATCTATTACTGTGAGTTGTTAGGCGTCGCAGCCTTCGCAGTGACAGGCACCCTGATGGCAGGGCGAAAATCGTTGGACTGGTTCGGCGTAATCACCATCAGTTTAGTCACCGCTTTAGGCGGCGGTGCCTTGCGTGACGTACTGATGGCTCATTATCCGATCGAGTGGGTTTCCAATGAGAATGGCTTTTTGGTAGGGGTTAGTGCTTCGCTAGGAACCATGATTTGGGCGAGGACCTTGAAAACCTTCAACGAGAGGGTGTTGTTGGTAGCCGATGCATTTGGATTGGCTGTATTTACGGTCACAGGAACAGATATGGCTCTTCAGCAAAACCTCCCTCCCAGCATCGCAGTGATCATGGGTGTAGCTACCGCAGTCGCTGGGGGTGTGATGCGTGATGTGTTGTGTAACGAAATACCGTTGGTGTTTAGACGTGAGGTTTATGCATCCATCAGTATTTTGGGTGCCGTCGCCTACATCACGCTGCTGGATTTGCAGATTTCACTTGAAGTAGCGTCTGCAATTGCCATTGCGTTCGTTTTTGTCAGCCGTATTGCCGCCATTCGTTGGAAATGGATGCTACCTAGGTTCCATGTAGTCGATTGATCTTGTTGGTTGGCCGATAAAGCTACGCCCTATAAGAAAACATGAGTGATGCTAAGTCATCTCTGCCCCCCCCATCCTTGAGGCTGCTCCTGCAGCCTTTTTTTCCCTTCGCCATTAGATGATTGCGCGTCAAGGGAAGAGCTAAAAAGCTACCTGCACGTTTACTCGACATTATCTGGTAGGCCCCCAGGTCACCAGCTTCGAACTCGAGTGCGCACGCCGTCATATACAGACGCCATGTACGGTAGGTGACCTTGCTGACTAATCCCAACACCTGATCCTTGTTCGCCTCGAGCCGCTCAACCCAACGCTTGAGCGTCAGTGCGTAATGGTGGCGTAGCGCTTCGACGTCGGCGATTTCGAATAGGCAATGCTCCATCGCCTGCTGGATATGGCTGACGGTATCGAGTTGGCCTTCGGGGAAAATGTAGTGATCGATGAACAGGGTGGACAAGGTTTCTTTCCACCCATGCACATCGTGAGTAATCCCCTGATTGAGGAAAAGACCGCCGGGTTTCAAGAGTCGATACACGGCCGTGAAATACCGTGGCAGATTCTCCAAGCCGACGTGCTCAAACATGCCGAGGCTGGTCACCTTGTCGTAAATCTCTTCGCCCGGGTGAGTGTGGTAGTCAGCGACCTCGACGGTGACTAGATCCTGTAGGCCCGCTTCGCAAATTTTTTCTCGTGTAATGTCCATCTGTTGCTGGTTGGTGGTTATGCCATGGGCGCGTACACCAAAATTACGTGCGGCATAAATGATCAGTGCTCCCCAACCACAACCGATATCAAGCAGATGATCGCCGCGCTTGAGCATTAGTTTGCGGCAGATCAGGTGCAGCTTTTGCTGCTGCGCTTGTTCCAGTTCGTCGTCGATGCGCTTGAAGTAGGCGCAGGAATAGACCATCGACTCATCCAGCCACAACCCGTAGAAAGCGCTCGGCAGAGTGTTGTGAAAAGCGATGGTCTCTAGATTTGCGGTTCGGGACCGTAAGTTAACTCGACGTGAATGAAGCCTCGGATGATGGTGACGAGCTGGCGTACTGCGAAGGATCGCCAGTTTTAAGCGCAGCGCCGCGGTAATCGCTTCAAGTCGATCGAGACCGCGAATGCTCAGGTTCCCCAGGTGGTCTTTCAGTGCTAAGGCGCTGAACAGATCGCCGTCGATATCGATGTCTTCACGAAGATAGGCATCAATCCAGCGCAGGGGGGCACGCCCAATTGCCAGGTTCAGTACTGCCTGTGGGCTACGAAATATCAGGGTAAATGGGGGAAGCGGTTTTTCCACTGCTTTACCGAGTCGCATGCTTGTACCGTTCCACAACCGTACGCTAAGGCCGCCGCGATAGGCACGAAAAAGCAGTTCGAGCAGGTCAGAGGCGGCCATTGCTGCTTGATCACTCTGTCCCTCGTTGTGAGTCACAATGAGATCCTTTTTGCGCGTAATGACGAGGCACACCGCCAGTATTGATCGTACGGCGTGACTGCATTCTTTCGCGTGCACGGTGTTGATGCGCGACCGATGACTGACATCAGATTTGCCCTGGATGACTATAGCCTGTTGGCGCTGATTGAAAACTGACCCAACACCCATAGTACAAAACGGCGTCTGCGATTTCGTTTCCTGCGTCTTCCGCGGTTTTTTGGTCAGCCGGAGAAAAACCCTCGATCGCCAAGCCGATGAAATCGTCTTTCGGCAGCAGTAAACCCAAACATTTTCGTGCTACCCAAGCCTCATGGAATTCATGACCGTCTCTTGACGCTCGAACACTGTCGTAATTATCGCGTATTTTCGTCATTGTGATCGATTAGCTCCCTGCCAAGACGTTGCACTCTTTGGTGACCATACACGTCACTCACTGACCAGCAGCTTCTCGAAGCTTTTCGTGGGGCGAGTGCCAAAATGCACCGCCAAAATCTCGTACTCATCCTTGTGAAGCGACTCTGGCTTGAAGTTCTTTAAAGCTGCTTGGCTGACAAGCTGGTTGCTTATTTCGGCTATACGCCCTTTCGTTGAATTGGTAGAGGCACCTGAGAATTGGTTCATCAAGCGCATTGCCATTTCAGCCTGTAGATCTTTAGAGTCCAGTACGGTCATGACGATGCTGAAGTCGTCAAACACCGCCTTGATCGTTTCATCAGCGTTGGTGAGTGCGCTTACTTTGGGGATCAATTCTAGGAAGAACGAAGCGCCGAGCTCTTTTACCTGCTCAATCGCACAAGCCCATAACCTCCGTCTATGGCTATCTTCGAGAGCTTTGCTTACTAGTAGATTCGCCATAAGCTCGTGCCCTGTGTCCTGTTGGGATTGAATCCACATACGGGTCGCCAAGTCAGGCTGTTCTGTATTCCCAAGTAGACCTCGCTGAAGAATTCGCACCATTACCTCACTAGGTTCGGGGCCTTTCTTATCGGCGGCAATGGCCGTCCAAGCCTTTTGCAGTGCGTCGAGGTGCTCGGGTTTATCCCACGAGATGTGTGAAGCAAGGTTGGCAGCTTGATCAGGGGTAAGCTCGCAGTAGCCCCTCTCGAAGGTGTCCAATGCGGAATTCGGATTGGCTGACCAGGCCGAACTAGCAGCGGCAATTAGTTTTGCGCGCCCCTCGCTTCCAACAAGGCCTCTCTCAACCATATGGCGCATGGAGCGCAAAACCCCCCGCTTCGTTTCGGCGGAGTTAGTCACTGCAAACGTGCCAGCTTCATCGAAAATGGCCTGTGGGTCGTAGCCTGGGAGGCTGTCTGACTTCGAAGGCCAACGCTCCGCAAAACAGCTGTGCAGCCACGAAAAAAGACTCGGATAACCTTTGCCCTGAACAAAAAGTTGCTGCAGGTTGGGTCCTAGGATGCTCGGCGATGCATATTGTATGAGGGGCGTGCTCGGCTCCAAGATCGATCTAATGTATGCCTCGGCACTGATCTGAGATACCAAGTGCGGAAGGAGGCTGTTTACATAGCCATGCAACGGACCGACTTTCCACGCCGCTTGAGGGGTAGCAAGAGAGAATATTTTGTACCTTTCCAATGCCGGATCAGTCACAGCAACACTGGTGAGAAAGGTTGAAAGAGAACTACCTATCGCGGTTTGAGTCGGTGCAGGCAGAGTTTCAAACTGAGTCGCGATCAGTTTCACGCATTCGATGGGAAGACTTACGAAGAGTTGGGGGACCCACCCGCCAAGCACTCGCATGAAGTCCGCTTCATTACTTTTTCGTAGTTCTGAAAGCAACGCACATGCCTGCTCAGGAAGGACGTCGCTTTTACCCCATTGATCAGCCAAATCAGCGGTCGCTTTGACCGTTTCATCGTCAAGGGCATCCACCCGTTCGCGGACAAACGCTAGCAAGATTGATGCTGCCACTTCATGTTCGATTGTTGACTCTTCGTCGTTGAAGTCCTTCGACAGCCGCGCGACGAAATCGCTGACGAATTGACAAACATCTTCATCATCAGCGTACCGGTGGTTGCTTAGAGCGACCTCCCAAGCCATACGCACGGCAACCTCCTCGGAGAGAGATACATATCGTGCCAGCGGGGCCCATAGCAGCGTTCGTGACTCGGCGCCTTGCGCCATCATCTGGTCAAAAACACCTCGGGCCCGAGAGATACTGGAGGCCATATCAAATTGAGGGTTCTGACTTCTCTCCAGCTCGTCTGCGAGCGCATTTATGTAGTCGAGGCCTAAGTCTGCAACTAGCTTCTCACCATAGCTTTCCAGCCATTGTTCCAGCTCATTGAAGGACAGCTGGGCGTGTTTAGTGCCGATCGAAATATTCCGGTCGAGCAACCAGCTAAGCAGTTGTTCGTCAGCCCGACGCTCCAGTCCAATGCTTACACGCACTGTCAGAATCATCGGGACTGCCATGTGAACCATAGCGATTGCTTCATCGAGACTAGGGGGCTCCATGGTCTCGCGCAAAAGCTTCACGGCGTCGGTACCGCCGAGTACATCGCCTACAAGGCGGGAGGCAATAACTCGTTGGTCGTCGGAAACGGCAGATCGCAGAATCTTGCCGATCTTTTCTAGCCCAAGTTGTGAGCGTAGCTCCAGAGAGTCAGCCATTTCACGGCAAAGCATACTGATGAGCTGGTAGGCCGGTGGCTCGGGTAGGCGCTCCACGAGGTCTGCTACTACCCGTGAAGCGCGCGCTCTGAGCGCAGGTAATTCCTGCCGCAGGTCTTCAAACATCTGATAAAGCGCTCGGGCTTCGTCTTCGTGGAGAGGAGCATTATCGCTGTGCCTGGCGAGTCCCTCCAAAACCCCCTGCGTGTTACCGGAAACAAAGTCACCGTAGATTGGGGCGATCTTCGGCCCCAAACGTCGAGTGATGTGGTCCTCGGAAAGTAGAAGCAGGCTTTGTAGTGAGGGTGGCCACCTTAAGCCAACGAGGCTTGCGATAAATTGTCGAAGTGGCCGATGCTCTGCCTTAAGAGTGAGCAGACCATCAGTGAGCTTGTAATAGCGTTCCTTTAAGCGATCCTGTGTTTGCAGAGGCTGGTCATCCATCTTTAGCCCGCGGATGACAACATCAGTAAAACGCTGCAGAAATGCTGGATCTTCCTGGAGGTCGCGATAAAAATCAGGAAAACTTACTTTCATCGCACATAGTGCACCAAGTGAAATGGGATGCGACGTGACAGCCCCTTCGTGGAGTCCTCCGGGCTTGTTAGTGCCTAGACCTTCAGCTTCCCTCTTTCGAGCAATCCACCAAGCTTGAGCGAAAGCATTCACTATCTGAAGGGCGTTTCTCGGATCCTGGACGCTGACATGAATCATACGATCAATAATCGGCGCAAGCTGGAAACCACGGGCCTCAAGATCTGCCGTGACGCTAGTCAATTTGGCCAAGTGAAAGCGCGCGAACTCGCGCATGTCATGACGGGGGGGCGGTGGAATCTCCAAGCGGAATTGGAAGATCCTATCCAGATATCTACGTGCGTCGTTGTGAGTCACTACCGAGCCAGGAAGGTCACTATTTCTTCGCCCCCGAGCAAGAGCGTCAGCTACTTTGGCTTCGTCACAGGAAATAACAAACACTAAGCCAATGCCCTTCGGAAGCCGATTTGCAGGAATCTCCATAAAGGTGCGTACAGCATCCAAACCAAGGACCATTTCCTCGGCTGAAAGGCGATCCAAATCGTCAACAAAAACAACCAACCGTTCACAGGACTTTCCTGAGCGACCTTCCAAAGATCTACAGTCACCAGACTTGTAGTTTCGGATTTGATCGAGGAGGAGGTCTTCGTATTGTTCGGACGTAGTGTTAGGAAGCTCCACTCGCGTGATCGGGGTTGACGATCCAACGGCAGGTGGTTTGATGTGCTTTAGAAGGTAGGTGTAAGCCGCGGTTACACACAAAAATACGATGCTTTTCAGAAACTCACTTTGAACATTGAAAACGAATAGCGTTAGGTAGCAAATCCCAAACAAAAGGGACATTGCAGCGATCAAAGCAGGTACCGGCAACGTCCATGCCTTGAGCGTCTCCAGAGTAATTTTTAACCATCCCTTCGGTTTTTGGGTTGTCTCGCTGATCTGCCGAAAAAGCTTATCGTGTAGGTGATCTTCCTTGCCGCCCAACTCCAGGTACACATGACGCAACAAGGCACGCTTGATGTCCTGGTCGTGCCCGCCGAATCGCCAAGCGTTGAATGTGATGCAGTGGAACCGATCCTTTCTAATCTTCCCACCTTGTTTGGAAGCATCATTTTTCAGATGGTTTGTGTACAGCTCCTTAATACTGCTTTTGCCGGTACCCCAGCCACCAAGGAGACCAATGCTAAACGGAGGGGCTAATTGCTCTGACTCGATAAGGCTTTGCAGGCCCTGAGCGAAATGCCTATGGCCGAATGCATCTTGATCCGCACCAGAAATTTCACGATCCAAAATGGCGGGCATGATCCTATTGTCGGTGGGCATCAAATCATCCTTTGGCTGCTGGCATTTGGCTACACATACTGTCGTTACTTCAGTAGGGCTGCAATAGCAAACCACACCGCCGTGGCAGGTCTACTCCTGAGCGCCCGCTGGCGCCCTATTTTGCTCAAGCCCTCGGAGTTCCTGAATAGGCACCACTTTCGCCAGGTTTGGAATACCGTCGCTGACAGTTTGTACGTGTACTTCCACAGGTGCAGAGGCCTGGGCTCCGCCAAACAACGCTCGGCGCATTTCTTCTTCAGTTAGTTCTGAAGGCATTCGTTGTCTCGATGTTATCTCTATAGTGGCCTCGGCCCGTTTAAGCTCGGAGGACTCGATCCCATTTACGAGTTGTCAGTTCGTGGCAAACGGTTGGTGATCCACCGAAGCAGCGCTGCGAAACGGTCTCCATATTGACCTCCGTGGCGTAGCTGATGGCAATTCCGTTTTCGTTTAGCAGCACACCACCGGCGCCTCTCAACAGTGCATGCCCAGCAACAACATCATGTGCTGAAACGGCGTAAAGCGAAACGCCGCATACACCGTCGCCAGCGGCTACTCTAGCCAGTCTGTATGCGATGGATGGCATTGCATGAAAACTCCCTGGAGCACACATCTCTCGATTGAGGTCCGGTTTATTTAGAGCCGCAGCGCTGACCATTATAGTGCTGTCGCTCGACAGCTTTTTATCAGCAAGGCAGGAGCTTACTGGTTGACCATTGCGAATCAGATGGGGCATGCCTTCCGCCCACCCGATGCAGTCTGGTGGCCCCTCAGGAGTTACGGGGGCAAATACAATCCCGAGTACTGGGATGGTTTTATGCAATAGCCCCACTGATATTGCAGATCCCTTCAAGCCGTTCAGAAAGTCACTCGTTCCGTCGTTAGGGTCCACAACCCAACACCAAGCATTCCCCGTGAGGATGTGTCCCGTCTCTTCACCCCAAAAATCGCAGCAAAGCAGGCTGAGGAGCTCAGGCCTCAAGATATTTTCAATTTCTACGTCAATCGCAGCCTTATCTCCCTGGCCTCGAGGTCCATCCGGACGACTCCACTCTTCGGATAGCAAAACGCCTGCTCGTTGAACAATTTCGGATGCTCTGGTGAGAAGCGCTATTAGATCTGGATTAGTCATGACGCTCTATAGAAAATGATCGTTTAAGGAATGCCTCCAAGCTAGCAGCGATCTATTGTAAGTAGCGGCGCGCGACCTTAGACGAGACAGCTCACCACATAAATTAGGGCAACGTATGGCATTTGACTAGGCGTTTACACTCGATTCGACTATTCCTCTGCAGTGGGCCAATCACAGTCCCGATCACGCTGCAATCACCAACGACGTTACGTGCGCTTGATGATCCCGGCTGCACTGATGGCGGCTGCTGCCGTCCCAAATGGTAGAGGATGATCTGTCGCCATGAGTGTCTTTGAGGCCAATCAACCCTGGTCACCAGCAGTACTCCGCGGTGTAGTCAATCACTGAGGCGCCCTAGCGAAGCTGAAAGCGATCGTTGGTCAGGGTGCACTTAAAACGTAGACACAATCTTGTTATGATGCAGCCAAGTCAGATATCGTTCGCTTTATCTCATTTTCGAGTTTTAAGCGTCTAGATAAGATGTGAAGTGTCTGGGCTAATGCATGTTATTTGTCATGGGTTTTCTGTTTTCTGTTTTTTGTTTTTGTGTTAATTAGCTATCTTAACTCGTTGCAAGAGTGTGGATGTTTTAGGTAGGCTGTTTTTTCATTGGGATTATTTCTAAACTTCTAAATTATTGGTCGGAACTTAAAGCCATGATGATAGATGAAAGTACAGCTCAATTAAATAAGGCGGCAGAGCTTCGTCGTAAAAAGCTGCGTGGTAGTGTCGGAAAGGCTGTTGTAGATTACGCAATGATCGACGACGGCGATAAAGTTATGGTGTGCGTAAGTGGTGGCAAAGATTCATTTGTAATGCTGGATGCGCTGCTACACCTCCAGCGCGTTGCGCAAATAAAATTTAGCGTTGTAGCCGTAAATCTTGATCAGAAGCAACCTGGGTTTCCTGAGCATATTTTGCCTGAGTTTTTTGAGAGTAAAGGGATTGATTATTATATAATTGACAAAGATACTTATTCAGTCGTCCAGCAAAAGATTCCTGAAGGTAAAACAACCTGCTCTCTTTGTTCAAGACTCAGAAGGGGTACGCTTTATAGTTTTGCCGAGGAAATAGGGGCTACTAAATTGGCGCTTGGACATCATATGGATGATATGGTTGAGACCTTATTTCTCAACATGTTTTTCCAAGCGCAGATGAAAGGGATGCCGCCTAAACTTCTCAGTGACGATAAGAGGAATATCGTTATTCGGCCGCTCGCCTATTGCCGAGAAAAAGATGTAGCGAAGGTCGCTGCTGATAGTGCGTATCCGATCATTCCATGTAATCTCTGCGGCTCACAAGAGAATCTCCAAAGGAAAAAAATTAAATCGATGATTGCGGAGTGGGACTCGGTAAATCCCGGGTGCGTGGAAAATATTTTTCACAGCTTACAAAGCGTAAACCCTTCCCAGATGGCCGATCGCAGTCTGTTCGACTTCGTAAATCTGTCTATTGACAGATCGGAAGACCGGCCGCCCTACAAGTTTGAAGACGCAACGGTTTCTTCTTCCCGCGTTGAAAACTGGATAGATGTCGTCCAGGTTTTGTAAAGGTTCAACGTCGTTTTTTGTGAGGAAAGGGAGGTTCTGGAGCTCGCGAAACCATGAAATTTACATTATCGACTTTTTTTGTAAATAATGTTATTCGTAAAACGTAGTAAAATTATAGGGTTACAAACATGAGTGTACTGTTTACTAGGATATCCTTGAGCTATAAGGAAAAGACAGCTACACCCTGCTCGACGTGCTGATGCATTTGCAGAAGGTCGCCCCGATCAAGTTCGAGATCGTGGCCGTGAACATGGACCAGAAGCAGCCAGGCTTTCCCGAGCACGTGCTGCCGGCTTACCTCAAAGAACTGGGCATCGAGTACCACATCGTCGAGAAAGACACCTATTCGGTGGTCAAGGAGCTTATTCCTGAGGGAAAAACCACCTGCTCGCTATGCTCGCGCCTGCGTCGCGGCACGCTCTACACCTTTGCCGATGAAATCGGCGCGACCAAAATGGCCCTCGGTCACCATCGCGACGACATCGTCGAGACGTTCTTCCTGAACATGTTCTTCAACGGCTCGCTCAAGGCCATGCCGCCGAAGCTGCGCGCTGACGACGGTCGCAACGTAGTGATCCGCCCGCTGGCCTACTGCAACGAAAAAGACATTCAGGCCTACTCGGATTTCAAACAATTCCCGATCATCCCGTGCAACCTCTGCGGCTCCCAGGAAAACCTGCAACGCCAAGTGGTTAAAGAAATGCTGCAGGACTGGGAACGCAAGACCCCGGGCCGTACCGAAAGCATTTTCCGCAGCTTGCAGAACGTGATCCCGTCGCAACTGGCGGACCGTAACCTGTTTGACTTCACCAGCCTCAAGATTGACGAAACGGCGGCTTCGCGCTTCGTCAACGTGGTCAATCTCTGACACAAATTGTGTGGGAGCGAGCCTTGTGGTGAGGGGGCTTGCCCCCGTTTGAGTGCGTAGCACTCACAAGATCTTTGGTACATCAGAGATTTTGGGGCCGCTTCGCAGCCCAACGGGGGCTAGCCCCCTCGCCACAGGTCGCTCCCACAGTTGGTTTTTCGCTTCAATCCTCAGGAGAGGGCATGCGCGACTACAAGTGGCTGAACGAATACTGCTTGAACCGCTTCGGTTCGGCGGCTGAACTGGAAGCCCGTCTGCCCGTTCCCAAGACCCCGGCGCAATTGCGCAAGATCAGCGACGACCGCTACCTCTCGACCATGGCGTTGCGGGTGTTCCGCGCCGGCCTCAAGCACAGCCTGGTGGACGCCAAGTGGCCGGCGTTCGAAGAGGTGTTCTTCAAGTTCGACCCGGAAAAAGTCGTGCTGATGAGCGCTGAGCATCTGGAGCGCTTGATGCAGGATGCGCGGATCATCCGCCACCTGGGCAAGCTCAAGAGCGTGCCACGCAATGCGCAGTTCATTCTGGACGTGGCCCATGAGAAAGGCAGTTTTGGCGCGTTGATCGCCGAATGGCCGGTGACCGATATTGTCGGTTTGTGGACCTACCTGAAAAAACACGGGCATCAGTTGGGCGGGTTATCGGCACCGCGGTTCTTGCGGATGGTGGGCAAGGACACCTTCGTGCCGAGCTACGACGTGGTGGCAGCGCTGAGTGCGCAGAAGATCGTCGACAAGGTGCCGACCAGCCTGCGGGACATGGCCACGGTGCAGAATGCGTTCAACCAGTGGCACGAAGAGAGCGGTGGGCGGCCGATGAGCCAGATTTCGATGATGCTGGCGTACACAGTGAATCATTGAGACCGAGTCGACTCCATCGCGGGCAAAGCCCGCTCCCACAGGTATTGGTTTTGAGCACAAAATTTGTGAACGACTCCGGTCACTGTGGGAGCGGGCTTGCTCGCGAAGGCGTCCTGTCAGGCGACGCTGGTTTCGCCTTCACCCGCCAACTTGCGGTTCAACTGAAACCGCCACCGCACATACAACATTGCCGAGCAGAACACCGCCAGGCTCGCGCCCATTTCCAGTAAACCGAACAACTGCCGGTTCGGGTCATACGCGGCCAATGCGCCCTTCATGAAATACAGGTTCACCACAAAACACATCCACGAATGCCCACGGGCGCTGCCGACGATCATCCCCGGCGCCAGCAATAGCAGCGGCACCAGTTCGATCAGCAGAATCACCCACGGCCGCGCGCCATGCAGGTCGGCGAATACCAGGTAGTAGGCGCAGAGCAGTCCCACCAGGCCGAAAAAGCACAGCAGGCTGATGACGCGCATCGCCCGTACTCGCGGTTCGAGCCATTCGATGGAAGGCAGAATCTTCGGCTTTTTGGCCATATCAGCTCACCAACTTTTGCGCAGTTTTCGCCAACCGCAAGCCCAAGGCCCGGCACAGCGCGACTTCGTGTTCATTCAAACCGCTTTTGCCATCGGCACCTGCGTGATGGCTGGCGCCGTAAGGCGTGCCGCCACCGCGGGTTTCCAGCAGCGCCGATTCGCTGTAAGGCAGGCCGGTGATCAGCATGCCGTGGTGCAGCAACGGCAACATCATCGACAGCAGCGTGGTTTCCTGGCCGCCATGCAGGCTCGCGGTGGAGGTGAAGACCCCGGCCGGTTTGCCCACCAGGGCGCCGGTCAGCCACAGATTGCTGGTGCCATCGAGGAAGTATTTCAACGGTGCGGCCATGTTGCCAAAGCGGGTCGGGCTGCCGAGGGCCAGTCCGGCGCAGTTCTTCAAGTCGTCGAGGCTGGCGTACAGCGCGCCTTCATCGGGAATGTCCGGCGACACGGCTTCGCATTCAGTGGAGATCGCCGGCACGGTGCGCAGGCGCGCTTCCATACCGGACTGCTCGACACCACGGGCAATCTGCCGAGCCATTTCATTGGTCGAACCGCTGCGGCTGTAATACAGCACCAGAATGTACGGCGCACTCACGGCAGCAACTCCAGCACATTCTCCGGCGGACGGCCGATGATGGCTTTGTCGCCGACTTCGAGAATCGGGCGCTCCATGAGTTTCGGGTTCGCGGCGATGGCGGCGATCAATTGCGCCTCGCTCAGGTTGCTGTCGGCCAGGTTGAGGGTTTTGTACTCGTCTTCGCCAGTGCGCAGCAATTGCCGGGCGCTGATGCCGAGCTTGCTCAGCAGGCTCTGGATTTGCGCGGCGTCCAGCGGGGTTTCCAGGTAGCGGACCACGGTCGGGGCCAGGCCACGGGCTTCGAGCAGTTCGAGCGCACCGCGGGATTTCGAGCAGCGCGGGTTGTGATAAAGCGTCAGATCGGTCATGTGCGGGTCGCATCTTGCGTAAGGTGGCGGCTATTCTAACTGTGCGGCGCGTAATCCAGAACCTTGGGAGGCGATGGGTCGCAGGTGCATTCTATTTTTGACAAGGATTGAGACATGACAAGGCGACTGGCAGCGGCATTGGCGATCATGGGGGCGTTATTACTGGGAGGCTGCGGCAACGACTATGGCACCGACCAAAATGGTCACAAAGTCGCCGCCGAGCGTCTGGACAAACAATGGCTGGTGCTCAATTACTGGGCCGAATGGTGCGGCCCGTGCCGTACCGAGATTCCCGAGTTGAACGTGCTGGCCGAGCAGCTCAAGGGCAAGAAGATCGGTGTGTTCGGGGTCAATTTCGACAATGTGCAGGGCGAAGAGCTGAAAAGTGCCAGCGAGAAACTGGGGATCGCTTTCACCGTGCTGGCGCAGGATCCGGCCGACCTTTTCGAATTGCCGCGCAGTGAAGCGCTGCCAGTGACTTACATCATCGATAACAAGGGCAAGGTGCGGGAACAATTGATGGGAGAGCAGACGGCGGCGGGGGTGATGGCGAAGCTTGAGGCGTTGCAGGCGACTAACTGATCGAGCGCCGACCTGTGGCGAGGGAGCTTTTGTGGCGAGGGAGCTTGCTCCCGCTCGGCTGCGCAGCAGTCGCAAATTCGGTCCATACGGTATATCTGAAGAACCGAGGTGGTGGGTTTTAGGGCTGCTTCGCAGCCCAGCGGGAGCAAGCTCCCTCGCCACAGTCACTCACTTGGCTACGTGATCAACCCTCTTCAAGCCACCAACGCAACGGTTTGCCTTGCGCCGGCCAGAAGCGCATCTGGTCGATCGGTGAAACATCCCAGCGTTGCACGTTTTCCAGCGCCTGCAGGAAGCGTTTTTCCTGCTCCATCAACGCCGGCGCACACATTTTGCGGGTGCTGCCGATCTTCCCGAAGCTCAGCTTGTCGCCTTCCAGGGTATACGGCGCGAACCAGTGGTTGCAGCCGCCGTTGCCATAGGCCCGACCGTCTTCATCGAGGGTGATGGTCAGGTGGCTGTAGTCCATCAGCGGACGCTCGCCGATCCACTCCAGAATGTAGCTGCGGTTGTGTTGCAATTGCACCGGTTCGGCGGCGCAGCCCAACAGGCTGGCGCCAGCCATGGCGGTCAGAGCAAGGCGTTTCATCACGCAGGCTCCTGGCACTTCTTGCACAGGTGCTTGTCGGCAACAGTGGCCCAACCCAGCTCGGCAATCCGAGCAGTGGCCGCCGGTTTTTCCGCCTTGTTGCCCAGCTTGGCGTCGACCGCGAACTCAAAGCTCAGCTCTTTGGCGCAGCTGTCGCAGTTGACTTTCCAGGTGTGGATCGCCAGTTCGCCGAACACTGGACCACTGGCCACCGCGACCCATTGGCCTGGCGGGTTGATCAGATGGCGAACCGTTTCGACGGTCAGGCGCATGGACAAGTCCTTGCTGCCTTTAAGGGTCACTACCAGCACGTCGTTATTACGAATCGAGCCGCCGTTGCCAGTGACTTGATAACGCCCCGGCACGAGGGCGCGGCATTCGGTGAGGGTGTGTTGCGGGTTCATCAGGCTGTAGCGGAAATCGTGTTCGACCATGGGTCCTCCAAATATGCGCGATATGCTAGCACGGGCATGAACGCAGCATGGCGCGGGCATGTGACCTTCGATCTGGTTCGAATTACCTGTCGAGTCATGGCACACTGCCGCTTTTGCATCTCTAAGGAACAGAAATGGCGTTGATCGAATGTTTTGAGTGCAAGCAACGCATCAGTTCCACGGCGCCTGCTTGCATTCATTGCGGTGCACCTGCGGTGGCAGAAGCCGCCACGTCGACGGCAACGCAGGCGCCTCTTTCTTTCGGGCGTTTACCGACCAATGAGAACGTGCCCAGGGTGACCCCGGCCGCTTTCGGGCGCAAACGTAAAGCCGAAGTCGAGGCAGAGATCCCGGCACCGGCACCCGGCGGGCCGCGTCCGGTGGAACTCTGGCTGAAACTGATGATTTTCTTGCTTCCGCCGTTTTTTGTCTGGTTCCTGCTGCGTCGCGGGCATTCGCTGGGGCAGCGCTTGCTGGGCTTCGGCTGGCTGGCGTTTATGTACCTTTTGTCCAAGGCCTGAGCCGATCAGCTCTCGACCTGATTCTGTGGCGAACCGGCCGCCCAGGCCGCGATGTTGTGCAGAGTGGTCGCGGCAATCGCGCCCAACGCTTCACGGGTGAGGAAGGCCTGGTGCGCCGTGATGATGACGTTCGGAAAGGTCAATAGGCGCGCCAGCACATCGTCCTGCAGCGGCAGGTCGGAGCGATCCTCGAAGAACAGCTGCGCTTCCTCTTCATACACATCCAGCCCCAAGTAGCCCAATTGGCCGTCCTTCAACGCGTCGATCAGCGCCGGCGTGTCCACCAGACCGCCACGCCCGGTATTGATCAACATCGCGCCTGGCTGCATGTGCGCCAGTGACTCGCTGTTGATCAAGTGTTTGCTCTGTTCGTTGAGCGGGCAATGCAGGCTGATGATCTGCGACTCGGCCAGCAGTTGCGGCAAGCTGAGGTAGCGCGCGCCGAGCGCTTCGACCTGCGGGTTCGGGTAAGGATCACAAGCCAGCAACCGGCAGCCGAAGCCGTTCATGATTTTCGCGAAAGTCGCGCCGATCTGCCCGGTGCCGACCACGCCGACGGTCTTGCCCACGAGGTCGAAACCGGTTAGCCCATGCAGGCTGAAATCCCCCTCGCGGGTACGGTTGTAGGCACGGTGCAGTCGGCGGTTAAGCGCCAGAATCAGCGCCACCGCGTGTTCGGCCACCGCGTGAGGCGAGTAGGCCGGAACCCTTACAATCGCTAGCCCCAGGCGCTTCGCCACCGTCAGGTCGACATGGTTGTAACCGGCCGAGCGCAGGGCAACCAGGCGTGTGCCGCCCGCCGCCAGACGTTCGAGTACCGGAGCGCTGAGGTCATCATTGATGAAGGCGCAGACCACGTCGTGATGCTCTGCCAACGCCACGGTGTCGAGACTCAGTCGCGCCGACTGGAAATGCAGCTCGATGCCGACAGGAAGGTCGGCACTCAGAAAACTGTCGCGGTCGTAAGTCTGGCTGCTGAAAAGAATCGTGCGCATGATGTGCTCCTGGAAGTCTCAAACCGGAATGCGGTGAGCTTAGCCTTCAAGGCGCCCAGCGTTATTGCGCTGCATCAGGCATTGATGCGCGCCTGGGCCGCCAGGCGATTGATGGCTCGTTCGAGTTCTTCCAGCGCGCCGGGGGCTTTCGGGTCCTGTTGCTTGAGCAGGGTTTCACTGCGCTGGCAGGCGGCGCGCAGTTGCGGGACGCCGCAATAACGGGTCGCCCCGTGCAGGCGATGGACCCGCTCGATCAGGGCATTCTGGTCATTGGCTTCACGGGCGACGCGGATGGCCTCGCGGTCGGCTTCCAGGGAAGCCAGCAGCATTGCCAGCATGTCCGCCGCCAGATCGGCCTTGCCGGCCGCCAGGCGCAGCCCTTCATCGTGATCGAGCACCTGCAACTCATGACCGTTGTGGCTTTCGCTGGAGCGCTCCGGCCCCAGATTACGCAACGCCAGGCCGGTCCATTTCAACACCACTTGTGCCAGTTGCCGTTCGCTGATGGGTTTGGTCAGGTAGTCGTCCATGCCGCTTTGCAGCAACGCGCGTTTTTCGTTGGCCATCGCGTGGGCGGTAAGGGCAACGATCGGCAGTGGCGTGCAATGCCGCTCGCTTTCCCACTGGCGAATGGCTTCGGTGCTCTGGCGGCCGTCCATGCCGGGCATCTGCACGTCCATCAGCACCAGGTCGAAGGTCTCGTTCTGCACGGCCTTGACCGCGGCATAACCGCTTTCCACCGCGAGCACCTTGGCGCCCATGTCTTCGAGCAGGGTTTGTACCAGCAGCAGATTGGCCGGGTTGTCATCGACGCAAAGGACCTTCGGCGCGCGGCTTGAAAGCGGCTCGCCGGGGTCGCTGCGCTGCTGGCGCGGGTTGACCAGATCCGACAAGGCCCGGCGCAGTTTGCGCGTGCAGGCCGGTTTGGACTGCAGCTGGCTGTGGGGGTTGGGCACCGAGAGGTGGAACAGCGTCAGTTCGGTGGTCGGGCACAGCACCAGCACTCGGCAGCCCAGGTGTTCGAGGTCCCAGATATGCTGGTTGAGGCGCTCCGGCGGCATGTCGTTGCTGGTGATGCCGAGCACTGCCAGGCCGATGGCCTGATCGGTCTGATGGGCGCCGGTCACGCCATTGGCCAGGCTTTCCAGGGTATTGAACGGCGTGACTGTCAGGCCGCAGTCCTCCAGTTGATGCTGCAAGGCCTGGCGGGCCAGCTCATGGTTTTCCAACACCGCCACCCGCTGCCCGAGCAACGGTGGACCGGGCAGGTCTTCGGCGTCGTCGCGGGTTTTGGGCAGGCTCAGGCTGATCCAGAATTCCGAACCTTCACCCGGTGTGCTGTCGACGCCGATCTCGCCGCCCATCTGTTCGATCAGGCGTTTGGAAATCACCAGCCCCAGCCCGGTGCCGCCAGGTTGCCGGGACAGTGAGTTATCGGCCTGGCTGAAGGCCTGGAACAAGGCGCGCACGTCCTGATTCGACAGACCGATGCCGGTGTCCTGAATGCTGATGCGCAGTTGCACGCTGTCTTCATGCTCCTCTTCGAGCATGGCCCGGGCGACGATGGTGCCTTCGCGGGTGAACTTGATCGCGTTGCTCACAAGGTTGGTGAGAATCTGTTTGAGCCGCAGCGGATCGCCCACCAGCGACAATGGCGTATCGCGATAAACCAGGCTCACCAGCTCAAGCTCTTTGGCGTGGGCGGCCGGGGCAAGGATGTTCAAGGTGTCTTGCAGCAGGTCGCGCAGGTTGAACGGAATGTGGTCGAGCACCAGTTTGCCGGCCTCGATTTTCGAGAAGTCGAGAATCTCGTTGATGATCCCCAGCAGGCTGTCGGCGGATTTTTCGATGGTGCCCAGGTAGTCGAGCTGGCGCGGCGTCAGTTCGCTTTTTTGCAGCAAATGGGTGAAGCCGAGAATGCCGTTCAGCGGCGTGCGGATTTCATGGCTCATGTTGGCCAGGAACTCGGATTTGATCCGGCTCGCCTCCAGGGCTTCCTTGCGCGCCAGGTCCAGCTCGATGTTCTGGATCTCGATGGTTTCCAGGTTCTGACGCACGTCTTCGGTGGCTTGGTCGACGCTGTTTTGCAATTCTTCCTGAGCGTTCTGCAGGGTTCCGGCCATGCGGTTGATGCCGGACGCCAGTTCATCCAGCTCCTGGCTGCCGAGGGGCGGCAGGCGGGTTTCCAGATGACCGTCCTTGAGCAGCGCCACGGCTTGTTTGATCTGGCTCAACGGCCGATTGATGGTCCGGCCCATGCGCAACGCCAACAGCGCCGCACCGATCAGGCCTCCGCCGATCAGCAGCAGGCTGGCGAACAGGCTGCGGTAACCGCGCAGCAACATGCCACTGTGTGACAGTTCGAGTTCGACCCAGCCCAGCAGGCGGTCGGATTCATCGGGGATCAGGTCGCCGGCCAGGTTGCGGTGTTTGCCGAACACCGGCAGCAGGTAGCGCGTGGCGTCATTGCCACTGCGGCGCAACAGCTGTGAGCCGTTGCCCAAAGGAGCCTGATTGAGCATGGTCGGGCCGGCGTGGGCCAGTGGTGTGCGGTCGGGGGCGAGGAAAGTCACCGCGCGCACGTCGGTTTGTTCCAGGAACTGGGTGGCGATGCGTTCCAGCAGGTCGTTGTCTTTGCGACCCATGGCCGGGGCAACCAGCGGTGCTAGCTGTTCGGCAATCATTTCGCCGCGCTGCATGAGTTGGGATTGCAGGTCCGATTGCTGCATCCAGGTGAAATAGCCGCCCAGGACCAGCGCCATCAGGGTGGTCGGCAACAGAGTCAGCAATAGCACGCGGCCTTTAATTCCCAGTTTCTTGAGCACGCATCTCTCCTGCATCCAGCTGTTTATTGACCTGCACATGCGTCCGGCACGCGCCACCTGCGCAGTGTAGCGATTTGCATGCGGGCAATCTTCGTAAAATTGATGTCGTCATTCGTCGGCCAGTTCAATGCTTTGGTCGCGGGGGGCAAACCTTGGCTTGCCCCTGTCGAGGCAATCTTGAATAATCGGCAACTGAGAATTATTTGCAGATACTCATGACTCCCATCTCTGTTGGCCATCCCCGCATCCTCTCCATCGAAGACGATCTGGTGCTCGGTGCTTATGTCCATGAGCATCTGGGGCGCTGCGGTTTTCAGGTGACCTGGTGCCAGAACGGTCAGGAAGGGTTGGCCATTGCCCGCCAACAAGCCTTCGATGTGGTGTTGATGGATATTCTGCTGCCGGGGCTGGATGGCCTGGCGGTGCTGACCCAATTGCGCCAGAGCCATTCCACGCCGGTGGTGCTGATGTCGGCGCTGGGCGCGGAGGCGGATCGCATCAGTGGCTTTCGCCTCGGCGCCGACGATTACCTGCCCAAACCGTTCAGCATGGCCGAGTTGCGGGTGCGCATCGAGGCGATCCTGCGGCGGGTGGCGCTCGACCGGCGGCCGGTGCCGGCGCCGATTGCCCCTGCGATGGACTGCCTGCGTTTCGACGATGAACGGTGCGAGGTCTTTCTGGGCGAGCACGCGGCCGGCCTGACTCGCAGCGAATATCGGTTGCTGGATACATTGAATCGCAACGGTGATGAAGTACTGAGCAAGGCGTTCCTTTATCAGCAGGTGTTGCAGCGCGGTTACGCGCCCCATGACCGCAGCCTCGACATGCACATCAGTCAGATTCGCCGCAAGCTCAAGGCCATCGGCTACACCGAGCGCGAAGTGCGTACGGTCTGGGGCAAGGGGTATGTACTGAGTGCCGCCGATGAAATGGTCTGACGTGCCGGGCAGGCATTCACTGTTCTGGAAACTGGCTTGCTTGTTGGTGGCGTTCTGTCTGCTGATGATCTGGTTGAGCTGGTCCTGGGGCCGCTACATGGAAAAGAAAAACCTGTTCCTGTCCGACGAGGCCCGGGGCACCCTGACGAGCTACGCCGCCGAGGCGGAGCGGGCGTGGAACGAACAACAGAGTGCAGGCATTGATGCCTGGTTGCGGCGTGTCGGCCAGCACGAGTCGACCTGGGTCGGTGTCATTGGTGGCGACTTGCAATCCTTGAGCAGCTATCCGCTAGCCAACCAGGAAATCCAGCGCCTGACCTTTTTGCGCGGTCTGGATTGGCCGGTGAGTCGGCGTCACCAAGGCCTGCCGTGGCTGAAAATTCCATTTCCCAACGACCCGTCTGCCGGCAGCCTGGTGATCGAGTTGCCTCAGCGTTTCATGCCCGGGCGCTACCGGGTGTTTTGGCGGGTGATCACCAATGGGGTGATTCCCGGGCTGTTCACCCTGCTGCTGTGCGTGGGGCTGTATCGATTGTTGGTCGTGCCATTGAACAGCTTGCGCGAACAGGCCAACGCCTGGCGCGCCGACCAACTGACGGTGCGTTTATCGAGTCGCACCACCAATCGTTCGGATGAATTGGGTGAACTGGGCCGGGCCTTCGATCACATGGCCGAGCGCCTGCAAAGCACAGTGGCCCTGCAACAGCAACTGCTGCGCGACCTGTCCCATGAATTGCGCACACCGCTGAGCCGGCTGCGGGTGGCCAGTGAAAGCGAGCAGGACCTGGGGCAACTGCGCGAACGGATTGGCCGGGAGGTCGACGGCATGCAGCGTCTGGTCGAAGACGCCCTGCAACTCGCCTGGCTCGACACCGAGCGCGCGCCGTTGCCCGATGAAGCGATCCAGGTCCAGGCCTTGTGGGAAATGCTCACGGAAAACGCCTGCTATGAAAGTGGCTGGCCGGCGAGTCAGTTGCACTGTGCAGTGGATGCATCCTGCTGGGTTCGTGGCCATCTCAATACCCTGGCCCAGGCGTTGGAAAACATTCTGCGCAACGCCATTCGTCATTCACCCAAGGGCGGTGTCGTGACGCTCGGTGGTCGGCGTGATGGCGATTTCTGGCGCTTGTGGCTGGAGGACGAGGGCGGCGGGGTGGCTGACGAGGATCTTGAACGGATCTTCTCGCCGTTCATCCGGCTTGATGGTTCGCGGCCGGGGGATGGTGGATTCGGATTGGGTTTGAGCATCGCGAGGAATGCGGTGCAGCGCCAGGGTGGGCGGTTGTGGGCGGAGAATAGCGGGGCAGGGTTGCGGCTGAATATGCGGTTATTGGCAGATGATGACGGTGTCAGTGATGACGCTATCGCGGGCAAGCCTGCTCCCACAGTTGATGTGTATCTGCCACAAATTGTGTGATCAACTCCAAACCCTGTGGGAGCGGGCTTGCCCGCGAAGAGGCCCTCACATTCCATACAAAACCCACCCTTATTCCCATAAGCCATAAGCCCCTTACTTTGCGTGATATGGCCTGCGCACGTTTGCCGGTATGATAGGCGCCCCCGCAGTCTGGATTGCGAATACGCCATGACCTTGCAGTACCCAACCATCGCCGATTGCGTCGGCAACACTCCGCTGGTCCGTTTGCAGCGCCTGCCTGGCGCCACCAGCAACACCCTTTTGCTCAAGCTTGAAGGGAACAACCCGGCGGGTTCGGTCAAGGACCGTCCGGCGCTGTCGATGATCACCCGCGCCGAATTACGCGGGCAGATCCACGCCGGCGATACGTTGATCGAAGCGACCTCGGGCAACACCGGGATCGCCCTGGCGATGGCTGCCGCGATCAAGGGTTACAAGATGATCCTGATCATGCCGGACAACTCCAGCGCCGAGCGTAAAGCCGCGATGACGGCCTATGGCGCCGAGCTGATTCTGGTCACCCAGGAAGAAGGCATGGAAGGCGCTCGCGACCTCGCCCAGCGAATGGAAGCCGAAGGTCGCGGCAAGGTGCTGGATCAGTTCGCCAACGGTGACAACCCCGAGGCGCACTACACCACCACCGGTCCGGAAATCTGGCGTCAGACCGAAGGCACCATCACTCATTTCGTCAGCTCGATGGGCACCACCGGCACCATCATGGGCGTTTCGCGCTACTTGAAAGAGCAGAACGACAACGTGCAGATCATCGGGCTGCAACCGATGGAAGGCTCGGCGATTCCGGGCATCCGTCGCTGGCCGCAGGAATACCTGCCGAAGATCTACCAGGCCGAGCGCGTGGACCGGATCGTCGACATGGCGCAAAGCGAAGCCGAAGACGTGACCCGTCGTCTGGCGCGCGAAGAAGGCATCTTCTGCGGCGTGTCTTCGGGCGGTGCCGTGGCGGCGATGCTGCGCCTGTCCAAAGAAGTTGAAAACGCGGTGATCGTCGCGATCATCTGCGACCGTGGCGACCGTTACCTGTCGACCGGCATTTTCGACGCGCCCAACTGATGGCCAAGCAAGAGAGAGGCCTGCGCTTCCAGCCCACGGGCGGCAGCAAGGCCCCGCAAGTCCCGACCGGCAAAAAGCAGCGCTTGACCATCGAGCGCCTGGCCAATGACGGTCGCGGTATCGCGTTTTTCGAAGGTCGCACCTGGTTCGTCATCGGCGCATTGGCCGGTGAAGACGTCGAGGCGCGGGTCTTGGGTGCCCACGGCAAAGTGGTCGAGGCGCGCACCGAGCGCGTGTTCCAGTCCAGTGATTTGCGCCGCCCGGCACCGTGCGCTCATGCCGCTCGCTGCGGCGGTTGCAGCGTGCAGCATTTGCCCCACAACGAACAGCTCGCCCTGAAACAGCGCATGCTCGCCGAGCAATTGTCGCGGGTTGCCGGTGTCGAACCTGAAGAGTGGGCAGCGCCGTTGAGCGGTCCGGAATTCGGCTACCGTCGTCGCGCCCGAGTGGCGGTGCGTTGGGACATGAAAGCGAAAAAACTCGAAGTCGGCTTCCGCGCTGCCGGCAGTCAGGACATCGTCGCCATCAACGAATGCCCGGTGCTGGTACAGCCCTTGCAACCGATCATGAGCCGCTTGCCGGAGATGCTGCGGCGCTTGAGCAAACCTCAGGCACTGGGGCATGTGGAGTTGTTCAGCGGTTCGTCATTGGCGGTATTGCTGCGGCACATGGCGCCGTTGTCCGAAGCCGACATGACCATCCTCAAGGAATTCTGCGCGTTCCATGAAGCCCAGTTGTGGCTGCATGGCGACGGCGAGCCGCAACCGGTCGAGGCCGATCAGTCGCTGGGTTATCGCCTTGAGCAGTGGGACTTGAACCTGGCGTATCGGCCAGGAGATTTCATCCAGGTCAACGCCGGGGTCAACGAAGCGATGGTCGCCCAGGCGTTGGCATGGTTGGCGCCGAAATCTGATGAGCGGGTTCTGGACCTGTTTTGCGGGTTGGGCAACTTTGCCTTGCCGCTGGCCAAAACCGTTCGCGAAGTGGTGGCGGTGGAGGGCGTGCAGGCGATGGTCGAGCGTGCCGCCGCGAATGCTGTCAGCAATAATCTGCATAACGTGAAGTTTTTTCAGGCCGATTTATCCCGGCCTTTGGCCGATGCCGAATGGGCCGATGAAGGCTTTTGTGCGGTACTCTTGGACCCACCTCGCGATGGCGCTTTTGAGGTGGTGCGCAAGCTGGCGTCCCTGGGCGCCAAACGATTGGTGTATGTGTCGTGCAACCCGGCAACGCTGGCGCGCGACACGGTGGAATTGATCAAGCAGGGCTACCGGTTAAAACGTGCCGGGATTCTCGATATGTTTCCTCAGACGGCACATGTCGAGGCCATGGCGTTATTTGAAGCGAGCTAGGACGGCTCGTCTGGTCCGACTGACCCGCCCGTGCACATGCATTCGTCTTAGCCCCGCGAGTGCACACGGGCAGCGAAGGTCAGCGATTTGACGCATTGAATCTGCGTCGTAGGGAAGGTAAAGCAAGATGGTACAGGTGAGAGCACACCAGCCGATCAACACGGACGGCAGTATCAACCTCGAGGCTTGGCTCGATCATGCGGTCAGTGTCGATCTGGCACTGGATCGCGAAGCCTTGAAGGAAGCCTGCGAGTTCGCTCGCGAGGCCGAACAACAAGCCAATGCGGCAAAGAATCTGTGGTCCGAAGGGACCTCGAGTTTCCGCACCGGCCTTGAGATCGCCGAGATTCTCGCCGACCTCAAACTCGATCAGGATTCGTTGGTCGCAGCCGTGCTGTACCGCGGCGTGCGCGAAGGCCAGATCCAATTGCCGGCGGTCAGCCAGCGTTTCGGTCCGGTGGTCGCCAAACTCATCGACGGCGTGTTGCGCATGGCGGCGATCAGCGCCAGCCTGAGCCCCCGTCAATCCCTGGTGCTGGGCACTCAGGGCCAGGTCGAGAACCTGCGCAAAATGCTGGTGGCCATGGTCGACGACGTGCGCGTCGCGCTGATCAAACTGGCCGAGCGCACCTGTGCGATCCGCGCGGTGAAAACCGCTGACGACGAGAAGCGCAATCGCGTCGCCCGTGAAGTCTTCGACATTTACGCGCCGCTGGCCCACCGCCTCGGTATCGGTCATATCAAGTGGGAGCTGGAGGACTTGTCCTTCCGCTATCTTGAGCCCGACCAGTACAAGCAGATCGCCAAGTTGCTCCACGAGCGACGGCTGGATCGCGAGCGCTTTATCGCCGACGTGATGACCCAACTCAAAGACGAGTTGCAGGCCACCGGCGTCGATGCCGACATCAGCGGCCGTGCCAAACACATCTATTCGATCTGGCGCAAAATGCAGCGCAAGGGTCTGGAGTTCAGCCAGATCTACGACGTGCGCGCCGTTCGCGTGCTGGTGCCGGAAATGCGCGACTGCTACACCGCGCTCGGCATCGTCCACACCCTGTGGCGGCATATCCCGAAAGAGTTCGACGACTACATCGCCAACCCGAAAGAGAACGGCTACCGCTCGCTGCACACCGCGGTCATCGGCCCTGAAGGCAAGGTGCTGGAAGTGCAGATCCGCACCCACGCGATGCACGAAGAAGCCGAGCTGGGGGTATGCGCGCACTGGAAGTACAAAGGCACCGACGTCAAGTCCAGCTCCAATCACTATGAAGAGAAAATCTCCTGGCTGCGTCAGGTCCTCGAGTGGCACGAAGAACTTGGTGATATTGGTGGCCTTGCCGAACAACTGCGGGTCGATATCGAGCCGGACCGGGTCTACATCTTTACCCCGGACGGTCACGCCATCGACTTGCCGAAGGGCGCGACACCGCTGGATTTTGCCTACCGCGTGCACACCGAAATCGGTCACAACTGCCGCGGCGCCAAGATCAACGGGCGCATCGTGCCGCTCAACTACAGTCTGCAAACCGGTGAACAGGTCGAGATCATCACCAGCAAGCACGGCACCCCGAGCCGCGACTGGCTGAACCCGAACCTGGGTTACATCACCACCTCGCGGGCCCGGGCGAAGATCGTTCACTGGTTCAAATTGCAGGCGCGCGATCAGAACGTCGCGGCCGGTAAAACCTTGCTCGAGCGCGAACTCAATCGCCTCGGCCTGCCGCAGGTGGACTTCGACAAGCTGGCCGAGAAGGCCAACATGAAGACCGCCGAGGACATGTTCGCCGCCTTGGGCGCAGGCGATTTACGCCTGGCACAACTGGTGAACCTGGCGCAGCAACTGGTCGAGCCGGAGCGCGGCAACGAACAGCTGGAACTGATCCCGCGCAAAGCCACCGGCTACAAGCCGGGCAAGCGCGGCGACATTCAGATCCAGGGCGTCGGCAACCTGATGACCCAGATGGCCGGCTGCTGCCAGCCGCTGCCGGGGGATGCGATCGTCGGTTACATCACTCAGGGCCGTGGTGTGAGCATTCACCGTCAGGATTGCGCCTCGGTGCTGCAACTGGCCGGGCGCGAGCCGGAGCGGATCATTCAGGTCAGCTGGGGGCCGGTGCCGGTGCTCACCTATCCGGTGGACATCATCATCCGCGCCTACGACCGCTCCGGTCTGCTGCGTGACGTGTCGCAGGTGCTGCTCAACGAGCGGATCAACGTGCTGGCGGTCAACACTCGTTCGAACAAGGAGGACAACACGGCGTTGATGTCCCTGACCATCGAGATTCCGGGGCTGGATGCGCTGGGGCGGTTGCTGGGGCGGATTTCCCAGTTGCCGAATATCATCGAAACCCGCCGTAACCGCACACCGTAACGCGACCATTTTTTGTGGCCGCCGGGCTTTTGTGGGAGCTGGCTTGCCTGCGATGGCATCACCTCGGTCATCCTGAGAAACCGAGGTGATGCCATCGCGGCGGTGCGGCGATCCGACAAGCCCGGCTCCCACAGGTTCTTGCAGAGTTTGATAAATGTATTCACTTGAAGACTTGCTGCACCTGATGAACCGTCTGCGCGACCCGCAGTACGGTTGCCCATGGGACATCAAGCAAACCTACGCGACCATCGTCCCGCACACCCTGGAAGAAGCCTACGAAGTCGCTGACGCCATCGAGCGCGGGGACTTCGATCACTTGCAGGGTGAGTTGGGCGACTTGCTTTTCCAGGTGGTTTATTACAGCCAACTGGCCCGGGAAGAAGGGCGCTTCGAGTTCGATGGCGTGGTCGACAGCATCACGCGCAAGCTGATCCGCCGTCATCCTCACGTGTTCCCCACCGGTGATCTGTATGCGCCGCTGGACATCCCGCGTTTGAATGAAGAGCAGGTCAAGCAACGCTGGGAAGAGATCAAGGCGCAAGAACGCGCCGAGAAGTCTTTGGCGCCGGAGCAGTTGTCCTTGCTCGACGACGTGCCTGCCGCGTTGCCGGCGCTGTCCCGTTCGGCAAAACTGCAGAAGCGCGCGGGGCAGGTCGGTTTCGACTGGCCGGACGCCTTGCCGGTGCTCGACAAGGTGCGCGAAGAGCTCGATGAAGTGCTCGAAGCCATGGCCGACAATGACGCGGTAGCGATTGCCGATGAAGTCGGCGACCTGCTGTTTTCCGTGGTCAATCTGGCGCGACATCTCAAGGTCGATCCGGAAACCGCACTGCGCGGCGCGAACTCAAAATTTGAAAGACGCTTCCGATTTATCGAACAGGCATTGCGCGACACCCACCGTCCCATAGAAGATTGCACCCTCGAAGAGTTGGACGCCTTGTGGGGCGAAGCCAAACGTCAGGAAAAGAATTTGCCCAGCTGCGGTTGAGCAGTTGCCTAAGTGAGAAATAAGCACCATGAGCATTTCCCTTCGCGACCAGTTGCTCAAAGCAGGGCTGGTCAATCAAAAGCAGGCCAAACAGGTCGGCAAAGAGAAGCAGAAGCAGCAACGTCTGGCCCATAAAGGTCAGATTGAACTCGATGACTCCCAGCAGCGTGCCGCTCAGGAAGCCATGGCCGAGAAGGTCAAGCGCGACCAGGAGCTGAACCGCCAGCAGCAGGAGAAGGCCGAAGCGAAGGCCCGCGCCGCCCAGATCAAGCAATTGATCGAAGTCTCGCGCCTGCCCAAGCTGACCACCGAGGACTACTACAACTTCGTCGATGACAAGAAGGTCAAGCGCATCTCCGTCAACACCCTGATGCGTAACCAGCTCAGCAATGGCTTCCTGGCGATCGTGCACCATGCCGGCGGTTATGAAGTGATCCCGCGTGAGGCGGCCCTGAAGATCCAGGAGCGCGATCCACAGCGCATCGTGCAGATGAACGTGAAGACAGAAGAAGTCAGCGTCGAAGACGATCCGTACGCGGCCTATCAGATCCCTGATGATCTGATGTGGTAAGCCGTTAGCGACTGCAATAACGACAAACCCCGCTCATGGCGGGGTTTGTCGTTTTCAATGCGGTCATTATGCAGAGCGCGCTTCGCGCTGCTGCTCCAGTGTTTCCAGTTCGGCCTTGTATTGGTGGGCTTCGGTCTCGGAGTGGAACATCCCGACCAGCAGGTCTTGTTGATGTACATCCCAGATGCGGATACCGGCGGCGATGCCTTCATGGGACATATGTGAATCGTCGCGTTCAGTTACTTTTACAGTCATCTGCTAACTCCCATCTCTGTTATCTGCAGCAAGGCGTGTGCAGGCCTTTGTTATAAGTTTGATTAGCCGGCTAAGTAAACGACTGAGTTTGGTAACGCTTTTTTGCCAAAACAGAAAAAGTCCTGCAGCCCGCGAAATACGCGACATTCAGTCGCAGGGCTTTTGGTTTCATGACAAAAGCTTCATGTTGGAAGCACCGAAAATCCCGTGTAGAGCACAGAACCTGTGGGAGCGAGCTTGCTCGCGATGGCGGTGGGTCAGACGGCAATAATGTCGATTGACACTCCCTCATCGCGAGCAAGCTCGCTCCCACAATGGTTGTGGCGTTCAATTCTTCGAGCACAAAAAAACGCCCCGAACCAGTCGGGGCGTTTTTGTGTACAGCGAAACGGCGAGGTGTTATTTACCTGCCCAACGCTTCAGTACCAGCGTGGCGTTGGTGCCACCGAAGCCGAAGCTGTTGCTCATCACGGTGTTGATGGTGGCGTCTTCACGAGTCTTGGTCAGGATTGGCATGTCTGCCACTTCCGGGTCCAGTTCGTCGATGTTGGCCGAACCCGCCATGAAGTTGCCTTCCATCATCAGCAGGCAGTAGATCGCTTCGTGAACACCAGCGGCGCCCAGGGAGTGACCCGACAGGCTCTTGGTGGAGCTGATGGCCGGAGCCTTGTCGCCGAACACTTCGCGCACACCTTTCATTTCCATGACGTCGCCGACCGGAGTCGAGGTGCCGTGGGTGTTCAGGTAGTCGATCGGTGCGTCGATGGTGGACATGGCCATTTGCATGCAGCGGATGGCGCCTTCGCCGCTTGGGGCGACCATGTCGTAGCCGTCGGAGGTCGCGCCGTAGCCAACGATTTCCGCGTAGATCTTCGCGCCGCGGGCCAGAGCGTGTTCCAGCTCTTCGACCACGACCATGCCGCCACCGCCGGCAATGACGAAACCGTCACGCTTGGCGTCGTAGGCACGGGAAGCTTTTTCCGGGGTTTCGTTGTACTGGGTGGACAGGGCGCCCATGGCGTCGAACAGGAACGATTGGCTCCAGTGTTCTTCTTCACCACCACCGGCGAAAACGATGTCCTGCTTGCCCAGCTGGATCTGTTCCATGGCATTACCGATGCAGTGAGCACTGGTGGCGCAAGCGGAGGAGATCGAGTAGTTCACACCCTTGATCTTGAACGGCGTGGCCAGGCAGGCTGAAACGGTGCTGCCCATGGTCCGCGTGACGCGGTACGGGCCGACGCGCTTGACGCCTTTCTCGCGCAGGATGTCCAGCGCTTCCATCTGGTTCAAGGTCGACGCGCCACCGGAGCCAGCGATCAGGCCGGTACGCACGTTGGAAACTTGCTCTTCGGTCAGACCGGAGTCTGCGATGGCATCTTTCATGGCCAGGTAGGCGTAAGCCGCCGCGTGGCCGACGAAGCGAAAGATCTTGCGATCGATCAGTTCTTCGAGGGGAAGGTCAATGGAGCCGGAAACCTGGCTACGCAGACCCATTTCGGCATATTCCGGGTTGAACCGGATGCCAGGGCGGCTTGCACGCAGGTTAGCGGAGACGGTCTCTTTGTCATTGCCCAGGCACGAAACGATGCCCAGACCAGTGATAACGACGCGGCGCATGCGGATAACCCTTAGAAGTTGTCAGTGGAGGTGAAAACGCCGACCCGAAGGCCTTCGGCGGTATAGATTTCGCGGCCGTCGACGGTCACCGAACCATCGGCAATGGCCATGTTCAGCTTGCCCTTGAGGACGCGTTTGATATGAATGTTATAGGTGACTTTCTTGGCGGTCGGCAGTACCTGGCCAAAGAATTTCACTTCGCCCGAACCCAAGGCGCGACCGCGACCCGGCAGGCCTTGCCAGCCGAGGAAGAAACCGACCAGTTGCCACATGGCATCAAGGCCCAGGCAGCCCGGCATCACCGGATCACCTTCGAAGTGGCAGGCGAAGAACCACAGGTCTGGAGTGATATCCAGCTCGGCGACCAATTCACCTTTGCCGTACTTGCCACCTTCTTCGCTGATATGGGTGATGCGATCGACCATCAGCATGTTCGGGGCGGGCAGTTGCGCGTTACCTGGGCCGAACAGCTCACCGCGACTGCAGCGCAGCAGGTCTTCCCGGGTAAAGGCGTTTTGTTTGGTCATGCGAGCTCCTCAATAGTCCATGCGGCAGGGTGGGGCGAATCTTCCCGGCCGATCGAAGCGTTCATGCCTCGAGTCAGCAGCCTACTCATAGACTATTGCGTTGTGGTGAAAGTCACAGCACCAAGGACATGAATGTACACTTGTGCACTGAAATTATTATTCAAGCCCCTTTTCGGGCCTGTTCGGGTGCCTAAGACTGCCGCACTTTCGTCATTCACGCCAGTCGCAGATAGCCGAAAGGCCTGTACTACTGCACCCATCGCTGCAGAATTTGCTGCAGATCAGTGCGTTTGAAGGGCTTGGCCAGGTAATCGTTCATTCCTGCCGATAAGCAGGCTTCGCGGTCGCCCTGCAAGGCGTTGGCCGTCAGGGCGATGATTGGCACGTCAGCGCAGCCGGGCAGTCGGCGAATCTGTCGGGTGGCCTCGTAGCCGTCGATGACCGGCAGTCGGCAGTCCATCAGAATCGCTTCGAAAATCAGGCTCTCGGCACTACGCACCGCTTGTGCACCATCGGTGACGACGCTGACAGTAAAGCCCAGACTGCGCAACATTGCTTCAACAACAGTGCGGTTGACCGGATTGTCCTCCACCAGCAGCACATTGCGACCTTCGCCGTGGTCATTGCCGGTATGACCTCTCGGGGTCCGCACCGGCAGTGGCTGTTTATACAGAGCCAACGGGATTTCCAGGGTGAACACCGAGCCAACGCCTTCTTCGCTCTGAGCACGCAAGGTGCCGCCCATCCGTTCAGCCAGCGTGCGGGCAATCGGCAGCCCCAGTCCGGTGCCTCCGTAACGTCTTGAAATAGAACTGTCGGCCTGCTGGAACGCATTGAACATCAATTCCAGGCTTGCGGGCGGGATGCCGATCCCGCTGTCGCGCACGGAGCAAGTGAACCACAGCAGTTGGTGATCCAGGGACTGCCACTGCGGTTCGATCGCGACGCTGCCCCGTTCGGTGAACTTCAGCGCATTGCCAACCAGATTGACCAGGATCTGCCGGATCCGCGTCGGATCGCCCTGAACCTGCAGGACGCGCATGTCCTCGGGGATCCGCAGTTGCAGGTCGAGCCCGCGTTGCGCCGCGCTGTGCTGGAATGACTGGGCGCAACTGCCGATCAGGTCCGCAAGGTTGAACGGAATGTGCTCCAGCTCCAGCTCCGAACGCTCGATGCGCGAGAAATCGAGAATGTCGTTGATGACTTTGAGCAGGTGTTCGGTGGATTCCGAGGCCAGCGCTGCATACTCGATCTGCTCCTCGGTCATCGCGGTGGTTTCCAGCAGTTGCAGCATGCCCAGCACGCCATTCATCGGCGTGCGCAATTCGTGACTCATCATCGCGAGGAAATCGGATTTGGCGTTGTTGGCCTTTTCCGCTTCCTCGCGGGTCTGGATCAATTGCGCCATGGCCTGATGCTGTTCGCGACTGGCTTGCTCAAGGCCTTGGGCAAGGTTGTTGATGTGCTGCGACAGGGCGCCCAGCTCGGTGTCGTCGACAATCGGCAGGGGCGTTTTGTAGTCGCCTTTCTGGATCGCCTTGACCGCATTGCCAATGTCGTGGATCGGTTGCGACAGGCTGCCGGCCAGGCGCCGAGCCAGCAAAAATGTAAATAACAGAGCGAACAAGGCCAGGATCCCGGCCTTGAAGAGGATTTCCTGTTGGCGTTGGTTGAAGGCGTCATTGGACAGGCCGACGATCACCCGGCCCAGATAATCCTCGCCCGGCGCGCTGGCGACGGTACGACTGTTCTGGAAAAAGTCATTGTTGAGCGCGATGCGTTGCAGGCGCACCGGTGCCTGGAACACTTCGACCTGATGCGAGCGGTTATGGGCTTCCGACGGTTGCTCGACGTACACCAGAATCCGGTTGGCGCGGTCCTGTACTTCCAGAAAACGTACGTTGGGCGTGGCCAGGGTGGCCTTGAGCAAACTTTCGAGCACCTCTTTGTTGCCTGAAATCACCCCGTATTCGGTGGCTGGCGCCAGTTGATTGGCGATCAGCTGGCCGGTGTGATTGAGTTCCTGGCGCAGGTCCTGGATTCGCACGAAGGTGAAAAAACTGATCAGCAGCAACGTCAGCAGCAGGGCCGGGCCGAGGCTGATGATCTGGGTGCGGGTATTGATGTCCCAACCGCGACGAAAGGTCATGGGCGGCGTTCTCCTTCGGCCAGCTGTGTTGCGACAGAGGCTTCATTCATCGGTTCAATACTTAATGAACGAGCCACTTGCGGGTTGCTTAAGACCTTGAAGTGTTGCGGATAAAGTGCGCGTGGCCAGGTGTTCGAGGGGCGGTCGAGCAGCTCGTCGAGAATCTTCAGCCAATCGTTCTGGTCGCTGTAAGTGCTGGCCAGGCTGCCGGCCCTGACAAAGGCTGCGTTCGGACCGATCAGCGCCAGGTGCCGCGCATAGCTGCTGAGCAGCAAGTTTTTCACGGTTTTCGGGTTATACAGATCAGGGTCGTCCAGGCCCAGCAGCACATCGCTGTTTTTCAGCAGGGCTTGTAAGGGGCGACTGTCATGGGTGTTATCCCAACGCTCGGTGACCACTTCAAGGCCCAGGGGCAGGGCGGCCTGGCGCAGTTCTTTCAAAAGGAATTCGCTGTGGCTGTCGAAAAGCACACCGACCCGCCGGGCCTCAGGCAGAAGCAGTCGGGTCAGGCGCAACTGTCGGTCCAGCGGCGGATCGCTCCAGAGCAGGCTGAGGTGCGGGGGCAGGTCGTTGCCCAAGCGTTGGCGGGCTTGCAGGCGGCTGATGCGCAGCACCAGCGTTGCCGGACCCTGAGCGTCTTGCAGGCGCCAGTCGAGGCTGGGCAAGTCGAGCAGAACCAGGCGGATGTCGACGGGCAGTTGGCCTGGTGCCGGCAGGCTGGCGACAGGCTGGAAGCGCACGCTGTCGGTGGGGCGCAACTCGCTCAGGGCCTGAACGAAAGACTCCACACCGGGGCTGTCCTCGGCACCCGTCAGCAGAATGTCGGCGGCCCGTGCCGGCAGACTGCACAGCAAACCGGTAAACACCAGGCACAACCCGACCAGCAGGCGGCCAAGGGTTGGCGTCTTCGGTGACGGGCGATGCTGCATCTTAAAACTCCAGCTCCGCGCTGAAGTAGAGCACCCGGCGCTCGTCGTAATGGTTGTCGACGAAGGTGGTGGACTGATTGTCGAGGCGCTGCTGGAGGACCCCGGCCAGCTCCAGATTGGCCTTGCCCAAACCAATGCGTTTGGCGATGCGGGTGTCGACCCGTTCGAAGCGATAACCGTTGAGAGCGTCGGCTCCATAGTAGAAGAGCGCGCTGTTCCAGCCATGGCCCCAGCCGCGTAGCCAACCGGCGGAGCCGCTGTTGCGCGCAGTCTGTTGTGCATCCAGCGGGTTGCTCGCCTCGGCATCGACATAGGCATAGGTCAGGCGCAAACGATCGGCGCTGCTGAGGCGCCAATCCAGCTGGGTTTCAGTTCCGCTGAAGCGCGAGCTGTTCGAGTTGCTGGCGATGTACTGGTTGTTGCGCAGCGGTTCGCTGATCATGCCGGTGATTTCGTCATAGAACAGCTTCACGTCGACCGCCAGCCCCCATTCGGCGAAGTAGCCGTTATAGCCCAATTCCCGGGAGCGCATGCGTTCCTGTTCGAGGTCGCCCGGGCCACGGGTCTTGACGAAATAGCGGGCGCTGGTCTGGCCGTACGCACTGGGTCGCAAATTGGTTACCTGGTAGCTCCAGTTGACGTTGTTTTCGAACATATCCGGCGAGCGGATGGCTTCCGAATACACCGCGCGCAAGCCATGGCGCGGATTGATCAGGTAATTGACCGCCACCCGTGGGGTCAGCGAGTTGCCCGTCAACTGTGAGTCTTCGTACATCGCCCCGCCCTGCAGCAACCAGTGCTCGGTGGCACGCCACTCGAGTTGGCCGAACGCTCGCCAGGTCGTGTCGTCGAGCGTGCCATTGAAGTAGGTCTCGGAATTTGCCCGGTCGTAACGATAATTCATGCCACTGACCAACCGCAGACTGTCGGACAGGCTGAGTGTGTCTTGCAGTTCGAGGTCGTAGCGCGATTCCCGGGCGCTCTGGTCAATGTCGCCGCAGAGGGTTTGCCGGGCGCCGTTTTGCCATTGCCTCAATACCTGATTGCCCAGCGCACGTTCCGCCTCAGTGCCCGCCGGTGCGCCGGAACCGGTGTAGCGCAGCATGTTACGCGCCAGACGTTCGGTGTAGTTCGGGTTGAGTTGCCACAGTTGGGTCAGCTCCGGGCTGAACGAGATCTCGGCATCGCAGGCGCGCCACGTCTGCTGGCGATCCCAATGTTGCGCCGAGCCTTGAATATAAAGGCTGTGATTGGGGTTAATGTCCAGGTTCCAGCGCAGCGAGCCGGCATAGTCCTTGGCGATGACGTCGGAATTGTCCCCTGCGGCGGTAATCCCCGAGAACACCGGACGGTAGGTATAGGGCCGCTGGTTAGTCCCGTCCTTGGCGTTCAGTTGCCAGTCGATGCTCTGGTTTTCATCGAGCGTCTGGCTGACGGCGAGGCTGAAGCGGTTCAAGCGACGGCTGTCGCGGTAATCGGCGCCGGTGCGGTCCGAGTCGAAGCCGTCGTCTTGCTGGCCTGACAACGACAGGCGCAAATCGCCGCTGTCCCAGCCCATGCCCTGGCTGGCGTAGAAATCATTGATACCGCGCTGGCCACGGGAGACTTTCAGCCGCGTGCCGTGGCTGTCGGCGGGTTTACGGGTGATGATATTGACCACCGCCATCAGCGCGTTGGCGCCGTAACTGACGGTGTTCGGGCCACGGAAAACCTCGATGCGTTCGATGTCTTCCATGGCCACCGGAATATCACTCCAGTCCACCGTGGCCAGGCCTGCTCGGTACACCGAGCGGCCGTCGATCAACACCTGCATGCGCCGTGCTTCGCTGGCCTTGGTGCCGTGGTAGTTCACCGCCGCCTGATTGCCGCTGATATTACCGACCATCATCCCCGGCACCAGCCGCAGCAACTCGCTGATGTCCCGCGCGCCGCTGGCATTGATCAGTTCGCTGTCGATCACCGTCATGCTCCCCGGCACGGCCGCAGGCGACTGCTTCAAGCGCGTCGCCGTCAGCACTTGCGGCAACGGATCATTGTCGAGGAACAGGTCGTCGGCCAGTAATGGCGAGCTGAAGATCAGCGCCAATACCAGCGGCGAGCGAGGACGGGGAAAGCCAAAAGACACGGCACGGCCTTGATAGCGATTAGTTGGCGCGCATGTTAACCGAGGGCAGAGACTTTTCCAGTCACGTTGTGGGCATTTTCCTCGGTTTTCTTGGTCTTCTTCCTACAAGTGTCGGTAATTGATGCTGGGGCTGGCCGCGACCGGGCCGCTCCGTATAATGCCGGCATCGCCACTGGTATGGATTAACGGATTGCATATGACTGAACAGCGCCCGATTGCGGTCCTGGGAGGCGGAAGTTTTGGTACCGCCGTGGCTAATCTGCTGGCCGAGAATGGGCATCAGGTCCGGTTGTGGATGCGTGACCCCGAACAGGCTGAGGCCATTCGGGTCAATCGCGAGAACCCGCGTTACCTCAAAGGCATCAAGATTCTTCCGGCGGTGGAGGCGGTTACGGACCTGCAAGCCACCCTGGAGGCCTGCGACCTGTGCTTCGTCGCGCTGCCGTCCAGCGCGCTGCGCTCGGTATTGGTTCCTCACGCCGAACGTTTGAGCGGCAAACTGCTGGTGAGCCTGACCAAAGGTATCGAAGCCCATACGTTCAAGCTGATGAGCGAGATCCTCGAAGAAATCGCCCCGCAAGCGCGCATCGGCGTGCTGTCGGGCCCGAATCTGGCCCGTGAAATCGCCGAACACGCGCTGACCGCCACCGTGGTCGCCAGTGAAGACGAAGAGCTTTGCCAAAGGGTTCAGGAAGCACTGCATGGCCGGACCTTTCGCGTGTACGCCAGCGCCGACCGCTTTGGCGTGGAGCTGGGCGGGGCACTGAAAAACGTCTACGCAATCATCGCCGGCATGGCGGTGGCGTTGGGCATGGGTGAAAACACCAAGAGCATGCTGATCACCCGGGCGCTGGCGGAAATGACCCGCTTCGCGGTGAATCAGGGCGCCAACCCGATGACCTTCCTCGGTTTGGCGGGCGTCGGCGATTTGATCGTCACCTGCTCGTCGCCAAAAAGCCGCAACTATCAGGTCGGGTTTGCCCTCGGCCAGGGCTTGAGCCTGGAAGACGCGGTGACGCGTCTGGGCGAAGTCGCCGAAGGTGTGAACACCCTTAAGGTGCTCAAGGCCAAGGCTTCGGATGCGGGCGTGTATATGCCATTGGTCGCCGGATTGCATGCGATTCTGTTCGAAGGACGCACGCTTGATCAGGTGATCGCACTGCTGATGCGTGGCGAGCCGAAAACCGACGTCGATTTTATCTCAACCAGCGGTTTCAACTGAACCCTCTACTCAATAGGAACGGAGTGAGACATGAACGATCAGAAAGTAGAAGCCAAGTACGAATCCATCCTGCTGCGAGTGCTGTGGATGATTGTCTATGTGCTGGTCTGGCAAGTGGCGCAATTGATCCTCGGTGCGGTGGTATTGGTGCAGCTGATCTATCGTTTGATTTATGGCGCACCGAGCGCCAGCCTGATGAACTTCGGCGACAGCCTGAGCCAGTTTCTGGCGCAGATCGGTCGTTTCGGCAGCTTTCACAGCGACCAGAAGCCTTGGCCGTTCGCCGACTGGCCGACGCCGCGTACACCGGAAGGTGAAGCCCCGCACGTTGTGGCGCCAGCACCGCATCCGGCCCGAGATGAGGAACCGAAGCTATGAAACTCTGGGTATTGCGTCATGGTGAAGCCGAACCTCACGGTACTCGCCCCGACTCCGAGCGGACATTGACCGCTCACGGCCGTGAAGAGGTGTTGCGTGCTGCGGCCCAATTGATCGGCCAGCCGCTCACCGCCATTTATGCCAGTCCTTATCATCGAGCGCAGGAGACGGCAGAAATTGTGCGTACGGCGCTGGGTTTCGCGCCAGAGATCCGCACGGTCGACTGGCTCAAGCCCGACAACTATCCGCAAGCGGTGGCAGAGCAGTTGGTGTCCGTGGATTACGCGCTGCTGGTCAGCCATAACCCGCTGGTCGGTAACCTGCTGGGCTATTTGCAGCATGGTCATGTGCAGGAGCCGGAGAAAGTCGGCACCGCCGGGCTGGCGGAGCTTGAGGGCGACGAACTGCTGGTCGGGGCGATGAAGCTCAACGGCATCAAGCACCCTTGACCGTTTTTGTGGGAGCGTGGCTTGCCCGCGATGCAGACACCACGGTGTATCGGTGAAACCGCGGTGATGCCATCGCGGGCAAGCCACGCTCCCACAGGGGCGGCGGCATTCTTGTTTTTTGTGTGAAATAGTCAACCAAGCACTTGCTTGGTTGACTACGCTTGCTCCAGATCAAAAATAAAGGAGCAAGTCGCATGTCTGCTGCTTCCCGTTTGCCATTGGACGCCTTTTACGAGCGTGAAGCCCGTCATCCCCGCCAACGCTTTCTGGTCCAGCCAATGGGGGGCGGCCAGGTCGAGACGCTGACGTGGGCCGAGGTCGGTCATCAGGCGCGCTGTGCTGCCCACTGGCTGCGGGCTCGCGAATTGCCGCAAGGCAGTCACATCGCGCTGATCTCGAAAAACTGCGCCCACTGGATCATCGCCGACCTGGCAATCTGGATGGCCGGGCATGTCTCGGTGCCGCTGTATCCCAATCTGACCGCCGATTCCGTGGCTCAGGTACTCAATCACTCCGAAGCCGCGCTGGTGTTCATTGGCAAGCTGGATGACTGGCCGGGCATGTCCGCCGGGGTCAGCCCCGACCTGGCAACTATCAGCCTGCCGCTGTGCCCGGCCGGCAACTTCGATTTCAGCTGGGCCGATCTGCAACGCAGTTCGCCGATTCAGGACGACCCCAAGCCCGCCGCCGATCAACTGGCGACCATTATTTATACCTCCGGCACCACGGGCCAGCCCAAAGGTGTGATGCACAGTTTCGCCACCTTGGGATTTGCCACCACTCGCGGCACACAGCTGTTCGGCCTGAATGAGTCGGATCGCCTGCTGTCCTACCTGCCGCTGTGCCACGTCGCCGAGCGGATGTTCGTCGAGCTGGCGTCGATCTACACCGGGCAAACGGTGTTCTTCGCCGAGAGCCTCGACACTTTTCTCACTGATTTAAAACGTGCCCGGCCCACCGCGTTATTCGGTGTGCCACGGATCTGGACCAAATTCCAGATGGGCGTCTACAGCAAGATCCCGGAAAAACGTCTCGACTTCCTGCTCGGCTTGCCCTTCATCGGCAAGCGTGTAGGGCACAAAGTTCTCGCCGGGCTGGGGCTGGACGCCTTGCGCATCGCCTTGTCGGGCGCGGCGCCAGTGCCGCAGACCTTGCTGCTCTGGTACCGAAAACTGGGGCTGGATGTGCTGGAGGTGTACGGCATGACCGAAAGTTGCGGTTATTCCCACATCGGCCGGCCTGGCCAGAACAAACCCGGCTGGATCGGCAAGCCATGCCCGGAAGTCGAAGTGCGCATCGAACCGTCTGGTGAAGTACTGGTGCGCAGTGGCGCGACCATGCTCGGCTATTTCAAGGAACCCGGGAAAACCGCCGAAACCATCACCGAGGACGGTTTCCTGCGCACCGGTGACAAGGGCGAAGAAGACGCCGAAGGCAACCTGCGCCTGACCGGGCGCCTGAAGGAAATCTTCAAAACCAGCAAAGGCAAATACGTTGCTCCGGCACCGATTGAAAATCGTCTGGCAGTGCATTCGCGGATCGAACAAGTGTGCGTGGTCGGCGATGGGCTGAGCGCACCACTGGGGTTGTGCGTGTTGTCGGCGGTCGGTCAGCAGGACGCGAAGGGATCGGCCCGGGCGGGTTTGCATTCAAGCCTGGAAAAACTGCTGGAGGAGGTTAACGGCGTTCTCGACAGGCATGAGCGCTTGCGTCGATTGGTGGTGGTCAAGGACAGTTGGGCGGTCGAAAACGGCTTCCTGACACCGACCCTGAAGATCAAGCGCAACATGATTGAAACGGCTTACGGTGCTCGGTTTGCAGAATGGAGCGAGCGCAGCGAGGCGGTGCTGTGGCAGGATTGAGCCACGAACAACTCCAACAAAGGAACGTAACGATGAGTCTGTGGCGCACCACTCCCAACGTCGAGCAGTTGAACGCAATCCAGAAAAACACCATCGGCGAAGTGCTGGATATTCGCTTCGAAGCCTTCGATGACGAGTCCCTGACCGCAAGCATGGTCATCGACCATCGCACGCACCAGCCCTATGGTTTGTTGCACGGCGGCGCCTCGGTGGTGCTGGCCGAAACCGTCGGTTCGATGGCCAGTTTCCTGTGCATCGACACCAGCAAGTTTTATTGCGTGGGCCTGGAAATCAACGCCAACCATTTGCGCGGCCTGCGCAGTGGTCGGGTGACGGCGGTGGCCAAGGCGATTCACATTGGTCGCACGACGCATGTCTGGGATATTCGGTTGAGCAGTGATGAGGGCAAGGCCAGTTGTGTGTCGCGGTTGACCATGGCGGTGGTGCCGGTGGGGGAGAGCCCTCCGGCGCGTTGAAGCAGCAAGATCAAAAGATCGCAGGCTTCGCCAGCTCCTACCTGGATCGCGTACACACTGTAGGAGCTGCCGAAGGCTGCGATCTTTTGATCTTTGCGACATCTCCTACCACCATTCCTGGCAGTTATGGTCATTGCTGCAGGACACGGTCTTACGGACAATCAACCTCCGTTCTCGCTCATGGATTTGCAGGTATGTCGCAACAGATATTTTTCGCCCACGCCAATGGCTTTCCTTCGGGAACCTACGGCAAGTTGTTCGCGGCGCTGGCGCCCGAGTATCAGGTGACGCATCTGGAGCAGCACGCCCACGATCCGCGTTTTCCGGCGGATGACAATTGGAACAATCTGGTGGATGAGTTGATTCATCACCTCAAGCAACAGCCCGAGCCGGTCTGGGGTGTCGGTCATTCCTTCGGCGGCGTGCTGCACCTGCACGCCGCTTTGCGTTGCCCAGAGCTGTATCGCGGCGTGGTAATGCTCGATTCACCGGTGCTGACCCGCGCCGATCAGTGGGTGATCCGTGCCGCCAAGCGCTTCGGTTTCATCGATCGGCTGACCCCGGCCGGCCGTACGTTGGGACGACGGGAAGAGTTTGCCGATCTGGACGCGGCCCGACTGTATTTCGCCGGTAAAACCCTGTTTCGTGGCTTTGACCCGGAATGTTTCGACGCCTATCTTCAATATGGTTTGCAAAAAGTCGGCGACAAACTGCGCCTGCGTTTCGACCCGGCCACGGAAATCAGCATCTACCGCGGTGTGCCCCACACCAGCCCCGGTCGTGCACGGCAGTTGAAAGTGCCACTGGCGGTGGTCCGTGGGCACAAGAGCCGCGTGGTAATGCGCCATCACGCCCGATCCGTCGGGCGCATGCCTTTGGGTGAGTCCTTGACCATGCCTGGTGGCCATATGTTTCCCCTCGAACGTCCACAAGACACGGCCACGCTGCTGAAGAATCTGTTCAGCCGCTGGGAAGGTCGCAGCCAACAGGATTGCGCATGAGCAACGTCGTCGAAGAAGTTCGCCTGAGCCTGCCGCATATCGAGTTGGCGGCGCACTTGTTCGGTCCCGAGGACGGCTTGCCGGTGATCGCTTTGCACGGCTGGCTGGACAACGCCAACAGCTTTGCCCGGCTGGCGCCCAAGCTCAAGGGCTTGCGCATCATCGCACTGGACATGGCCGGGCATGGTCACTCGGGGCATCGGCCGAACGGCGCCGGCTACGCGCTGTGGGACTACGCGCACGACGTGCTGCAAGTGGCCGAGCAGTTGGGGTGGAAACGTTTTGCGCTGCTGGGGCATTCCCTGGGGGCAATCGTCTCGCTGGTGCTGGCCGGTTCGTTGCCGGAGCGGGTGACTCATCTGGCCTTGATCGACGGCATCATTCCTCCTACAGATAAAGGCGAAAACGCCGCCGAGCGCATGGGCATGGCCCTGCAAGCGCAGCTGGATCTGCGGGAAAAACGCAAACCGGTCTACAACACCCTCGACCGCGCCATCGAGGCGCGAATGAAAGGCTTGGTGGCGGTCAGTCGTGAAGCCGCCGAACTGCTGGCGCAACGCGGCTTGATGCCGGTGCCGGGCGGTTATACCTGGCGCACCGACAACCGCCTGACCCTGCCGTCGCCGATACGTCTGACCACTGAGCAGGCGATGGCCTTCGTCCAGCGTGTCAGTTGTCCTGCACACCTGGTGGTTGCGGCTGACGGCATGCTGGCCAAACATCCCGAGTTGCTGGAACGTCTACCCTTTAGCCGTGAACAGTTGCCTGGCGGCCATCATTTGCACCTGAATGACGAACCCGGTGCCGACCTTGTCGCAGACTGTTTCAATCGGTTCTTCGCCGTTCCTTGACTTGCGCCCGGCAACTGTCGAGGCTGGGCGGGTTGAAATGGGAGACAACCATGATAGATCTGTACACCGCTGCGACCCCGAATGGCCACAAGGTCTCTATCGTGCTCGAGGAACTCGGCCTGCCCTATACGGTGCATGCCTTGAGTTTCGACAAAAAGGAACAGAAGTCCAAGGGCTTCCTCAAGATCAATCCCAATGGGCGGATTCCGGCGATTGTCGACCGTGCCAATGGCGATTTCGCCGTGTTCGAGTCCGGCGCGATCCTGATTTACCTCGCCGAGATGACCGGCGAACTGCTGCCCCAGGACCCCAAGGGGCGCTCGGTGGTGTTGCAGTGGCTGATGTTCCAGATGGGCGGAATCGGGCCGATGCAGGGCCAGGCCAACGTGTTTTTTCGCTATTTCCCGGAAAAACTCCAAGGCGCCATCGATCGTTATCAACATGAAACCCGGCGCCTGTATGAAGTGCTCGACACGCGTCTGCAAGCCGTAGAGTTTCTGGCGGGCGAGTACAGCATTGCCGACATTGCCACTTATCCGTGGGTCCGTGGGCATGAATGGTCCGGTGTCGCGGTGGATGGCTTGTCAGCCCTGCAGCGCTGGATGGCGACCATGGCGGCGCGCCCTGCGGTACAACGCGGTTTACTGGTGCCCGAGCGCATCGATGACGACAGTGTCATCAAGGGTGCCCAGGCCATGCTGATTCGATGAGTCTATCCATGCGTTCACTCACTCTGCTGGCGCTGTGTTGTTTCAGTCCTCTTTTATTTGCCGCTGATGTCCCTGGCAGTCAGGACCTGCCGATCGTGCCGCGTATGGCCGATGCGCAGATCGTGGACTATCGGCCGGCTGTCGAGCTTGAGCGGATCTACCCGCTGGGTTCTATCCGCAAGATCAGCGGTCAGTTGCGCTTCGACGGTCAGGTCAGCGCCCGTGGGCACGCCACCTCGGTGACCTACGAGCTGCCACCGGAGCATTCCTCTACCGATGCCTTTACCGCCGCCCGCGAAGTCTTGCAAAAGCAGGGCGCCGAGTTGCTGTTCTGGTGTCAGGCCCGTGATTGCGGCGAAAGCAGTCTGTGGGCCAATGAAGTCTTCGGCAACGCCAAGCTGTATGGCGCCGATAACCAGCAGGCCTATTTGCTGCTGCGTCTGGCAGCCCCTCAAGACAACACGTTGGTGGCGCTTTACAGCATCACTCGCGGCAATCGCAAAGCCTATCTGCACGTCGAGCAGTTCGACGCTGCCGCACCATTGGGCGATTTGCTGCCAACTTCCGCGACTTTGCTGCGGCAGCTCAAGAGTACCGGTGAACTTGATTTTCCCAAACTCGACGGCAACCCTGACGATACCTGGCTACGTTTGATTTCCCGAGGCCTGAATCTGGACACCACATTGCGCGTCAATGTGTCGGGGCCCAATGCCGAAGCCTGGCGCCAGGCGCTGATCGGCCAGGGTGTACGGTCGGCACGGATGGAAACCGGCAACGTCGAAGGCTCTGGCCTGCACTTTGAGCTGTTGCGATAAGCTTCATTGGGCGAGCGCGCTTCGCGCGTTCGCCTACTCTTTGCTGACTGACTTTTTCGAGACATTACATGCCCAATAACGATCGGCTGTTGGTGCAGATTCTGCTCCTGGTGCTGTTTGGCGCGAGCCTCTGGGTGATGGCGCCGTTCTGGTCGGCGCTGTTCTGGGGCGCGGTGCTGGCGTTTGCCAGTTGGCCGCTGATGCGTTTGTTGACCCGTTGGCTCAATGGCCGTGAATCCCTGGCGGCGCTGTTGCTGACGCTGGGCTGGATGCTGCTGGTGGCAGCACCGCTGGTGTGGCTGGGTTTCAACCTGGCGGACCATGTACGCGATGCCACGGCGTTCATCAAGGATGTGCAAGTCGACGGTCTGCCTGAAGCGCCGACCTGGCTGGGCAGTATTCCCTTGGTCGGCGAGCGGTTGGTGGCTATCTGGAACAGCATCGATCAGCAAGGCGCGGCGATGATGCTGGCGATCAAGCCTTATCTGGGGCAAGTCGGTAACTGGTTGCTGGCGCGCAGTGCACAGATCGGCGGCGGCATCCTCGAGCTGACGCTGAGTATTGTCTTTGTGTTCTTTTTCTACCGGGACGGGCCGCGGTTGGCGGTGTTTGTCCATGGGTTGCTGGAACGGCTGATCGGTGACCGCGCCGGCTATTACATCGAATTGGTGGCGGGCACCGTGCAGCGCGTGGTCAACGGGGTGATCGGCACTGCGGCGGCTCAGGCCGTGTTGGCGTTGATCGGCTTCCTGATTGCCGGCGTGCCTGGAGCGCTGGTGCTGGGGATTGTGACGTTTTTGCTGAGCCTGATTCCTATGGGGCCGCCGCTGGTGTGGATTCCTGCCACGGCGTGGTTGGCCTGGAAGGGCGAGTATGGGATGGCGGTATTCCTCGGGATCTGGGGTATGTTCATCATCAGCGGGGTCGATAACGTACTTAAGCCGTACCTGATCAGTCGGGGCGGGAACTTGCCGTTGGTGATTGTGTTGCTTGGGGTGTTTGGTGGGTTGATTGCATTTGGGTTTATCGGTCTGTTCATCGGCCCGACGTTGTTGGCCGTGGCTTACAGCTTGTTGACCGATTGGAGCAAGAGTCAGGCTCGGGTCGAGGATCGCCGGCCCTGAGGCTCCGACACCGAACACCTGTGGGAGCGAAGCTTGCTCGCGATGAACGATGACGCGGTGTGTCTGATCGTGCGGGCCTTGCGACTCACATCGGCTCCGGCGGCCCAATCAGTCTTCCCATCACCCCAAACAACCCCAACTCCCGAATCGCTTCCAGCTCCCCCTGCGTCTCTACCATCTCGGCAATCAACGGCAAATCAATGCTGTTGGTCGCCCGGAAAATCGCCTCGATGAACAGTCGTTTATCAGTCTGTTCATCGATACCCCGAATGTAGGCTCCGTCGATTTTCAGGTAAGCCAGCCCCAACTGCGTCAGGTTACCGATCTGGCTGAAGCTGCCGCCGAAGTGCTGCAGTCCGATGCGATAACCGGTGTTGAGCAGACTGTGACTCAGACGTTGCAGTTCTTCGGGGGGCGGCAGTTGGCGTTCGTCGATTTCCAGGGTCAGCAGTGGCGCGAGTTCCGGCAGTGATTCCAGCAGATCGAGAATTTGTTGCAGCTGCGCTTGATCGCGCAGGGTGCTGCCGGAGAGGCTCAACGCGAGTGGCCAACGGTTGGCAGCCAGATATTCGAGAGTGGTTTCGAGCATCACCAGATCGAATCGTGCCGACCAGCCAAGGCGCTCGATCCACGGCAGGAAATGCCCGGCGGCAATCGCCTCGCCTTGCGGGTCGAGCAGGCGCGCGAGGACTTTGTGATGCAACACCTGGCTGGTATCGGCGCACTGCACCACCGGTTGAAAATACAGCTGCATCTTGCCCTCGGTCAGCGCGTCGTCGATCCAGCTGCGCCAGTCGTGTTGGGACTGGTTCGGCTCGGTATCGGAATGGGTCATGTGTATCCATGGCCGCTCGGGGTGTTGCCGGGCCTGGGTCAGCGCTTGATCGAGGCGCAGCAGCACGCCGTTCGCCGGCTCGCCGGGGTGATAGGCGACCACGCCCAGATGTGCCACGGGCATGCAGTCGCTGGCGCCGGTCAGGCGCAGGTTTTCCAGGGTGGCGCTGATTTCGGAGGCGAGGCGTGCGGCATCTGTGCTGCTCAGGCCCGGTGTCAGCAGGCTGAATTCTCCACCTCGATTGCGCGCCGCGAGCCAGGTGCGACGTTCCGGTGGTTGCGTCAGGCGCTTGAGCAGTTCGCCGACCGTGCTAATCAAGGCATCGGTGCGCTGGCCACCCAGGCGCTGGTTGAGCCCGATCAGGTCGTTGATCCGTAACATCAGCAAGTGGCCGTCGCTGCTTTGTTCGGAGACCAGCAAATGGTCGGCCAGTTGTTCATCCAGCAAGCGCCGGTTGGCCAGGCCTGTAAGACTGTCCTGATAAGATTCGGAGCGCAGTTTATCGCTGCGCGCGGCCTCTTCGGCGAACAACGCCTTGAGCTTCTCGACCATTTGGTTCATGGCCAGCACCACGCGTTTGAGTTCCGGTGTGCGCGGCAGTTTCGGCAAACTGCGAAACTCGCGTTTGCTGATGGCTTCAGCCTGTTTGACCATGTTGTCGAGCGGGCGCAATTGCCGGCGCAACAGCCAGCCACCAAACACAGCGCTGAGCAGTCCGCAAATCAGCAACCAGATCAGGCTGCCGAGGGTACTGTCCCAGAGTTTGGCCAAGGCAAATTGCGGATTGCTCAACACTTCGACCCGCGCCGCTTGCTCCCAACCACGCATGATCAGTGCATCGCCACCCTGTGGGCGCAGGTTAACCAGGCTGATGAACCAGCCGGGAACACCCTCGATTTGCGGCGGTGCGCTGCGTTCCACCAACACTCGTTCATCCACAATACTGACGACCCGAATGCTGCTGAAATAACCACTGTCGAAAATCGAGCTGACCATCAACTCGATCATCGCCGGGTCGTCGATCTGCGCTGTCAATGACAGGCCCAGCGCCGTGGCGGCGTCCTGAGCGTGGGAGCGCAACTGGCTGAGCATCTGTTCGCGAGAGCTTTCCAGGCTGACAAAAAAACTGCCGCCGAAGGCCACCAGCAAGAACAGGCAAATGGCGAGAAACAACTGTTTGCGCAGTGACATAAAACGCTCCTTGCAATAGCGGCTAGCCTTCGCCCACGGCGAACCCTTCAAACTGCATCTTTTTCAACACGTCTTGCCAACGCGACAATTTTTTCGAGTCGCTGCTGCGTTTGCCACCATTGGCTCCCGGCAAGTACAGGCCTTCGGCGTTGAAGGCGTACACCGGTAGCAGATCTTTGCGTTGGGAGGCGGGACGGATTTCGTCGATCAGGTTGTCCAGCACCAGCGGCTCGGCCGTGGGGCTGGCGTAGAAGGTCAACACCATGTGCGCCTGGTTCTGGGTCAGGGCCTTGACGTAGGTGATACGTAGTTTCTCGCTGGGAATCCCGAGGTGACGTAGGCTGAAATATTTTGCCAGGGCGTAGTCCTCGCAGTCGGCGGCACCCTTGATCAAGGATTCGACGGGCGTGGCCCAGTAATCGGTCTGACGCCAGATACGCGTGTCGTCCTGAAAGCTCAGTTGCTGATTGAAGAAGCGATTGACCGCGCTCAGTTGTTCGCGCTCAGGCTGCTTGCGTTCGCTTTGCAGCATTTGACTCCAGGCCTCGATCCGTCCCCGGGCCAGGCCAAGGGGGCCGTAGCGTTTTTCGGCCGTTTGCAGAATCTGCGCAAAGTCCCAGTCAGCCCAGACACTGCCCAACCCTGCCAGCAGAAAACTCGTCAGCAGCAGCCATCCGCCGAACCGAAGTCGGAGCGTTGACCATCCTGGACTACGCGGACTGCGGGACATGTCTGGCTGCTCGGGTGCAGATGTCTGAAGTCTAGGCGGTGTTTTCGGCGAGGGAGGGCAGGTCGTCGGACGAATGGACGGCGGCGGGTTGCTTTCTGTGGCGAGGGAGCTTGCTCCCGCTCGGCTGCGCAGCAGTCGCAAAACCAGTCAGTGCGGTGAGTCAGGAAAAGTTGGGTGGCTGGTTTTGGGGTCGCTTCGCAACCCAACGGGAGCAAGCTCCCTCGCCACAAAAGACCCCGGGCCACAGATGGGATCAGGGTTTACGCAGGGTTTTCTGCTTGAGGATATAAACCGTCACCAGCACTGCACTGGTCAGCATGAACCCTCGCGCCCACGGCAGGGGCACCAGGTAGCAGGAAAGCAGGATGCTCGCCCACATCAATCCGATGGCGTAGACCTTGCCCTTGAGCGGAATGCCATTGCCGCTCAGGTAGTCGCGAACCCATGGCCCAAGCCGTGGATGTTCAACCAGCCACTGATAGAAACGCGGCGAGCTGCGGGCGAAACAGGCGGCCGCCAGCAACAGGAACGGTGTGGTGGGCAGCACCGGCAGGAAAATCCCGATCACCCCCAGCGCTACGCTCAGCCAGCCGATGGCCAGCAGCACGTAGCGCAACATCAGGGAGCGGTTGCCTATGGGGTTGTCCATAGGCAAAACCTTAGTGGTGACGTGGCTTGAGAATCGCCGGTTTTTCGTCTGGCGCCTGACACAGCAGGTACAGCGCGGTCAGGGCTTCCGGGATCTGCACGATCATGTCGTCCATCAGGTTGGCGTCTTTGGCGATGTCTTCGAACTCTGGCTGTTCGTCGAACAGACCGGAACCGACCATGATCGGCAGCAGCATTTCGCTGACTTCGTCTTCGGCGGTTTCGAACCAGGCCGCTTCGCGCAGGAATACGCCTTCCATGAAACCGATGCACCAGCCGCGCAGGTCAGAATCGTCCGGCTCTTCGCCCAGGTCCAGGTCGCACGGCAGCTCGAACTCTTCGTCGGCCGCCAGTTGGCGGGCGATGTGCGCCTTGAGCAGCAGCAGGGTGGATTCGATCGCTTCACGCTCGGTGTCGTCGGCGTAATGCGGCTCTTCGGCGAAGAGTGCGTCGATCCATTCACGGTCGGGAACGCTCTCGGAACAGATCGACAGCGCAGTTAGGTAGCCGTGGGCGGCCACGTAGTCCAGCGCCTCGTCATGCAGCTCGTCGGCGTCGAGGAAGACTTGCAGGCGGGTTAGTTGCTCAGCGAAGGACATTAAAGGGCTACCTTGGGGAATATACGATGCGGGAATTCTAGGCCTTCTTGAGCGCTCAGGCCAGCCGCGCGGTGTATTTGCAGCCTTGCGGGGGAATTCTGTGGTTATCGATACCGCCAGTCTGGCCCAATCCCTGTGGGAGCGGCGGTGCGACGATTCGACTTGCCCGCGATGAGGCCGGTACTTCCAATACATTTTTCGCCTGACACGCCGCCATCGCGGGCACGCCCGCTCCCACAGGGATTGCATTGCGTTCCTCTTCTCAGCGGCGCCCTTTGCCGGACAGGCGTCGGGTATACTCGCGCGTTTTGTGATGCCCTGCTGGCGTCACGGCTGAAATGTGCAGCGTCATGCAATGCGCACTTACGATTTGTCGGTGCAGCTTTGGTGATTCTGAACCAGCCTTGCAGGGATGTTTCGGTGATTTTTGGAGTTTTTATGCTCGAACAGGCTCAACGCGTCCTCAAGGACATCTTCGGCTACGACAGTTTCCGTGGCCGTCAGGGTGCAATCATTGAGCGCGTGGCCAGTGGCGGCGACGCCTTGGTGCTGATGCCTACCGGTGGCGGCAAGTCCTTGTGCTTCCAGGTGCCGGCACTGCTGCGCGAGGGGTTGGCGGTGGTGGTGTCGCCGCTGATCGCGCTGATGGACGATCAGGTCGCCACCCTAGAAGAGCTGGGCGTCGCCGCGGCGGCGTTGAACTCCACGTTGAGCGCTGAGCAACAGCGTGATCTGGCGGCGCGGATCAAGCGCGGCGAGGTGAAAATACTCTACCTGGCGCCCGAGCGCCTGGTTCAGCCGCGCATGCTGGCGTTCTTGCAAAGCCTTGAAATCGCCCTGTTCGCCATCGACGAAGCGCATTGCGTGTCCCAATGGGGACACGACTTCCGTCGGGAATACCTGCAACTGGGCCAGTTGGCGGAACTGTTCCCCAACGTCCCGCGTATTGCCCTGACTGCCACCGCCGACAAGCGCACCCGCGAAGAAATCGTCGATCGTCTGCATCTGCAGGATGCCGAGCGCTTCCTCTCGAGTTTCGACCGCCCCAATATTTTCTATCGCATCGTGCCCAAGGAGCAGCCGCGCAAGCAGTTGCTGGCGTTCCTCGCCGAGCGGCGCAGCGATGCCGGTATCGTTTACTGCCTGTCGCGCAAGAAGGTTGATGAAGTAGCGGTGTTCCTCAGCGAGCAAGGCTTCCCGGCGCTGCCGTACCACGCCGGTCTGCCCAACGACACGCGGGCCCAACACCAGAAGCGTTTTCTCAATGAGGAAGGCCTGATCATGGTCGCCACCGTGGCGTTCGGCATGGGCATCGATAAGCCTAACGTACGTTTTGTCGCGCACCTCGATTTGCCGAAGTCCCTTGAGGCCTACTATCAGGAAACCGGTCGCGGCGGTCGTGATGGCCTGCCGGCGGATGCCTGGATGGCGTACGGCCTGCAAGACGTGGTGATGCTCAAGCAGATGCTGCAAAACTCCGAAGGCGACGAGCGCCATAAGCGTCTGGAGCAGCACAAGCTCGACGCCATGCTCTCGCTTTGCGAAGAAACCCGCTGCCGTCGCCAGACGCTGCTCGCGTACTTCGACGAAGACATGCCCGAACCCTGCGGCCACTGCGACAACTGCGTCGACGGTGTACAGACCTGGGACGCCACCGAGCCGGCCCGTCAGGCGCTGTCGGCGATCTACCGCACCGGTCAGCGTTATGGCGTCGGTCATTTGGTCGACGTGTTGCTGGGCAAGGACAACGAAAAGGTCCGCAGCTTCGGTCATCAGCATTTGTCGGTATTCGGCGTAGGCAAAGCGATGGGGGAGAGCGAATGGCGCTCCTTGTTCCGACAGCTTGTTGCCCGTGGTCTGGCGGACATCGACCTCGAAGGCTACGGCGGGCTGCGCCTGAGTGACACCTGTCGGCCGCTGCTCAAGGGCGAAGTGACCCTGGAACTGCGCCGCGACCTCAAGCCGCAAACCACCGCCAAAAGCAGCAAGAGCCAGGCCAGCCAATTGGTTCGCGGCGAAGAACGCGAACAGTGGGAAGCCTTGCGTGCCCTGCGTCGCAAACTGGCCGAAGAGCATGGCGTGCCGCCATACGTCATCTTCCCCGACTCGACACTGCTGGAAATGCTCCGCAGCCAGCCGACCTCGCTGGCGGAAATGGCCACGGTCAGCGGCGTTGGTGCGCGAAAACTGGAGCGTTACGGCGAGGCCTTCCTCGAAGTGCTCGGCGGTCAGGTCGAGGCGCCGAAAGTCGTGGCCGACGTGCGCCACGAGTTGATCACACTGGCCCGGGCCGGCATGACACCACTGCAGATCGCCGGTCAGCTGCAATGCTCGGAAAAGAACGTCTACGCGATGCTCGCCGAGGCGATCGGCAAGCAGCAGTTGTCGCTTGAGCAGGCGCTGGACCTGCCGGAAGAGTTGATGGGCGAAGTCCAGGATGCGTTCCTCGACGGCGAAGGCGAACTGCCGCCGGTGTCAGAAATTGCCGCGCTGTTCGCAGGGAGAGTTCCTGAAGGTGTTTTGTATTGCGTTCGTGCCGCTCTGCAGTCGGAATTCGAAGTCTGAGTGACCTGCGGCACAGATGTAACGATTCAGTACAGAGCAAGCCTTGCCTATAGCCAAAGGTCATGCTTAGCTGACTAATAATTAGTTTTTCTCTATTTCAGTCTAATCATGAGTGTTTTATGCCGTTAACCGATCAACACCGCTTTGGCATGCAATTGGCCCAGATGTCTCGGGGCTGGCGTGCCGAACTGGACCGCCGACTGGCTGGCCTGGGCCTGTCCCAGGCGCGCTGGCTGGTGCTGCTGCACCTGGCGCGATTCGATGATGCTCCCACCCAGCGAGAACTGGCGCAGAGCGTTGGCGTCGAAGGGCCCACCCTGGCTCGACTGCTCGACAGCCTGGAAAGTCAGGGCCTGGTGCAACGCCAATCCGTGCTGGAAGACCGTCGGGCGAAAAAAATCGTCCTGTGTGCCCCGGCCCGGCCCTTGATCGAACAAATTGAAACCATCGCCACTCAATTGCGCCACGAACTGTTCGAAGGCGTCGATGAGGCGGATTTAAAGGTCTGTATGCGAGTCCATGGGCATATTCTGGCCAACCTGGAAAAATCTTGAGGCACAACCACGCGCCGGATTTTTGAGATACCCCGTTGGGCGGACTATAAAGAACTACTAGGCAATATCGTGTTCGTACCGGATGTGCGAACACGTACAGGTTGGTTCTGGTTATCTAAGGGATGCTCATGCTCGAGAGTTGGCACGTTGTATTGCGGTGTTGCACCAGGCTGCTGCTGGTCGGTGGTGCCGTCACTTACTCGGCATTGGCCCCGGCGCTAGGCTTGGGTGAGATTACCCAGCATTCGGCGTTGAATCAGCCTTTCAATGCCGACATCGCGCTGGTGGACGCCGGTGGCCTGGAGGAGGGCGAGCTATCGGTCAGCCTGGCGACGGCGGACGAGTTCAGTCGCGCCGGCGTCGAGCGGTTGTTCTTTCTCAACGATCTGAAGTTCACACCGATCCTACGGGGCAACCGCAGCCTGATCCGGGTGACTTCCAGCAAACCGGTCAAGGAACCCTTCCTGAATTTTCTGGTGCAGCTTAATCAGCCCAACGGGCGTTTGCTGCACGAGTACACAGTGCTGATCGATCCGCCGGGTTCGCCGGGAATTGTTCCCATCAGCGACGAGCCCGAGCCGCGCCCTCAGTCTTCCGCGTTCCCGTCCGTCGAACCGGCTGTTGCACCGCCACCTGCTGCGAAGGGGGCGGCGCCCAAGCCTGATGTCGATAAACCAGCTGCCGCGCCTGCGAATGATGCTGTTGCCGAACAACTGGCCGCCAGCGTGCTGCAAAACCAGCAGTTGCAAAAGACTATCGATGAACTCAATGCGAAGCTTCAGGCTCAGGATGAGCAGATCGCCGGCCAGAAAAAGCAGGTGATCGAGCTGCAAACCCAATTGGCGGAAATCAAACAGGCATCGGTGCCGCCGGTTGCGCCTGAGGTGACGCCACCGGCCTTGGCAATTGTCGAGACGCCCGAGACCACCCAATGGCCACTGATCATCGGGTTGCTGGCAGTGGTGGCGTTGGCGTTGCTCGGTGTATTCATTCGCCATCAACGACAGCAGGTTCAGGCTCAGGTCCAGCCCGAACCGTTACCCGTGCTGCCGTCCCGTCATGAATCGGTGCTCAGCCGTGCAACAGAACCGGCCAGTCCGGCGTCCCAGCCGCAACCGGTAGCCGGATCGGCCGAAGAGACTCCCGCAGGCGACGTGCTGGAAGGGGTTGGTATCTACCTGGCGTATGGCCGTTTGTCCGAGGCAGCCGGTTTGTTGCGAGATGCGTTGGTCAGGGAACCCCTGCGCACCGATCTGGCCGTGCAACTGTTGGAAGTCCTCGGTAAACAGGGCGACGTGCAAGCTTATGACGCGCAGGAAAGCAGCCTGCGAGACGCAGGGTTCGATGCAGAGCAACTTCAGGACATCCGCGCCCGCCATCCGAAACTGATCAGTGCCGCACCGTTGGTTGTCGCTGTGGCAGTAGCGCCGCCCGCGCCTGTAATCCCTGAAGCGGCACCGAGCGATGAGTTCCAGTTGAACCTCGATGACCTGTCGATGGATTCGAACTGGGATCTGATCAGCCCCTTCGAAAACTCATCATCCAGCGCTAAACCGTCGAATGAGCCAGAGCAGGCAACAAACGACCCCGGGTTCACCTCGAACCTGCATGTATTGCCCGATGTCTTCGAAATGCCCGAGGAGCCGACGCTGGACGAGCCCGAGCTTGAATGGATCGCCGAACCTGATGCTCAATCTCTGGACGAGGCCTTTCTCAACGAATTCAGCGATCCTGGCCAGCCGCTGGAGCTTGAGCCGCTGAATGCTGAATTGATCGATCTTGAACCGGCCGGGCCGGGCAGCGCGGGAAAACTCGAACAGGCCCAGACCTGCATCGACGACGGCGATCTGGACAGCGCCATCGAGCTGCTTAACGAGCTACTCAAGGAAGGCGACGAACCGCTCAAGGAAACGGCCCGGACTCTGTTGGCCGGTATCCGATAGGAAAGTCTTGGAGATCTAATGTGGGAGGATACCTGTAGAGGGTGTTCGCTTTAGAACGTCTGCCCCAGGTTCAGATAAACCGCCTGTTCGTCCGCATCGTTGATGCCGTAACTGAAGTTCAGCGGTCCCAGCGGCGTGTCGAAACCGATGAACATACTGGCTGCATTGATGTAGCCGCTGTCGAATTCATTGTCGTTGTTCCACGCCCGGCCGCGTTCCAGCGAGCCGCCGATGTACAGCGGGAAGTCCAGTGGCAGGTACGAGCGCGGCGTCAGGCGGCGGTAGTAAACACCGCGCATCAGGCTGACGTTCTGCCCGGAGATCGCATCCTCGCGAAAGCCCGACAACTGTCGCGCGCCGCCGAGCAGGAAACTGGAAGTGACCACGTTGGCCTCATCCAGTGTGCGTCCGTAGCGCCCGCCGAGGATGAAGGTGTCCGGGCCGCTGCTCAGGGCCTTGTCCAGTTTGAACTCCCATTGGCGATAGCGTTTGTCCGAACCCAAGCCCGGTTCGAACTGGCGTAACGACAGGCCGATATCCTGGCCTTCATGAGGGAAGTAGACGTTGTCCAGCGAGTCGAACGAGTACTTCAGCTCATAGAAACCCTCGTTGAAGTTTTCACTCGGCAAATCCTGATCACCGATGCGCACGTCAGCCTTGCCCCAGGCTTCACCGACACCAAAGCGCACTTCGCCGCTATGGCCGATTTGCCGGCCGATGTTCAGGCCCAAACCATAGCGTTCGACGCGGTATTGGGCGATCGGATCGTTGTCCAGAATCGCTTCGACGTTCTGCGCTTCGAATGCCGCATAAGGCGCGATGAAGTAGCGCGAGCCGACATCCAGCGGTTGATAGAACTCAGTGTAAAGTTCCTGCTTGTCACCGAGCTGTGCCCGGGTCAGCCATTCGGCACCGAGGCGATTGATGCCGTTGATCCGGTAACTGGCGCCCAGGTTGAAAGCACTGTCGCCGCGCATGTCGTCCGACAGGTTCAAACCCACCCGCAAGTAATCGGTGCCGCTGCGTTTGCCGCGGGCACTGATCACCAGAGTGTGATCGGCGCCCTTATGGACCACGCGGTATTGCACCTGCTCGAAGTAATCGAGGCCGTACAACGTGCCCATGTCAGTTTGCAGACGGCCAAGGTCCAGCGGTTCACCGATGTGCTGGCGAATGTAGTAACGAATTACGTCGTCGCCAACCTTCGAGTCGTTTTCCACTTTGATCGCAGTAATGATCGGCGTGCGTTGGCTCGGCGCCCGGGCGGCGGTCAGTTCGGCGTCCAGTGGTTGTGCAGGTTTGAGCCGCGCCAGACGCGCGTCGAGAATTCTGGTTGCACGGTAGCCGGCGTCGATCATTTCCTGGGCTTTACCAAAATCGGTAACCCCGAAACTCGCCAGCGGTGGCTGGATCAATACGTCGTCTTTGTGCAGGGCGGCCAGTTGTTCTTCGGAATTGCGTCGGGTCATCAGGGTGATTGACTGGTTCAACACATCGACCACCGTGGTCAGTTGCTTGCGATTGCGCAGCGGCGTGCCGATGTCGACCACGATGGCGATGTCGACGCCCATCTCCCGCGCCACATCCAGCGGGATGTTGTCGGTCATGCCACCGTCCACCAGCAAGCGGCCGTTGAGCTCGACCGGCGCGAACACCGCCGGGATCGACATGCTGGCACGAATTACCTTAGGCAGGTGGCCCTTGCGGAACACCACTTTTTCGCCGCTGGCGATGTCGGTCGCTACCGCCCGGAACGGAATCGGCAGTTTGTCGAAATCGCGGGTATCGCTGGCATGAGCCAGCAAGCTTTCCAGCAATAGTGCCAGGTTCTGGCCTTGAATCACGCCAAGTGGCAGGCCAAGGCTGCCGTCGTCACGGAAACTGAGTTTCTGTTTGACGAGGAAATCCCGGTCGTCCTGTTTGCGTCGAAACGGTACGTCTTCCCGAGGCGGGGCGTCGGACAGCGCCTGCTGCCAGTCGATGCTCAGGGCGAGTTTTTCCAGTTCATCGATCTTGTAGCCCGAGGCATACAGGCCGCCGACCACCGCGCCCATGCTGGTGCCGGCAATCGCATCGATCTTGATGCCTTGTTCTTCCAGTGCCTTGAGCACACCAATGTGAGCCAAGCCACGGGCGGCACCACCGGACAGCACCAGACCGATTTTTGGTCGCGGGGCATCGACGGCTTGCACGATCAAGGGGAAGAGGCACAGCAACAGGCAGGACAGCAAACGGCGCATCATGGATCTCGGGGCGAGCGATAAAGGCGGCTATTATAGCGAGGCCCTCTGGCACAGGAGTTTTGCCAATCATGACCGCACGTAAACCGGAAATCGTCATCACCTACTGCACGCAATGCCAATGGCTGTTGCGCGCCGCCTGGCTGGCCCAGGAACTGCTCAGTACCTTCGGCGATGACCTGGGAAAAGTGTCCCTGGTGCCCGGAACCGGCGGGGTTTTTCACATTTTCTGTGACGATGTGCAGCTCTGGGAGCGCAAGGCCGATGGCGGTTTTCCCGAGGCCAAGGTGCTCAAGCAGCGGGTCCGCGATCAGATCGATCCGGACCGCGACCTGGGCCACAACGACCGCACTCAGTGAGACGGGGCTTGTGTCGCTACAGCGTTCTTGCTTGAACTGCCGGACAACCGGCTCGAGACCACGATAGCCACGATGATCAGTGCGCCGCCGATCAGCATGCGCAGTGTCGGGTTTTCATTGAACAGTAGCCAGGCAACGGTGATGCCGTAAATCGGTTCCATCGCGAATACCACGGCGGCGGTCCGAGCCTTGATCACCGCCAGGCTGGCGACGAACAGGCTGTGGGCGACGCCGGTGCAGAACACCCCGAGCAGGCCGATCCACAGCCAGTCGATGGCGCGCACTTCGCTCAACTGCGGCACCGCCACCGGCAGCAGGCAGATCGCAACCACCACGTTCTGACACAGAGCAGCCTGCACCGGCGGGACTCGTCCGGAGCTGGCGCGGTTGGTCAGGGACAGCAGGGCGAACAGCAAGCCGGAAGCCACTGCCCATAACAGGCCAATGGTGGCGCCACTGGCCAGATCGAAATCCGGCGTGACCAGTACCAATCCAATACTGACCAGCACCACCAGCAGGATTTCATTGGCGCGGATGCGCTCGCGGAAGATCAGCCCTTCGAGGATTACGGTAAACGCCGGGAAACTGGCAAAGCCCAGGGTCGCAATCGCCACCCCGGCCACCTTCACCGCGATGAAGAAACTCACCCAGTGCCCGGTCAGCAGCAAGCCGCTGAGCAGCAGGCGGCGCAGGTCCACTGCATCGAGTTTCTGCCAACGGGTATTGCTGGCGAACCGTGCGAAAAACGTCAGGGCGAGGACGGCAAACGCAGCACGGCCGAACACGATGATGGCTGGCGAGGCGGCGGCGAGTTTGCCGAATACGCCAGTCAGACCGAACATCAATGCACCGATATGCAGAGCGCCAAGGGCGGTACGGGGAGTCATTGCAATCCTTGATAAACGTATCGAATCCGGCCGACAACCGTCGACCCCTGTAGGAGCTGCCGAAGGTTGCGATCTGTTGATCTGGATCTCCAAAAACAAGATCAACAGATCGCAGCCTTCGGCAGCTCCTGCATTGAATCGTGCTGAGCCGGTTGTGTCTGTCGTCAGACTCGCGTCATTTGTCGCCAGCCTCGCGCCGCATTTTTCCGGGTGAGGCACCGAACTCACGCAACACCGCAGCGGCGAATGCACTCTGGGAGCTGTAGCCGACCCGACAGGCGATCTCGCCAATGGGCAACGCTGAATCGCGCAACAGGCCCACGGCAATGTGCAGCCGACGACTGCGAATGTAGTCCATCGGCGTTTGCCCGCATTCCGCCACGAACCGTGCGTGCAACCGAGCGCTGGACAGGCCGGCAATGCGCGCCAGATCGGCGACTTGCAGTGGATAGGCCGCGTATTGATCGATGTGCGCATTCAACGCCGCATAAGGCAGACGCCGGCCGCCCACGCTGTCGGGTTTGGCGTTGTTCAGGCTGGCCAGCAACAGCACCGCGCCTTGCTGGGCGATCAGCGGATCGCTGATCTGGCTGCCCGCCAGCCAACTCACCAGTTGGCTTTGCCCGGCGTCCAGCGACAGGCGCCCGGCATTGTCGAGCAAGCGGCGGCTGGCTTCGGCGTGATCGCCAAGGGACTGCGAGACCCACTGATCGCTCGGCACATCCAGCACCAGGCAACGACTGCCATGGGCGCTGTCGCAGGCATGATGCGCCCCCGACGGCACCACCACGAAACTCTGCTGAACCACCTGACTGCCACGCCCCTCGACCTCGAAATCCAGCGCGCCTGACAGCCCGAACACCAGTTGTGCGTGGTCGTGACTGTGGACGATCAGATCGTGGGTGTATTGGCGGAGGGTGAGGATCGGTCTCATCGCAGGTCTCCCGGGGACAGGTCGCCAGTCTACACCGGCACTCGCGGACTCACTGTCACAACACTGACTTGTTTGTGTCACTGACTGTTAACGGCGCCGGCGCAAGCTCGCAAAAAATATCGCAGAGGTTGCCCATGACCAGCGCCGAGCTCGCCAAACCCAGCCGTAAGCAACGTGTGCGGACCTTGTGGATTTCCGATGTGCATTTGGGCACCCGGGACTGCCAGGCCGAACACCTGTCGCAGTTTCTCAAGGGCTACCACACCGACAAGATTTACCTGGTCGGCGACATCATCGACGGCTGGAAACTGCGCAGTGGCATGTATTGGCCCCAAGCGCACACCAATGTGATTCGTCGCCTGCTGACCATGAGCAAACGCGGCACGGAAGTGATCTACGTCACCGGCAACCATGACGAATTCCTGCGCCGTTATTCGAAGCTGATTTTGGGCAATATCCAGTTGGTGGACGAAGCCGTGCACGTGACCGCCGATGGCCGTCATCTGTTGGTGATTCATGGCGACCAGTTCGACGTGATCACCCGTTACCACCGCTGGCTGGCGTTTCTCGGCGACTCGGCCTACGAATTCACCCTGACGCTCAACCGCTGGCTCAACCATTGGCGTGCCCGCTATGGCTACGGCTACTGGTCGCTGTCGGCGTACCTCAAGCACAAGGTAAAGACCGCCGTCAGTTTCATCAGCGATTTTGAAGAAGCCATCGCCCACGAATGCGTCAAACGCGAGTTGCACGGGGTGGTGTGCGGGCACATTCACCATGCCGAGATTCGCAAGGTCGGTGGGGTGGATTACCTTAATTGCGGGGATTGGGTGGAGTCGTGCACGGCGCTGATTGAGCATTGGGATGGGTCGATCGAGCTGTATCGATTGGCCGATGCCCAGGCGCGAGAGGCCGAGTTGAAGGCGGTGAAGGTCGCGGAGCCGGCTTAAAAATCGGGTGTATTGGCCGACCTCATCGCGGGCTTGCCGCTCCCACAGGGTTGTGGCTGTGCACAACTTTTTTGAACACTGCAAAAAACTGTGGGAGCGGGCTTGCCCGCGATGGACCGCGAAGCGGTCTCCTGAGACCTATCAGGCTGGCGTGTGTTCTTCCATCGCCGCCTTGTAAATCGAATTCTTCGGCTGCACAAACAGGCGCTCCACCATCGGTTCGAAGAAGCTCAGCGGCAGCGTGTCGTACGCCGGATCAAACGCCGCCGCATCGTACCGGGCGCAAAATTCGATGGTCGCCTGATACTGCGGATGACCGCTGAATTGCTCGCGCAAATGCCGGTCCAAGCCCAGGTGATGAAAGAAGTAATAGCCCTGGAAAATCCCGTGCTTCTCCATCATCCACAGGTTCTCGGCGCTGACGAACGGCTTGAGGATCGCCGCGGCGATGTCCGGGTGATTGTAGGAGCCCAGCGTGTCGCCGATGTCATGGAGCAGGGCGCAGACCACGTATTCTTCGTCGCGACCATCGCGCCAGGCGCGGCTGGCGGTTTGCAGGGAGTGGGTCAGACGATCCACCGGGAAACCGCCGAAATCCCCCTCCAGTAACTTCAGGTGCGCCACGATCCGTTTGGGCAATTGCCGGGCATAGGCGCTGAAATCTGCGGCGATGATCGCCCAGTCTTCCTGCGTGCCGTCCTGCATATGGGTAAAACGGGCATGGGCATTCATCGGCTATCCTCTTGTTCTGATCGAAAGGGATGTATTGAGTGTAGGACTTGGATCCAAGGCTGCATTGGCTGCTCAAGGCGCTTTTGTGGCCAATGGAGCCTAGAACGCCACGCGACCCAGAATCATGTCGCGGTACATGACGAAGTCGCCGAGCAGGCTGTAAAGAGGATGCTGAAAGGTGGCAGGGCGATTCTTCTCGAAGAAGAAATGCCCGACCCAGGCGAAGCTGTAACCGGCCAGCGGCAGGGCCAGCAACATCCACCACGCGCCGTTGCCGATGGTCAGCGCCAGAATGAAAATAACCAGGGAGGTGCCGACAAAGTGCAATCGTCGGCAAGTGCTGTTGCGGTGTTCGCCGAGGTAATACGGGTAAAACTCAGCGAAGCTGTTGAAACGTTTGATGTTTTCCACGACGGCGATCTCTGTGGTTACTGTGCATGCGACAAGTTGTTCTGCGGGTAGCTTATTTAAGTCTAGAGTGATCATTGGTATCAGCCAGTGACAATAGGCGCCACTTTAGTATCCTTGGGTATTGGGTCGTGGCATGCGGCCATCACGTAGTAAACGCCATGAGCGAACGAACGACTTCTGCAAGCTGGGCGATGGGGATTGTCAAGGCACTGGAAATGGACGGCCTGGATTGCCGGGTTCTGTTCAAGCAACTAGGGCTCGACTATGCGGCACTGGATGACCCGGATGCGCGCTTCCCGCAAGATTCCATGACGCGACTCTGGCAGCGCGCGGTCGAACTGTCCGGCAACCCGGCGATCGGCCTGAACATGGGCAAGGTGGTGCGACCGGCGTCCTTCCATGTCGCCGGTTATGCCTTGATGTCCAGCCAGACCCTGGCTGAAGGCTTTCAACGTCTGGTGCGTTATCAGCGAATCATCGCCGAAAGTGCCGACTTGAGTTTTCGATTGCTGGATGAGGGTTATGCGCTGATTCTGACAGTCCATGGCGATCACCTGCCGCCGACCCGGCAGAGTGCCGAAGCATCAATGGCCTGCGCCCTGGCACTCTGCGGCTGGCTGACCGGCCGCACGTTCCAGCCGCGCAAGGTTTTGCTGCAGGGCGATGAGCCCGTTGATCTTGAACCGTATAAACAAGCCTTCCATGCCCCGTTGCTGTTCAACGCGCCTTATGACGCCTTGATCTTCGAGCGCGCCGACATGGAGGCACCGCTGCCCACCGCCAACGAGGCCATGGCGCGGCTGCACGACCGGTTTGCCGGCGAGTACCTGGCGCGGTTTTCCGAGAGCCGCGTAACCCACAAGGCGCGGCAGGTGTTATGCCGTCTGCTGCCTCAGGGCGAGCCCAAGCGCGATGCGGTGGCCCAGACGCTGCATTTGTCGCAACGCACCTTGCAGCGTCGCTTGCAGGAAGAGGGCACGAGTTTTCAGACGTTGCTGGATGACACCCGACGTGAACTGGCCGAGCAATACCTGGCGCAACCAAATATGACCCTGCTGGAAATTGCCTACCTGCTGGGGTTTGCCGATCCGAGCAATTTCTTCCGCGCCTTCCGACGCTGGTTCGATTCCACCCCCGGCGAATACCGGACGCGGCTGACGGAAGCGCCCATGCCGATTAGTGACGCCAGAATGCCGGGATACACAGAACAAACACCGTAATGATCTCCAGTCGGCCTAGCAGCATGCCGAACGACAGAATCCACTTCGCGGCATCCGGCAGGCTGGCGAAGTTACCCGCCGGACCAATCGTTTCACCAAGCCCCGGGCCTACGCCAGACACCGTGGCGGCCGCGCCGGTAAGCGCTGTCATCCAGTCCACGCCCAGTAGCGACAGCAGCAGTGCGATGACGCAAATGGTGATGGCGAAGAAGAACGAAAAGGTCAGGATCGAGCGCACGATCTCTTCGTCGAGACGGTGGCCGTTGTATTTCTGCTTGATCACCGCGCGCGGGTGAATCAATTGGTTAAGGTTGGCCTTGAGCAGAATGTAGGCAACCTGGAAGCGGAATATCTTGATCCCGCCAGCGGTCGACCCCGAGCAGCCGCCGACAAACCCCAGATAAAAGAACAGCATCAGTGAGAAGTTACCCCAGAGGCTGTAGTCCCCCAGTGCAAAACCGGTGGTGGTCACCACCGACGTCACGTTCAGCGCCACATGCCGCAAGGCCTCCAGCCAGTGCAACTGGGTGGTCCACCAGTACCAGGTGCCGAGCACCAGCCAGGTCACCAGCAACATGCCGAGCAGGCCTTGAACCTGTTCATCCTTGATCAAGGCCCGACGGTTACCGCGCAACGTCGCCACGTACAGGGTGAATGGCAGGGCACCGAGAATCATGATGACGACGGCAACCCAATGCACCGCAGGCTCAGGCCACTTGGCCAAAGACAGGTCGGAGGTGGAGAAGCCACCGGTGGAAATCGCCGACATTGCATGGTTGATCGCATCGAACGGGCTCATCCCGGCCCACCAGAATGCCAGGCTGCCGAAAATGGTGATGCCGACGTAGGCCGCAACGATCAAACGCGCCACCATGTGCGAACGGGGCATGACTTTTTCGGAACGGTCCGACGATTCGGTCTGAAATAGCCGCATGCCACCGATGCGCAGCAATGGCAAAATCGCTACCGCCATGCCGATAAAACCGATGCCGCCGATCCAGTGCAGCAATGAGCGCCACATGAGGATGCCGGGGGACATGCTGTCCAGGCCAGTGAGCACCGTCGCACCGGTGGCGGTGATGCCGGACATGCTTTCGAAGAACGAGTCGGTGTAGCTGATGTGCTGGGTCAGCAAGAACGGCAGGGCGGCGAAGATGCATACCACCAGCCAGCTGCTGACGGTCAGCAGGTACATGTCTCGCGGGCGCAGATGGATGTGCTCGGGGCGTCCGGGTATCACCAGAGCGAGGCCGGCGACGAAGGTGATCATGCTCGCCCAGAGGAACGACGGCAGGTCGCTGGTGCGCTCGAAGATCACCAGCGTGGCCATGGGCACGACCATGGCGATGGCCAGAGTGATCAGGAAGATGCCGATGATGAAACCAATGATCCGTAAGGTCGGCAACGCCATGAAGTCCGCTCGGGCTGATAGTAAGAAGGGCGCCATTCTACCTGCGGGGCAGGGCATGTAAACCGACGCCGTCGCGACAGTTGACGCTAGAATAGCCAGACATTTTCTACAGGAGGTGGCCGATGCAGGCTCTCGACGCTTTGCTCAACCGTGTTTCCGTCCCACGACTGCTCGATCCGGCGCCAACCGCCGAGCAACGGGAAGTGTTGTTTGCCGCCGCGATGCGCGCGCCAGACCATGGCCACTTGCAGCCTTGGCGCTTCCTGACAGTCGAAGGCGCCGCGCGCGAGCAAATGGGTGAGTTGCTGGCCGAAGCGGCGAAGCTGCAAGACAGTGATGTGTCCGAGCCCTTGCTGGACAAGGCGCGCAACGGCCCGTTGCGTGCGCCGCTGGTGGTTGTGGTGATTGCGCGTTTGCAGGAGCACGACAAGTATCCCAAGTCCGAGCAACTGTTGGCGGCAGGCTGTGCGGCTCACGGGATTTTGCTGGCGGCCTATGCGCAAGGCATTGGCGCGGTTTGGCGCACCGGTGAGCTGGCTTATTCAGCGCATGTGGCTAAAGGCTTGGGGTTGGCGGAAGGGGAAGAGGTGATTGCGTTTCTTTACCTTGGTACGCCGCAGAAAGAACCGCGGGTGGCGGAGAAGGTTGATTTGACCGAGTTTGTTAGCGCCTGGCCTGGCAAGTCCTGAAGACGCCGATCTAATGTGGGGGCGGGCTTGCTCGCGAAAGCGGTGTGTCAGGCAACGATGATGTCGACTGACACTTCGTCTTCGCGAGCAAGCTCGCTCCCACAGGGTTCAGGGTTGAACCACCGCCCCCGGCACTAGCGGCAACTCCAGGCTGGCAATAAACCCGCCCTCCGGGTGATTGGCCAGCACCAGACTCCCTCCATGCCGCTCCGCCGCACGGCGCGCAATGGCCAGCCCCAGGCCGTGCCCGGCCGCTGTTTGTCCCGGTGCCCGATAGAACGGTTCAGCCAGCTGATTCAAATGCTCGGACTCCACGCCGGGGCCGTGATCGCGCACGCTGACTACAATCCTGTCGCCCTGACGCAACGCCTGCATTTCGATCGGTTGCCCGATCGGGTTAAAGCGCTGGGCATTGCGCAGCAGGTTATCCACGGCGCGCTCAATCATGGTCGGCCAGCCTTTGAGGTTCAGTTGCGGCTCGGCCTCAAGGCGCACGTTCTGCTCGGGCGAGCCCAGCTGCGCGTCTTTTTGCAGGGTATTGAGCAGCGCGTTGAGATCCACTTCTTCGGCACTGGCGTTGTCGGCATCGACTCGCGCCAACACCAGGATTTCGCTGATCAGCGCTTCCAGTCGATCGCATTCACGAGTCAGGCGTGGCCAGAGTTTTTCCCGCTCCTCAGGATTTGCCCGCTCGGCCAGTGCCAAGGCAATGCGCAGTCGGGCCAAGGGTGAACGCAATTCGTGAGACACATCGCGCAGCAATTGCCGCTGGCTGCCGATCAGGCTTTGCAGGCGCGCGCCCATGCGGTTGAAGTCGTTGGCCAGCACGCCGAACTCATCGCGGCGGTTGGCCAGTTGCGCCAGGCTGTTCTGTTGATACGTCGTCTGCCCCAGGTCATGTACCGCACCGCGCAAACGGCTCAGCGGTCGGGTGATGGAAAAGGTCACCAGCAGGCTGAACAGGGTCAGCACCACCAACGCGATACCCAGCGCACTCAACGGCCAGAGCAGGCTTTCACGGTGCCAGGCATCCAGTTCCGGGTGCGGAATGCGGTAGATCAGCAGGTAGGTGTCGCCAGTCTTGGCGCTGGTGTACTCATCGGTCAGACGCCGCCATGGCAGGCGTCGATCATTATCGTTCTGTCTCGCTTCGAAGGCCGCCGCCCGCCGGGGGAAGGTGCCGCGTACCACCGGGTCACCGGCCTCGTTGAGCACCTGAACGTCGATGTGATACTGGCGCTTGCGCTGCTCGAGAATGTCCTGGGCAGCGTCTTCGCCCTGGCTTTCGTAGGTTTGCGTCCACTGTTCGGCCAGGGTGTTTAGGCCCGGGTGGCGGCTGAGAATCCACGCATCCTGATTGAGCATGTGCCCGAGCAGAATGGAAAGGCCCGCAACCAGAGCGATGGCCAGCCAGAAGCTGGCCAGGATACGCCAGAACAATGAGCGCACAGAAAATCCTCAAACAAACGCAATCCATGTGGGAGCGGGCTTATGTGGCGAGGGGGCTTGCCCCCGTTCGGCTGCGAAGCAGTCGTAAACCCGTTACCTGCGGCTTAACTTTGAAATGCCGGGGCCGCTTCGCGACCCAACGGGGGCAAGCCCCCTCGCCACACAGGCTCGCTCCCACATTAAATTGAGTGGCAAAGACCCAACGGGGTTTAGCCGTTGGGTCCAGGGTTAACGCATTATTGCGCTTTTTGCGCTTGCTGCGCTTTCCAGGCCTTGAACTCGGCCCATTCGGCGCGACGCTCCGCTTGTTCCTTCTGGATCTCGTCGAATTGCTTCTGTTGATCCGGTTTCAGCAGTGCGCGAACGTCGGCTTCGGCTTTCTTGTGCTTGGCCTCCATCTCGTCTTTCAGGGCTTTCTGATCGGCTGGCGAGAGTTTTTCCAGGTACTTGTCGACCAGTTGCTGACGCTCATGCATCTGCTCGCCCATGATCTTGCGGATTTGCTCGCGCTGTTCGCGGCTCAGGTCCAGCTGGCTGTAAGGGCCTTTACCGTGCATGCCGTGCATCTGACCGCCGTGGCGTGAGCCGTCCATGTGGTCACCCATTGGACCTGCGCCTTCAGGCATGGCCATGGCAACGGTCGGCAGGGCGGCAGCAAACATCAAAGCGATAAGAGTCTTGCGCATGGTGTATCTCCTTGTCTCATTCCCGGTACGTTCCGGATGTGTGCAGATTACGGAGATCTAGGTCAGCGGCGGTCAGCGGAGCGTAAAGCTTGGGTAAAGACGATTTTCTATCTTACTGACAATTCCAACACATCGGCCGCCACACCACACGATGCCTGCCTACTGCACTCCTACAGGGGGATCGCAGGTCGCGCACAAAGGGGATCGCGTTCGGATTCAGAGGCTGTAGTAATAACCGCGACTGCGCAGGGCAACGATGCGTGGGCGACCGTCGGGGTGCGGGCCGATTTTTTTGCGCAGGTTACTCACGTGCATATCCAGGCTACGGTCGTACAGGGTCAGTTTGCGACCGAGGGCGATTTGCGCCAGTTCCTGTTTATCCAGCGGTTCGCCGGGCTGCTTGAGCAGGGCTTCGAGCAGACGGCTTTCGGAGACAGTCAGGGTGAACTCCTGTTCATTGATGCTGACCACGCCACGCACCGGGCTGAAGCACAAGTCGCCCAATTCGAGCTGGCTGGAGACTGCCGTCGGATGACTGCGGCGCAATACCGCGCGCAGACGCGCTGTCAGTTCCCGTGGATCGCACGGTTTGGCCAGGTAATCATCGGCACCGAGTTCCAGGCCAAGGATGCGGTCCAGCGGTTCACCACGGGCCGAAAGCATCAGCACCGGCAAATCCGGATGGTCACTGCGCAGTTGCTTGAGCAGTTCCAGGCCGCTGCCATCCGGCAGCATCACGTCCAGCACCACGGCCGCGGGGGATGTTTCAGCCAGTGCGCGACGAGCACTCTGGCCGTCGTGACAGGCGCGGACCTGAAAGCCTTCCTGGCTCAGCCAACTGCTCAGGAGCTCACACAGCTCCTGGTCATCATCAATTAATAACAGCTCGCTCATGACTCACTCAATTTAGCCATTGCCGACGTTTTCTGGTTGCACCACTGGCGAAGATACCGCAGAGCAGGGCCGATAGCGCTACTGCGGCACCGATAACGAACCATTGCTGCTGATCTGTCAGCAGGCGCGGCAGTGGGCTGCTGGCCTGGGCTTCCTTGAGTTGCAGCTTCAGGCGCTGATTCTCTAGGCGCAACCGGCTCAGATGGGCGCTTTCGCGTTCGCCATCGGTATTTTGCAGTTGTTTGCTCAATTCTTCTCGTTGCTGTTCGCTTGCCTTCAAGCGCTGCTGCAACTCGGTGATCTGGCTGCCGGCGCTCAAGGACAGCGGCGTCGAACTACCGCCATTGGCGCTTTCTTCACCATGGGCGGGCGCCATGATCGACAACGTCACCAACATCAGACACAACGGACCTTTGCGCATCGCAACTCCTGATTCCAATACGAGTATTGGGCAGGTTGTCGGCCGATAAACGAGAATAATGAGCGATTGAACGCGCGATGAACCGACAAGGCTCATCGCGCTGATGGAGTTTACGGGAGGACTTGCTTGAACGGCTTGACCGAAACGTTGGCGTAGACGCCTGCGACAATGTACGGATCGGCGTCGGCCCAGGCTTGTGCGGCGCTCAGCGAATCGAATTCGGCGACGATCAGGCTGCCGGTGAAACCCGCGGCGCCCGGATCATTGCTGTCGACGGCCGGGTTAGGGCCGGCCAGTACGATACGACCTTCGCCTTTAAGCACTTGCAGGCGCTCAAGGTGCGCAGGCCGTGCGGCCAGGCGGGCTTCCAGGGAGTTGGCGACGTCTGTGGCAATGATTGCGTAAAGCATGTCAGTCCTCGGTTTTTGGCGTGGTGGTATCGGCGTCGTGCAGGTGGCGGGACAGGTAAATGCCCTGGGCGACCAGGAACAGCAACGTCATGCCCAGGCTGCCGAAGACTTTGAAGTCGACCCAGTAGTTCTGGAACGTGAACGCAACGAACAGGTTGGCGGCGCCGCAAAACAGGAAAAACCCGATCCAGGCGATGTTCAGGCGGGTCCAGACCGGCTCCGGTAGAGTCAGTGCGTGGCCCATGATGCGTTTGATCAGCAGTTGATCACCGACGAAGTGGCTGCCGATGAATGCGAGGGCGAACAGCCAGTTGACCACCGGGGCTTTCCATTTCAGGAAGGTCTCGCTGTGGAACGCCAGGGTCAGGCTGCCGAAGACCAGGCAGGCGATAAGGGTTAGCCACTGGCTCTTCTCCAGCTTGCGCTGCTTGATGAACAGCGTGCCGTAAACCACCAGGGAACTGATGATCAGCATCGCGGTGGCACTGTAAATACCACCGACAGTCAGTTGATGACCGCCAATGTCGACGACCCGTGGATCGATTTTGAAGACGATGAAAAACAGCAGAAGCGGGATGAAGTCGATGAATTGTTTCACAGTGGCAGCCAGAAGCAGGATGTGGCGGCATAATAACAAACATATTGACGCGCGATAGCGTCAGCTGATTTGAGGTTACACAGTCCTGTGAATGTTGATTTGCACTGCCATAGCACGGCTTCCGATGGCGCCCTGGCGCCTGCGGTACTGGTTGCGCGTGCGTTCGAGAAAGGCGTGCGAGTCCTGGCCTTGACCGATCACGACACCCTTGAAGGCCTCGACGAGGCCCGCAGCGCCGCGACGGCGCTGGGGATGCAACTGGTTAATGGTGTCGAATTGTCCTGCACTTGGGGCGGGGCGACCATTCACGTTTTGGGCTACGGTTTCGACGTCAATGCGCCGCCGTTGGTCGAGGCCATCGCAAAATTGCACGATGGCCGCTGGTTACGGTCCGAAGAAATAAGCCGCAAGTTGGCGTTGAAAGGCATGCCGGGGGCGCTTGACGGCGCCCGGGCCATTCAACAGGAGCTGGGCGACAGTGGTAATGCGCCGGCCCGTCCGCACTTCGCCGACTGGATGGTGCGCGAAGGTTTCGTCAAGGATCGCGCCGAAGCGTTCCGCAAATGGCTGGGCGCCGGCAAACTGGGGGACGTCAAACAACACTGGCCGACCCTGGAAGACACCGTCGAAACCCTGCGCGCCGCGGGTGCCTGGGTCAGCCTGGCGCATCCCTGGCACTACGATTTCACTCGTAGCAAGCGTCGTCGCCTGATTGCCGACTATATTCAAGCAGGGGGCCACGCGATAGAAGTGGTCAATGGCCATCAACCCGCCGAACAGGTGGGCAGCCTGGCGATTCTAGCCCGCGAGTTTGGTCTGCTGGTCAGCGCCGGCAGTGATTTTCATGGCCCTGGAGGCTGGTCCGAGATCGGTGAATACCGCCCGCTCCCGGAGGATCTGCCACCACTGTGGTGTCGATTCAAACATGACCCAATTATTGCCGTCGTCTGAACAGGTAGAGAATGTGAGTCAATTTTTCCAGATTCATCCGGAAAACCCGCAAGCGCGCCTGATCAAACAGGCTGTCGAGATCATCCGCAACGGCGGGGTGGTGATTTATCCCACAGACTCTTCCTACGCCATTGGTTGCCAAATCGGCGACAAGAACGCCGTGGAGCGCGTGCGCCGGCTACGTCAGCTGGATGAAAAGCACAACTTCGCGCTGATTTGCAGTGACCTGTCGCAATTGGGGCTGTTTGCCAAGATCGACACTGGCACCTTCCGTGTGCTCAAGGCTCACTTGCCTGGCCCTTACACCTTCATTCTCAACGCTACCCGCGAAGTGCCACGGTTGTTGCTGCACCCGAAAAAACGCACCATCGGCCTGCGTGTGCCAAGCCATCCGATTGCCCTGGCATTGCTGGAAGAACTCGGCGAGCCGCTGATGAGCGTGACCCTGATCATGCCTGGCGACACCGACCCGATGACTGATCCTTATGAAATGCGCCAGTTGCTCGAGCATCAGGTCGACTTGATCATCGACGGCGGTTTCGGCGGGATCAAGGCATCCACGGTGATCAGCCTCGCCGACGGCGAACCGGAAGTCATCCGCGTCGGTTGCGGCGACCCTGCGCCTTTCATGGCCGAGGCCTAGATGTCTGCAGTAGAACCCGTCGACAGCCAGGCCGGCGCCCAGCAAGAACTGCCTTTCGCCATGGTCTATGGTCAGGCGGTCATGGAAATGCCGCTGGACTTGTACATCCCGCCGGATGCGCTCGAGGTCTTTCTTGAGGCCTTCGAAGGCCCGCTCGACTTGCTGCTGTACCTGATCCGCAAACAGAACATCAACATCCTCGACATCCCGGTGGCGGAAATCACCCGTCAGTACATGGGCTATGTCGAGTTGATGCAGTCGGTGCGCCTGGAGCTGGCCGCCGAGTACCTGGTGATGGCCGCGATGCTGGCCGAGATCAAGTCGCGGATGCTGTTGCCCCGTGCCGAAACGATTGAAGATGAAGAGGACGATCCTCGCGCCGAGTTGATTCGTCGCTTGCAGGAGTACGAGCGCTTCAAGGCTGCTGCCGAAGGCATCGATGGCCTGAGCCGCGTCGGCCGCGACGTGGTGGTGCCCAAGCTCGATGCCCCGGAAGCCCGGGCGCGCAAACTGTTGCCGGATGTTCGTCTGGAAGAGTTGCTGATGTCCATGGCCGAGGTCTTGCGCCGTGGCGACATGTTCGAAAGCCACCAGGTCAGCCGTGAAGCGCTGTCCACCCGCGAGCGCATGAGCGATGTGCTGGAACGGCTCAAGGGCGGCGGTTTTGTGCCGTTTGTCGAGCTGTTCACCGCTGAAGAAGGGCGCCTGGGGGTGGTGGTGACCTTTATGGCGATCCTCGAACTGGTCAAGGAATCCTTGGTCGAGCTGGTGCAGAATGAGCCGTTTGCGGCGATCCATGTCCGGGCCCGAGCCGAATAACGAGTTGAATCATGAACCTGACTGAACCCCGCGAGCTGGCGCCACTGCTTGAAGCCTTTCTGTTGGCCTCGGGAAAACCGCAATCGCTTGAACGCCTGTTCGAACTCTTCGAAGAAGGCGAGCGGCCCGAGCCCCCTGTTTTCAAGAAAGCGCTGACGATTCTGGCCAAGTCCTGCGACGGCCGTGCTTTCGAGTTGAAGGAAGTCGCCTCCGGGTATCGCCTGCAGATCCGCGAAAAGTTCGCGCCATGGGTAGGACGTTTGTGGGAAGAGCGGCCGCAGCGCTATTCCCGCGCCATGCTCGAAACCATGGCGCTGATCGCCTATCGCCAGCCGATCACCCGGGGCGAGATCGAAGACGTGCGCGGCGTGGCGGTCAACAGCCACATCGTGAAAACCCTGCTGGAACGCGAGTGGATCCGCATCGTCGGTTACCGCGACGTACCCGGAAAACCGGCGATGTTCGCCACCACCAAGGCGTTTCTCGATCACTTCAACCTGAAAAACCTCGACGACCTGCCGCCGCTCGCCGAGCTGCGTGAGCTGGAACCTGATCCTGTCCTCGATTTCGACGACGCTCCGGTTCCGCAAGGCTTGCAGGAACTGGCCGACGCCAGCGCTGAACCGGAGGAGCCGAAGGAAGAAACCAGTTTCCACACGCTGTTGCTGGAACTGGACACCATGGAAGAAGGGCTCAAGACCGATTTCGACGATTTGTTGCGGGATGGGGCGGTGACCGAGACCGAAGGGGAATTGGCTCAACCCGAGCCTGAAACCGAAGTTGAACCTCAGGTCGAGGCTGAAGCCGAACCAGAACCAGAACAGGAAGATGACATTCTTGGCGTTGCCGAAGCGCGGGAAAAACTCCTGGCCGCCGTCGCCGCGCTGGAGCCGCCGAAACCTGAGCCCGAACTGACCGACGAAGAGGCCGAAGCCAAGGCTTTGGCAGAAGCCATCGAGGCCGAGCGTCGCCAGTTCGAAGATTGATCCAAATCCTGCGGGCAATGGGAGTCCCTGTGGGAGCGGGCTTGCCCGCGAAGAGGGCGTGCCAGTCAACATCATTGCTGTCTGACCCACCGCAATCGCGGGCAAGCCCGCTCCCACAGGGTGTTGTGTTGACTGGGGTATTTGATGAGTCTGCAAATTCATCGACGACTGCGGTCGAAATTGGCACCACCGGTCGGCGGAAAATCAAGTAAGTCTCCATTGATCAGCTAGTCTCTGATGCGCGAACGTCTCCATGAGCGTATGATTCGCGACCCTTCGGCGATCGCTTCGCCCAAGTTCTTCAAAAAGTACCCAGATTTACATCGCTTCAGGCAAAAGCCTGAACAGACCACACCGGGAGGTGCCCAGATGAGTATCAACGACCAGAAAGACGACCAGGAAATCGGCCCTGCAGGCGAAAAGCTGCAGAAAGTCCTCGCCCGTATCGGCGTCGGCTCGCGCCGTGACGTAGAAGCCTGGATCAGCCACGGCCGCATCAAGGTCAATGGCAAAGACGCCACCCTCGGCCAGCGCGTCGACCTGCATGACGCCATCACCATCGATGGCCGGGTAATCAAGCGCGAAGAAGCCGCCGAGTCGGTACGCCGCGTGATCATGTACAACAAACCCGACGGTGAAATCTGCACCCGTAACGACCCTGAAGGTCGTCCGACCGTGTTCGACAAGATGCCGCGCCCGAAAGAAGGTCGCTGGATCAACATCGGTCGTCTGGACATCAACACCACCGGTTTGCTGATGTTCACCACCGACGGTGAATTGGCCAACCGCCTGATGCACCCATCCTACGAAATGGACCGTGAATACGCGGTACGTGTACGTGGCGAAGTCGACGACGAGATGATTGAGCGCCTGAAGGCAGGCGTGGTGCTCGAAGACGGCCCGGCCAAGTTCACCGACATCAAACAGGCTCCGGGTGGCGAAGGTTTCAACCACTGGTACCACTGCGTGGTGATGGAAGGTCGTAACCGCGAAGTCCGTCGTCTGTGGGAATCCCAAGGTCTGGTGGTTAGCCGCCTGAAGCGCGTGCGTTTCGGTCCGGTGTTCCTCAACTCCGACCTGCCGATGGGCCGCTGGCGCGAAATGAGCCAGTACGAAGTCGATGTTCTGAGTGCCGAGGTCGGCCTGACGCCGGTGGCGATGCCGCAAATGAACGCCAAGAGCAAAGACAAGCTTGATCGCATGCAGCGTAAATCGTCGCGTCCGATGGGCAAGACCGAGCGCGTGCGTACGTTGCGTCCAGCAGCCGGTGGCCAGACAGCTGTTGCTCCGCGTGATTCCCGTGAACCGCACATCGAAGGCGAACGTCCGGCCCGCAAGCCAGCAGCACCTCGTGCTGATGGCGAGCGCGGCCCACGTACGCCACGTCCGGCCAACGGTCGCACTGAACGTGGCGAAGGCCGTGGTGCTCCGTCCGGTGGTCGTAGCGATCGCGGCGCGCCTGCCGGTCGTGGTACGCCCGTGGCAGACCGCCCGGCCGATACCAAGCGCCCGGCCAAGCCAGCTCCGAAGAAACGCCCAGGCATCGTGCTGGTCGACCGTGACGCGCCATCGGGCAAACGCCGCGGCGCGCCAGCCGGTTCCGGCCAGCGTCCGGGCTTTGGTCGTCGCAAGCCTGAGTAATCGGTAAGCGCTGCATGAAAAACGCCATCCCTCGGGATGGCGTTTTTTTTGTCTGGCAAACCGGTTTTCAGAAAGCAGGTGAACCTGTGGCGAGGGAGCTTGCTCCCGCTGGGTCGCGAAGCGGCCCCAGAACCATTCACCTCGTTATGTCTGGTAAACCGCGTCGGCAGGTTTTGCGGCTGCTGCGCAGCCGAGCGGGAGCAAGCTCCCTCGCCACAGGGTTAGGTGTTGCTTAAAACACAAACCGTCCATCAAACAGCGGGTCATCATCCAGCGCCAACACGCCACCGGAGAAGATCAGGTCCAAATGATGGCTGCCCTTGGCGCCACCGCCCAGCCCAAGGTGCAAGCCGCAATGGCGCTCCTCGAACCCTGCATTGCGCGCATACAAATCTTTCACGCCTTCATTGGTGCCGATCCCCAACTCCTCGATTCGCCGATTGGACGGATTGGCGTCCAGGTACTTGTTGAAGTCATGTTCCAGCCCCGGCACATCGGTGGCGATTTTGCTGATGGTCGAGTTCTCGATCCACAACTCCAGGGGTGAGGCCAATACGCCGTACTTGCGGGCAAATGGAATCGTACTGAGGAAAGTCCCCATAAACTTCACCCGCCCATTAATGGCCTCGCTATGAGTAGCGATCTCGCCGGGCGCCAGATCGAAGTTGCCGATACCGTTGATGTCGGTCCACTTCTTGATACTGCTCAAGGGTGTTTCGAACCACGACCCATGATCATCTTTGAAGCTCAGGGTGGTGGCGTGGGACATGCGCTGGATCAAATGGCTGTTCAACCCGGCAATTCGCTGCGGGGTGACACTGAAGGTGTCGTAGAAGTAATCGCCGTAATCCTTGAACAGCAATGACTTCTTCCAGTTCTCCGCCATCACGCCTTGCAGCGCGCGGACAAAGTCCGGGCCGTCGGGACGCGGGTTGGGCAGGGTGGAAGAGTCGTAGAAGAAAATGTACAGATCGCTGTCGGTAATCGCCCGGGCCAGCAATTGGGTGGGTTCGAGGTCCAGACGCATCGCGCTGAAGCTGAACCGTGGGCTGTTGGCCTGTTCGGCGATAGCGCCGGTCAGTGCCTCGTAATCAGCGGTATGGCCGAGCAAGACCTTCGCCGGGTTGATACCGGCAACGGCAGGGTGATGTTCGAGGTAGTAAAGGAAATGCGAGATGGCGCGTTGCTTATCCATGTAGTCCTCCCTGACAAACCGAGAAAGTGGCAGGCACGACCGGCCGGATCATGCCTGCCGGGATGTCTTACAGAGGCCACATCGCCGTGCCGAACGGAACAACCGCGTCGGCTTGCATCATTTCGACGGCGGCATCATGGGTCGGTGCTTCAAACCAATCGTCCAGTTGCAGTTCAGTGTCCAAGTCTTTGTCCAGTGCTTGCATGGTGAATCTCCTAGATGACTTCTTCGGTAAGAACAGCTTCGGTAAGAACAACGGCGTGCTTTTCACTCGTTGAAGAGCGCGTCAACGTGCCGGTCGATGCGGCTCGGCAAGTCGCTGAAAACCTAGTTCACAGGTTTTTAAAATGCAAAAAAATAATTAAACAATTTTCATTTGAACTATTTATTCCATTTTTCGAAAGCCAGTTTTCTTAATAAAAAACAGAAAACTAAGCAGGACATTTCCTTAGGAAGCTTCCTATCGTCAATTTACAGTCAGTGGTCTTCTGGATCTGATTTGGAAAACTTGCGTTACGACTTGTAAATAAAACGTTACGAAAACCCGTCTCAAACTCCATGGAATGCTGCTGAGGAAAGGTCTGTAAGGAAAACCTTCCGCCAACCGCCGGATTTATAGTCTTCAAGGGCTCTGGCACGCTTGTTTCAGCAGCGTATGAAGGGTGAGATGCGCCCCATGCCTGTCGTGCAGGTGCATAACAAGAAGGAGGCGCAATGAACGCCGTGACTCATCTCCATCTCTCCCCAAAGGGCGATTTTTCCGCTGCCCTTATCAATGACCTGCAAAGGTCTGACTCAATTTTTGCAGTCGCCCGAGACCCTCGAGGCGGACACAGGCAATCCCGGCAACCGACGCGCTGATCCAGCGGTGTCTGGCAGCAGGGGGTTACAGGTGTACAATGCGCCGCGTTTTAACTGTGACCTTCTGCGCAATCGCGCAAACCTCAAGGCTATCCGCCTTGTTCACTCCGCCGCGTCACGAGCGTGTCGGGTTCGATTTCGTCACAGATAAAAACAAACAGGTGACGCATGACTGTCGTAAAAACGCTGAACTCCTGGTGCCTGCGCTGGGGTTTGATCGGCGCTGCTTGAAATCGCAACTGAGCAGCAACGTCTACTGAACATCATCAAACCTTGCGTGAGACCTTTTCATGAGTGGACAAAACTCGCATTCAGGCGAGCTGAAACGCGGCCTGAAAAATCGCCATATTCAACTGATCGCCCTCGGTGGCGCGATCGGTACCGGGTTGTTCCTCGGCTCGGCCGGCGTGCTCAAATCCGCCGGCCCGTCGATGATCCTCGGCTACGCCATCTGCGGCTTCATCGCTTTTATGATCATGCGCCAACTCGGCGAAATGATTGTCGAAGAGCCGGTCGCTGGTTCCTTCAGCCACTTCGCCCACAAGTACTGGGGCGGTTTTGCCGGTTTCCTGTCGGGCTGGAACTGCTGGATTCTGTACATTCTGGTGGGCATGTCGGAGCTGACCGCGGTCGGCAAATACATCCACTACTGGGCGCCGGATATCCCGACTTGGGTATCGGCAGCCGGGTTCTTCGTATTGATCAACCTGATCAACCTGGCCAACGTCAAAGTCTTCGGTGAGGCCGAGTTCTGGTTCGCGATCATCAAGGTTGTGGCGATTGTCGGCATGATTGCCCTGGGCAGCTATCTGCTGGTCAGCGGCCATGGCGGCCCGCAAGCCTCGGTAACCAACCTGTGGTCCCACGGTGGCTTCTTCCCGAACGGCGTTAGCGGACTGGTGATGGCCATGGCGATCATCATGTTCTCCTTCGGCGGTCTGGAAATGCTCGGTTTCACCGCCGCTGAAGCCGACAAGCCGAAAACCGTGATCCCGAAAGCCATCAATCAGGTGATCTACCGGATCCTGATTTTCTACATCGGTGCGCTGGTAGTCCTGCTGTCGCTGACGCCTTGGGACAGTTTGTTGGCAACCCTGAACGCTTCCGGCGACGCGTATAGCGGCAGCCCGTTCGTGCAAGTGTTCTCGATGCTCGGCAGCAACACCGCCGCGCACATCCTCAACTTCGTGGTCCTGACCGCGGCGCTGTCGGTGTACAACAGCGGCACTTACTGCAACAGTCGTATGCTGCTGGGCATGGCCGATCAGGGCGATGCGCCGAAGGTCTTGTCGAAGATCGACAAGCGTGGCGTGCCGGTGCGTTCGATCCTGGCGTCGGCCGCTGTGACTTTGATCGCGGTGTTGCTGAACTACCTGATCCCGCAAAACGCGCTGGAACTGTTGATGTCGCTGGTGGTGGCCACCCTGGTGATCAACTGGGCGATGATCAGCTTCTCGCACTTCAAGTTCCGCCAGCACATGAACAAGACCAAACAAACGCCGCTGTTCAAGGCCCTGTGGTACCCGTACGGGAACTACATCTGCCTGGCGTTCGTGGTGTTCATTCTGGGCGTAATGCTGCTGATTCCGGGCATCCAGATCTCGGTGTATGCGATTCCGGTGTGGGTCGCGTTCATGTGGGTCTGCTACGGCATCAAGAACAAGCGCAGCGCCCAGCAGGCGTTGCAGGCTGCGGGTTCCGCTGCCAAGTAAGTGCAAAGCGCAGAAACAACAAACCCGGCCATGTGCCGGGTTTGTCATTTTTGGGTTCCGTACAAAACCCTGTGGGAGCGTGGCTTGCTCGCGATTCAGGCACCGCGGTTCATCAGGCATACCGCGTTATCGTTCATCGCGGGCAAGCCACGCTTCCACAGGGGCCGCATTCCTTCTGTCTATTCGCGGTATCCTTCTTGTTCTGAATACGGACGCTTTTCCATGCTGGTGATTTCCAACAACGTGCATCTGCCGGATGCCGAGATCGAGTTGACGGCCATTCGCGCCCAGGGCGCCGGTGGGCAGAACGTCAACAAGGTCTCCAGCGCCGTGCACCTGCGCTTCGACATTCCGGCCTCGTCCTTGCCCGAGTTCTACAAGGAACGGCTGCTGGCGCTGCGTGACAGTCGCATCACCAGCGAAGGCGTGTTGATCATCAAGGCCCAGCAATACCGCACGCAGGAAGCCAATCGCGCCGATGCGCTGGAGCGGTTGACCGAGTTGATCCTCAGCGCCATCAAAGTGGAAAAGAAACGCCGCCCGACCAAGCCGACCCTCGGTTCGAAGAAGCGTCGGCTCGAATCCAAGACCAAACGCGGCAGTATCAAGGCTGGACGCGGCAAAGTGGATTTCTAACGGGCGTCGCGTTCTTCGCGGTGCTTTTCATTAAGGTGCTTCGGCGCTTGCCGGTACAAGTAAACGCTCAGTGCCAGGCCACTCAGAGCGGCCAATGCGGCAAACAGGAAGATCGAGGCAAAGCCGAATCCAGCCGCAATCGCACCTGCCAGCGGACCGGTAATCCCCAGCGACAAATCGATGAACAGCGAATACGCCCCAACCGCCGCGCCACGGCTGGAGGCGGGCACCAGGTTGACCGCTTCCACGCCCAATGCCGGGAACACCAGTGAGAAGCCGAAACCACTCAGCGCCGCGCCGGCCAGTGCCCAATGGGCATCGGGTGCCAGCCACAGCAGCAATAACCCGAGGGTTTCCACCGAGAGGCAGGCAATCGCCACGCGAAAGCCGCCGAGGCGGTTGATCAGGTTACCAAACAGCAATCGCGCACCGATGAAACTGGCGCCGAACAGGCTCAGGCACAGCACCGCGTTGGACCAGTGCTGAGTGGCGTAATACAGGGTGATGAATGTGGCGATGGTGCCAAAGCCGATGGAGCCCAAGGCCAGGCCGCAACCATGAGGCAGCACGCGCCCCAACACATGCATGAACGGCAGGCGTTCGCCGACAACGATCGGTGCAGCGGTTTTTGGCCAGGCCAGCGCCAGGCCCAGAACGGCCAATAGCACGATGCTCACGCCCATGCTCCACAAACCCAGTTGACTCACCAGCAGCACCCCCAGCGGTGCGCCGACCGCCAGCGCGCCGTAACTGGCGATGCCGTTCCAGGAGATGACCTTGGCGGTGTTCGCTGCACCGACCCGGCCGATGCCCCAGCCGATCGAGCCGGAGCCGACCAGACTTTCTGCGCTGCCGAGCACCAGTCGGCCGATCAACAGGCTGATCAGGCTCAACATGGGCAGGCTTTGTGTCCAGGCCGAAATCAACATGAACACACCGCTCAAGCCACAGCCGGCAAGGCCATACATCACTGCCAGTTTGCTGCCCTTGTTATCGATGATGCGCCCGGCGTAAGGGCGGCTGAGCAGGGTGGCCAGGTATTGCACGCTGATCACCAGCCCGGCGATCACGGCGCCGAAACCGAGGTCGCTGTGGACATAGCCGGGCAGTACGGCCAGGGGAATGCCGATATTCAGGTAACCGATGAACGTGAACAGGACGATGGAAACGACTTGCAGCGTGACCGCCATGGGGCGCTGGGTTTCTGACATGGGTAAAAGGTCCACGGGGCAGCAGGATAGATAGGCTGCTTATGATAGCGGCGCGGGCGGTCGCGGGGCGTGAAAAAGTAAAACTATTTCCCGGATGGGGATGATCAGGATTTGGCGGGGGCAACCAGTTGCGTCGTGACCAGGGCGGCCAAGGCATTTTCTTCGCTACCGAAGCGGGCCAGCAGGGCGGCTTGTTTCTCGGGGGAAAGGCGGTTCCAGATCTCGATCATCTTCTCGGCGGTGCCGATCAGGACGCTGGCCTGCAGCTCTTCATCAAAAGGAGGAGTGAATTCATCGGTCATGGGGAAGGCTCAAGGTTCAGGCGGTGTGGAAAGCGCATATTAGCGCTTTCCACACGGTCTGGTCGTGCAGGTATCAGTCTTCGCTGTCGGCCTGGCGGCGTTCAGGTGCTTCTTTCGTCTCGGGCTGTTGGGCACCGGCTTGTTGCGTGGTTGTCTGCTCAGTTTCGTGCAGGCTTGGGAAGGGGAGATTAGGGATCTCGTGCATGTTCGCGCTCCTCGCTAAGTCTGTTGATAGATCTGGTAGATCCGCGCTTTTAAAAAAGCCTGCGCAGGATACAGCAGGAGAAATGACAAAAAGACTTTTATATCCAATTGTTGCGACGGATGGGATTGTCTAGACAGGTCTACAGGGGCGAAGACCTACTGTGGCGAGGGAGCTTGCTCCCGCTGGGCTGCGGAGCGGCCCCAATGCAGGCAATGAGTTGTTTGCGTTAGAACTCGGTTGCGGTTTTTGCGACCGCTACGCGCTCGAGCGGGAGCAAGCTCCCTCGCCACAGGGAGCTCGCCATTGCGTCGTGTTACTTGCAGACCTCAGCGATAGCTTCGGCCAGCAAGTCCAGGCGCGTCGCATCAATCCCTGCCACGTTAGCCCGGCCTGAGCTCACCATGTACACGCTGTGATGCTCGCGCAGCTGCTTGACCTGCTCCGGCGACAAACCGGTGTAGGAAAACATCCCGCGTTGCACACCAATGTGCGCAAATCGCTCGCGCAAGCCATGGGGTTCAAGCGCTTCCACCAGGCCGCTGCGCAACTGGGCGATACGCAAACGCATGGCTTCCACTTCGTCGGCCCAGCGGCTTTTCAGCTCTGGATCGCCGAGGATAGTCGCGACCACGGCGGCGCCATGATCCGGTGGCGTCGACCACAGGTTACGGGCGATGTTGGCCAGTTGGCTGCGGATATCCACCAGCTTGTCGGCGGTTATCGCGCAGACAATCAGTGCGCCAGTGCGGTCGCGGTACAGGCCGAAGTTCTTCGAGCAGGAACTGGTGATCAGCACCTCCGGCAACTCGGCGGCGAACAGCCGGGTCGACCAGGCATCTTGCTCCAGGCCGTCGCCGAAACCCTGATAAGCGAAGTCGATCAGTGGCAGCAAATCGCGACTGCGCACCACGTCCAGCACTCGACGCCAATCGTCATGGGACAGATCGAAACCGGTCGGGTTGTGGCAGCAGGCATGCAGCAGCACCACATCGCCCTTGGGTGCTTCATTGAGCACCGCCAGCATCGCTTCCACATTGAGACGGTTATCGCTGCCCACGTACGGGTAATGACTGACCTTGACCCCGGCCGCCGCGAAAATGGTTTCGTGAATCGGCCAGGTCGGGTTGCTCAACCACACGCCACGGCCCGGCAGGCATTGGGCGATGAAGTCGGCGCTCAAGCGCAATGCGCCAGTGCCGCCCGGCGTTTGAGTGGCACCGGCCCGTTGTTCGGCGATCAGCGCCGAGTCAGCGCCAAGCACCAACTCGTTGATGACCTTGCCGAACGCTACATTGCCGTGGCCGCCGATGTAGGTCTTGGTGGATTGACGCTCCACCAAGTGCTGCTCGGCGAGCTTCACCGCTTCGGGGATTGGCGTCAGGCCCTGGGCGTCTTTGTAGACACCCACGCCAAGGTCGAATTTGCGCGGATTAGGGTCCAGCGCATAGGCCTCCATCAGGCCGAGAATCGGATCGCCGGGTACTCGGCCGATGGCGTCGAAATGCATTATTTGCGGCCCTCGGCGTCTTTGGCCACTTCGTCAGTGCGCGCGGCCATGATGAAATCGTTGCGGTGCAGGCCCTTGATGGAGTGGCTCCACCAGGTCACGGTGACTTTGCCCCACTCGGTCAGCAGGCCCGGGTGGTGACCTTCGGCCTCGGAGATTTCACCGACGGCGTTGGTGAACGCCAGCGCGTGTTTGAAATTCTTGAACAGGAAAACTTTTTCCAGCTGCATCACGCTGTCGCGGACTTCGATGTTCCAGTCAGGGATTTGCTTGATCAGGATCGGCAGTTCTTCGTCGCTGACTTGAGGGGCATCGGCGCGGCAGGCTTCGCAATGGGCTTGGTTCAATGTGGACATGATGGGTTCCTGAAATCGAATTATTGGAAGTCGGCTGTCAGTGTTACCACGCTAAAGCAAAGCGTCGGTTCCGGACAGACTCACTTGATTCTAAAAACGGCGGCTCACGCAGCTTTTGGCGGAAATTTCGGTGCGCGCAACCCTAGCTGCATACCTTGCTTGACCATGCCCATGATGTCTTCGTGGGCCAGATCGAACAGGCGCTTGAGGTTCGGCAGGACAAAGTACAGCGGTTGCAGAATGTCGATGCGGTATGGCGTGCGCATGCATTCCAGTGGATCGAAGGCCTGATGTTCAGGCTCGTCCGACAGGCAGTAAACGGTTTCTTTGGGCGAAGACAGAATGCCGCCACCGTAGATGCGCAGGCCTTGTGGGGTGTCGACCAGGCCGAACTCGATGGTCATCCAGTACAGGCGCGCCAGGTACACGCGTTCTTCCTTGGAAGCCTGTAGGCCAAGTTTGCCGTAGGTGTGGGTGAATTCGGCGAACCAGGGGTTGGTCAGCAGCGGACAGTGGCCAAAGATCTCGTGGAAAATGTCCGGTTCTTGCAGGTAATCCAGCTCTTCGCGGGTACGAATAAACGTCGCCACCGGAAACTGCTTGTTCGCCAGCAATTCGAAAAAGGTCTGGAAGGGAATCAGTGCGGGGACTCGGGCAACCTGCCAACCGGTGGTTTCACCGAGGACCTTGTTGATTTCACCGAGTTGCGGAATGCGGTCGTGGGGCAGACCGAGTTTTTCGATACCGTCCAGGTATTCCTGGCACGCACGGCCCTCGACCACTTTCAGCTGGCGAGTGATCAGCGTGTTCCACACCGCGTGTTCTTCGGCGGGGTAGTCGATAAAACCTTGCGCATCGGGCTCACGAGCCACGTATTGCGTCTGCTTCATGCTGCTCTCCTGCTAGGGGATTCGTTCTTGTTGTGTGTACAGCTATAGACCTAGAGATACCCCAAGGCGTGCGGTGTTGCAGCAGGTGAACCGCGGTGATAGTAGGAAAAATCCGCACTTTTCGTAAAGTATTCGTTACGGAATGGCCGCTATGGCGCAAGTATTGATATTTGCGGGTTTGAAATGGCTGGCGGGTGTCACATAATCTTGACGACTAACTTAGTGCCTACGCAGAAAATTTCTTGCGCCGGGCCTCGATCACCGCTGTTACGGGCCTTTATATGCGTATCAAAGTTCACTGCCAGAACCGCATCGGTATCCTGCGCGACATTCTCAACCTGCTGGTCGAGTACGGGATCAACGTCGCTCGCGGCGAAGTGGGCGGTGAGCACGGCAATGCGATCTATCTGCACTGCCCGAACCTGATCAACATTCAGTTCCAGGCGTTGCGTCCGAAGTTTGAGGCGATTGCCGGGGTATTCGGCGTCAAGCGCGTAGGGCTGATGCCCAGTGAGCGTCGGCATATGGAGCTCAATGCCTTGCTCGGTGCCTTGGAATTTCCAGTGCTGTCGATCGACATGGGTGGCTCCATCGTCGCGGCCAACCGTGCGGCGGCGCAGTTGCTCGGGGTGCGGGTGGACGAGGTGCCGGGGATTCCGCTGTCGCGGTACGCCGAGGATTTCGATTTGCCGGAACTGGTGCGCGCCAACAAGTCGCGGATCAACGGCTTGCGGGTGAAGGTCAAGGGCGACGTATTTCTCGCCGACATCGCGCCGCTGCAGTCGGAGCATGACGAAAGCGAGGCCATGGCCGGTGCGGTGTTGACGTTGCACCGGGCGGACCGGGTGGGCGAGCGCATTTATAACGTGCGTAAGCAGGAGTTGCGTGGCTTCGACAGCATTTTCCAGAGCTCGAAAGTGATGGCGGCGGTGGTTCGCGAAGCGCGACGCATGGCGCCGCTGGATGCACCGCTATTGATAGAAGGCGAAACCGGCACCGGCAAAGAATTGTTGGCGCGGGCCTGTCACCTGGCGAGCCCGCGTGGGCAATCACCGCTGATGGCGCTCAACTGCGCCGGTCTGCCGGAGTCCATGGCCGAGACCGAACTGTTCGGCTACGGCCCCGGCGCCTTCGAAGGGGCAAGGGCCGAAGGCAAGCTCGGGCTGTTGGAGCTGACGGCGGGCGGTACGTTGTTTCTCGATGGCGTCGGCGAAATGAGCCCGCGCTTGCAGGTGAAATTGCTGCGCTTTCTGCAGGACGGCTGCTTCCGTCGTGTAGGCAGTGATGAAGAGGTCTATCTGGATGTGCGGGTGATCTGCGCAACGCAAGTGGACTTGTCCGAGCTGTGCGCACGCGGTGAGTTTCGCCAGGATTTGTACCATCGCTTGAACGTGCTTTCGTTGCACATCCCGCCGCTGCGCGAATGCCTCGACGGATTGGCGCCGCTGGTGGAGCACTTCCTCGATCAGGCCAGTCGGCAGATCGGTTGTCCGCTGCCGAAACTGGCGCCGGCGGCGATGGAGCGGCTCAGTCACTATCACTGGCCGGGTAATGTGCGGCAGTTGGAAAACGTACTGTTCCAGGCAGTTTCCTTGTGCGACGGCGGGACCGTCAAAGCCGAGCACATTCGTCTACCGGACTACGGCGTGCGTCAGCCGCTTGGCGATTTTTCCCTTGAGGGCGGCTTGGACGAGATTGTCGGGCGCTTTGAGAAAGCGGTGCTGGAACGCTTGTATTCCGAGCATCCGAGCAGTCGGCAATTGGGCAAGCGGCTGGGGGTTTCGCATACCACCATTGCCAATAAGTTGCGTGAGTATGAAGTCGGCAAGACCGAGTCATGACAGGCATGTGCGATGTTTGTGCTGGCCTCTTCGCGGGCAAGCCCGCTCCCACAGGGATCTTCGGTGCACACAATTTTGTGAACAACAAAGTAACCTGTGGGAGCGGGCTTGCCCGCGAAGGCGTCAGCGCCGCCAACACCTTGGTCAAGCCTTGCCGCCAACCGGCATAACACCGCCGGTTTTTCGTCTTCGACACATTCCCCCAATTCTCTCTGAATCCCTCAAGTCCTTTGTTTGCCGGGCCCTGTGCCGCCAGAAAAAAGTTGGTCTGCAAATTGCTTATGGCTCAGCAGTACAGCGGTGGGCGGCAAACGTCCGGCATGCAGAGGAAAGAGTGTGGACAAGTACCTTTATGTGGCAATGACCGGCGCCAGCCAGAATGCACTGGCGCAGAAGGCTCATGCCAACAACCTGGCGAACATCTCTACCAACGGTTTTCAGAAGGACCTGGAACAGGCCCGTTCGATGCCGGTGTTTGGTGACAGCTTTCCGGCGCGTGCGTTTGCCCTGTCCGAACGTCCGGCTACCGATTTCTCCCCTGGCGCATTGGTGGAAACCGGTCGCGACCTCGATGTCGCGGTGCAAGGCAATGGCTGGATCGCCGTGCAGAACCCGGACGGCGGCGAAAGCTACGTGCGCACCGGCAGCCTCAACGTTGATGCGCTGGGCGTGCTACGTGCCGGCAACGGTATGCCGGTGGTAGGCAATGGCGGGCCGATTGCCGTGCCGCCCGAGCAGCAAATCGAAGTCGGCGAAGACGGCACCATCAGCATCCGTGCAATGGGCGAAGGCCCGCGGGTGATGGCGGAAGTCGACCGCATCAAACTGGTCAACCCGGACTTCAAGAACATGACCAAAGGCCTGGACGGTTCGATCCACACCAAGGACGGCAAGCCGGCGCAGGCCGATGCCAACGTCAAACTGGTGTCCGGGTTCCTTGAGTCGAGCAACGTCAATGCCGTGGAAGAAATGACCTCGGTGCTGGCGCTGGCCAAGCAGTTCGAGCTGCACATCAAGATGATGAACACCGCCAAAGACGATGACCAGGCCATGGCTCGGGTCTTGCAGATCAGCTAATTATCAGAACGTCGCGCCGTAAAACAGGCGCACGAGGAGAATCGAATGCTTCCGGCTCTATGGGTTGCCAAAACAGGTCTGTCCGCCCAGGACACCAACCTCACCACCATTTCCAACAACCTGGCGAACGTATCGACCACGGGTTTCAAACGTGACCGCGCCGAGTTCCAGGACTTGCTGTATCAGATCAAGCGTCAGCCAGGCGCCCAGTCGACCCAGGACAGCGAATTGCCGTCGGGTCTGCAAGTGGGTACCGGTGTGCGCATCGTCGGCACCCAGAAAAACTTCACGGCCGGTAGCCTGCAAACCACCGAGCAGCCATTGGACATGGCCATCGACGGTCGCGGTTTCTTCCAGATTCTGCAGCCGGACGGCACCACGTCCTACACCCGTGACGGTACGTTCCACCTGGATTCCAATGGCCAGATCGTCAACGCCAGCGGCTTCGCCCTGGAGCCGGCGATTGTCATTCCAAACGATGCCCAGACCTTCACGGTCGGTCGTGACGGCACCGTGTCCATCACCGTTGCCGGCAACCCGGCCTCCCAAGTGATCGGCAACCTGCAAACCGCCGACTTCATCAACCCGGCCGGTCTGCAAGCGGTGGGTAACAACCTGTTCCTGGAAACCGCTGCCAGTGGCGCGCCGCAAGTCGGCACCCCGGGCCTCGCCGGTTTTGGCACCACCCTGCAGAACACCCTGGAAACGTCCAACGTCAGCACCGTTGAAGAGATGGTCAACATGATCACCACTCAGCGCGCCTACGAGATGAACTCCAAGGTGATCTCCACCGCCGACCAGATGCTCTCGTTCGTAACGCAGAATCTGTAATCAAGTCTATGAGGCGGCCATGAGGTCGTCTGCAACACCGTGAGGTAGGGTCATGAATCGCTTTGTATCTGTTCTGGCACTGAGTGGGGTCGTCGTGCTCGCGGGCTGCGTCGCTCCGCCGCCCAAGCCCAATGACCCTTACTACGCCCCGGTGTTGCCGCGCACGCCGCTGCCGGCTGCCGCCAATAACGGCTCGATCTACCAGGCCGGTTTCGAACAGAACCTGTACAGCGACCGCAAGGCGTTCCGGGTCGGTGACATCATCACCATTACCCTGAACGAGCGCACCCAGGCGAGCAAGAACGCCAACTCGCAGATGGACAAGAACAGCGATAACAAGATCGGCCTGACCTCGTTGTTCGGCTCCAGCCTGACCACCAATAACCCGATCGGTGGCAACGACCTGAGTCTGAACGCCGGCTACAGCGCCGACCGCTCAACGAAGGGCGACAGCAAGTCCGGCCAGAGCAACAGCCTGACCGGCTCGATCACCGTGACCGTCGCCGACGTGTTGCCCAACGGCATCATTGCCGTGCGTGGCGAGAAGTGGCTGACCCTCAACACCGGTGACGAGCTGGTGCGAATTGCCGGCCTCGTTCGCGCCGATGACATCGCCACCGACAACACCGTGTCGTCGACCCGCGTCGCCGATGCACGCATTACCTATTCGGGCACCGGCGCGTTTGCCGATGCGAGTCAGCCAGGCTGGTTCGACCGTTTCTTCCTCAGCCCGCTATTCCCTTTCTAGGTGGCTATGTTGAATTTCAAAAGCCTCATAGCGGGCGCTCTGTTGCTGTCCGTGGCCTTCGATGCTCAAGCCGAGCGGCTGAAGGACATCGCCAGTATTTCCGGCGTGCGTTCCAACCAATTGATCGGCTACGGCCTGGTGGTCGGGCTTAACGGCACCGGCGACCAGACGACCCAGACCCCGTTCACCCTGCAGACTTTCAACAACATGCTTTCGCAGTTCGGCATCAAGGTGCCGGCGGGTTCGGGTAACGTGCAGTTGAAGAACGTCGCGGCGGTATCGATCAGTGCCGACTTGCCAGCGTTCGCCAAGCCGGGTCAGCAGGTGGATATCACCGTTGCCTCCATCGGTAACTCCAAGAGCCTGCGCGGCGGCACCTTGCTGTTGACGCCGCTCAAAGGTATCGATGGCAACGTCTACGCCATCGCTCAGGGCAACCTGGTGGTTGGCGGTTTCGATGCCGAAGGTCGTGACGGTTCGAAGATTACCGTCAACGTTCCGTCGGCCGGTCGCATTCCTGGCGGTGCATCGGTCGAGCGTGCAGTGCCAAGCGGTTTCAATCAGGGCAACAGTCTGACCCTGAACCTCAACCGTTCGGACTTCACCACCGCCAAGCGTATCGTCGACAAGATCAACAACATGCTTGGCCCTGGTGTTGCCCAGGCCATCGACGGTGGTTCGATTCGCGTGACTGCGCCACTCGATCCGAGCCAGCGGGTCGATTATTTGTCGATCCTCGAAAACCTCGAAGTCGACCCGGGTCAGGCGGTGGCGAAAGTCATCATCAATTCGCGCACCGGCACCATCGTGATCGGCCAGAACGTCAAGGTTTCCCCGGCCGCCGTAACCCACGGCAGCCTGACCGTGACCATCACCGAAGACCCGATCGTCAGCCAGCCCGGCCCTCTGTCCAACGGGCAGACAGCGGTGGTGCCGCGCTCGCGGGTCAATGCTCAGCAAGAGGCCAAGCCGATGTTCAAGTTCGGCCCGGGCACCACCCTCGACGAAATCGTCCGTGCGGTGAACCAGGTCGGCGCGGCACCGGGTGACTTGATGGCGATTCTCGAAGCGCTGAAGCAGGCCGGCGCGTTGCAAGCCGACCTGATCGTGATCTGAGGACGGCGACCATGGATATGCGCAAAAGTGGTCTGGTCAGCAGCAGCGACTCGGGTTCCTACTCGGACCTGAACCGTCTTAACCAGCTCAAGGTCGGCGACAAGAACAGCGATGCGAACATGCGCAAAGTGGCGCAGGAATTCGAGTCGCTGTTCCTTGGTGAAATGCTCAAGTCCATGCGCTCGGCCACCGAAGCGCTGGGCCAGGACAATCCGCTCAATACGCCGGCGGCCAAGCAGTACCAGGAAATGTACGACCAGCAGTTGGCTGTTTCCATGTCCCGTGAAGGCGGCGGTATTGGCCTGGCGGACGTGCTGATGCGCCAGATGTCGAAGAACAAACCGATGGCGCCGGGGGAGGCCGCAGCGGCGTCTGCCGCCAAGCAAGCTGCCGCGAAAGCCGCCGTGGAAACACCGATTGCCGCCGGTACGGTCGCCACCAACGGGCCGCTGTCGCGCCTCAATGGTGAACGCCCGTTGTGGGCTTCGCGCTCGGTGAAGGCGTCGACAAGTGCGGGCGAGGGTGCTCATCGCAATGACATGGCGCTGATCAATCAGCGGCGTCTGGCACTGCCGCCGAAACTGGCCGACCGCTTGCTCGCAGGATTGGTGCCGTCGGCATCGACCGCTGCAACAACCGCCACAACGGTGCAGAACAACATCCAGTTGCCGCAGAGCACCAAGGCCGGTTCCGGGCCCCTGTACAACGGCGATTGGCTGGCTTCGCAAACGGATACGTCCTCCAGCGGGCGCCTGCAGATTTATGGTCGTGCCATGGCGCAAATCCCCCTGGCACCGGCGAAGAAAGCCTTCAGTTCCGCCGACGAATTCGTCAACACCATGCTGCCGCTGGCCAAGGAAGCCGCCGACCGCATCGGCGTCGATCCGCGTTACCTGGTGGCTCAGGCGGCCCTGGAAACCGGTTGGGGCAAATCGGTCATGCGTGCTCAGGATGGCAGCAGCAGTCACAACCTGTTCGGTATCAAGGCCAGCAGTAACTGGAAGGGTGATTCGGCGCGGGCGATCACCAGCGAATTCAGAAATGGCGAGAAGGTCAAGGAGACGGCCGAGTTCCGTTCCTACGGCTCTTACAAGGACAGCTTCCATGACCTTGTGACGCTGCTGCAAAGCAATAATCGCTATCAAGATGTGCTGAAGTCGGCCGATAACCCAGAACAGTTTGTACGCGAGTTGCAAAAAGCCGGGTATGCAACCGACCCGGATTACGCAAGCAAGATTTCGCAGATAGCCAAGCAGATGACGAGTTACCAAAACTACGCTGCGGCGGGCGCTTCCACCACGCCTTTATAGGCACAAGGTATAAGGTTTGAACCATGAGTTTGCTCAATATCGGGATGTCGGGTTTATCCTCTAGCCAAACCGCGCTGATGACTACCGGCAATAACATTGCCAACGCCGACACCTCCGGGTACTCACGCCAGCAAACCGTGCAGGGCACCAAGGCCTCGAATCAGTTCGGCAATGTCTACATCGGCACCGGTACGACCCTGGCCGATGTGCGTCGGGTGTACAACAGCTACCTCGATGCGCAGCTGCAAACCACCACGTCGCTCAATAGTGACTCGGCGGCCTACGCCGGGCAGATCAGCCCGCTCGATAAGTTGCTGTCGGACAGCGGCACCGGGCTCAATGGCGCCCTGACCAAGTTCTTCGCCTCGGTACAGAACGTCAACGCCAAACCGGGCGACGATGCTTCCCGCCAGCTGCTGCTCAGCGATGCGCAAGCCCTGAGCAACCGGTTCAACTCGATCTCCAGCCAGTTGACGCAGCAGAACGCCAACGTCAACGGCAACCTGGCGGACATGGCCGATCAGGTCAATAAACTGGCCGCCACCGTGGCCCAGTTGAACCAGAAAATCTCCGAAATTTCCAACGCTGGCGGCCAGCCCAACGACTTGCTCGATGCGCGCAACGAGACCGTGCGCCAGTTGTCCACCTTCACCGGCGCGCAAGTGATCGAGCGTGACGGTAACCTCGATATTTACCTGGGCAGCGGTCAGCCGCTGGTCATGGGCAGCACCGCCAGCAAGCTGGAAGTGGTGCCGAGCAAAGACGACCCGTCGCGTTCGGCCATTCAGCTCAATCGCGGTTCGAGCACCATCGACATCACTTCGGTGGTGACCGGTGGCGAGATGGGCGGCTTGCTGCGTTATCGCAGCACCGTGCTGGACCCGGCCATGAACGAGCTGGGTCGCGTGGCGCTGGTCGTTGCCGATCAGATGAACACCGTCCAGGCCCAGGGCATCGACAAGAACGGTGACTTCGGTTCGAACCTGTTCAACAGCATCAACAGTGCCGCGCAAATGGCTCAGCGCAGCGTTGCCACGGTCGGCAACAGCGCCGGCTCAGGCAACTTCGACGTGAGCATCGAGGACAGCGGCAAGCTGACCATCAACGATTACAAGGTCACCTTCACCAGCGCCACGAACTACACCGTGCAGCGCCTGCCTGAAGGCACCGCCATGGGCGCGTTCAGCACGCTGACCACGCCGCCACCGGTGATCGACGGTTTCTCCATGACACTTTCCGGTGGCACCGCAGCCGCTGGCGACACATTCAAGATCACCCCGACCCGCAACGCGGCGACCAACATCAAGACCGAGATGACCGACTCCAAGCGTCTGGCCATCGCGGCACCGTTGGGCGCGGCCATTGCTGCGGGCGGCAGCGGCACGCTGACGATTCCGGCCAGCGGCCAACCGACCCTGACCACGAAGTTCGATGTCTACGACACGGCGACCACCACCACGATCCAGAATGGCCTGAAGACTTCGACGCCGGTCAAAATCGTGTTCGGTGCGGCCGGTGGCACGACTCAGACTTACCAGATGCTCGACGCCCAAGGTAACCCGCTCAGCAGCGGCACTATCGTGCCCGGCCAGAGCAATACGCTGAGCCTGAGCATTCCGCTGGTCGACGCCAGCGGCGCCGCGATCAATGATCCGGGACCGCCAGTCGTGCAGCGGAATGCAACGTTCGACATGACCATCGCAGGCTCGCCGGCAACCTCGACGGCGATCAACGTGACGCTGAGCCAGCCAGGTTCTCTGGACAACCGTAACGGCACCGTATTGGCCGGCCTTCAGACCAAGCAGACTGTGGACACGGGTTCGGCCAGCAACGGTATTTCCCTGAACGACGCCTACGGCAAACTGGTCGAGGGTGTTGGCGCCAAGGCCGCTCAGGGCAAGCTCGACAGCGCTGCCACCGAAGCGATTCTGGCTAACGCCAAAGGGGCTCGCGATTCGCTGTCGGGTGTCGACCTCGATGAGGAAACCGGCAACCTGGTCAAGTATCAGCAGTACTACACCGCGTCTTCGCAGATCATCAAGGCTGCGCAGGAAATCTTCAGCACACTGATCAACAGTCTTTAAGGAGTCGTAGCCCATGCGCATTTCTACCGCCCAGTTTTACGAATCCTCTGCTGCCAACTATCAGAAGAACTTTTCCAACGTGGTCAAGAGCAGCGAAGAGGCCAGCAGCCTGGTTCGTGTGAATACCGCGGCGGATGATCCGGTCGGCGCTTCGCGTCTGCTGCAATTGGGTCAACAGGCTTCGATGCTTGATCAGTACTCGGCCAACATGACCACCATCAAAGGCACCCTTGGCCAGACCGAAGCGGTGATGACCAGCATCGGCAACGTACTGCAACGCGCCAAAGAGCTGGCGCTGGGCGCCGGTAACGCTGGTTATACCGATGGCGACCGTCAGGCCAACGCTTCCGAACTGGGGCAGATTGAAGAGCAACTGCTTAGCCTGATGAACACCAAGGATGAAAACGGCAAATACATCTTCGCCGGTTCCAAGGGCGATGTGGTGCCGTTCACCCGCAACACCGATGGCAGCTACACCTACAACGGTGATCAGGTCACGCTGGATCTGCCGATTGGCGATACCCAGTCAATGGCCACCAACAGCACCGGTTGGGATGTGTTCCAGCAAGCGATCAACACCACCCGGACTCAGACCACACTCACCGCGCCTGCGGTCGATGACGGTCGTGTGGTGTTGTCCAACGGTCAGGTCGAATCCGATGTCACCTACAACGCCAAGTTCCGCAGCGGCGAGCCTTATACCGTGAATTTCGTCAGCGGCACGCAGCTACAAATTACTGACTCGTTAGGCAATGATGTCACCGCCGAGGCCAGTCAGAACGGCGTGTTCAGTTCCACCAGTGGTGCGGCCACACAGACGGTCAGTTTTCGTGGCATTGATCTGAAGTTGAACATCAACCTGCAAGCGGGGGATGTCCCGGGGACTGTGATCACCGGGCACAGCTTCACGCTGGCAGCCACGCCGGACAGCTTTAACACTTCGCGCAGCCCGGGCAACCCGTCGGCCGCACTGGTGACAGGCGCCTCTGTGACCAACAGCACCGACTACCACGCAAGCTTCCCGGGCGGCGGGGCGATTCTCAAGTTCACCAGTGCCACGAACTTCGAACTCTATGCCGCGCCATTGACCGCCAACAGTAAACCGGTGTCCACCGGTACCATGGCCGGTACGACCGCGACAGCGTCAGGTGTCTCGTTCACCATGGCCGGCACGCCGGGTGCAGGCGATCAGTTCTCGGTGGCGGTCAATACGCACCAGACCCAAAACATTCTGGACACCGTCAGCCAGCTGAAAACAGCGCTGTCGACGCCAACCAATAATAATCCGATTGCCATTCAACAAATGAACGCTGCCGTCGCTGCCGGTATTGGCAACCTGTCCAGCGGCATGGATCAACTGGCCTCAGGTATCAGTTCTGTAGGCGGTCGCGGTTCGTCATTGGATACACAGACTGATATCAACCAGAGTCTGGCACTCGCCAACACCCAGACCCAATCGGCCATTCGCGATTCCGATCCGGCCGAAGTGATGACCCGCCTGACTCTGCAGCAGACCATGCTGCAGGCCTCGCAACTGGCGTTCAGCAAGATTGCTCAGTTGGGGCTGTTCAACAAAGTCTGAGTCAGGGCCTTCGCGATGATCTCGCGAAGGCTTGCGACTGCCGAGTGTAAACCGTCTTTATTCAGCGGTTCGGGGAGTTTCACTTCGTTGAAGTAAGCTCCCGCCGCTCGCGAGTTCTCCCGCCGTGAAACCAGCACCTCTTGTCACCATCGCCATCCCCGCGTTCAACCCGCAGTTCTTCCAGACGGCACTGCAAAGCGCGCTGAGTCAGACCTACGCCAATCTTGAAGTGATCGTCTGCGATGACAGCGGCGGTGACGAGGTCCGCGAGATCGTCGATGCCTGTGAGGTGCCTGTCTCGATTCGCCTGCGCTATGTGCGCAATCCGCGGCGCCTGGGTTTTCAGGCCAACCTCATGGCCTGTGCGCAAGAGGCCAGCGGTGATTATCTGAAGTTGCTGTGCGACGACGACCAGCTACTCCCTGAATGCATCACTCAGCAGATCGCCGGCTTCATTGATCACGACGACGTCAACCTGGTGATCGGCCAGCGGCAGTTTTACGACGGTGATTACATCCTGCTTTCCGACCGTGTGGAAAATTGCTGTTTTTCCACGGGTGTCACCTTGTTCAAGGGGGAGGATCTGCTGGGCATTCTGGAAAGCAGTCCGGTCAATTTTCTCAGTGGCCTCAGCGCGGCGTTGTTGCGGACCCGGCATGCACTGGAATATTTGCCGGCCCTGACCCAGATAGGCGAAGGTTTTATTGCTCGTCTGGACTTCGCCTTGTTCGCCTGTCTGCTACGGCGTGGCAATCTGGTGGTGGTGAGTCAGGTGTCGAGCCTTGAGCGTTTGCATCCGGCGCGGCTAAGCAATCAGGCGCCAGTCAAGGCTGCGGTCATGACAGAGCTCGACTGGCTCAAGCAAATGCTTGCCTTGCGCAGTGGTGAGCCTGCGCCTGCGCCGGGTTGGGTGCGTTATATGGCGCTGGCCGATGCGGTTGAAGGGCACGCCTATGCCTGGGAAGAAACCGCGCTGGGCCGGCAACTGGGCTTCATTCAAACGATGGTGCGTACCCGGGTAGGCGTCGAGTGCGACAGCTTTGCCGACATGTACCGGGAATGGCTGTCGTGCCGTCGCTTGAAACCGGCCCAGCAACGTTTGCTCGACGCCCGTTTGCAGGGTTGGAGCTGGCGTCCGCGCATCGTGCCGATTGTTCTCGACAGCGACGGCGATGTTCCGGCGCTGGAAGAGACACTCAAGAGCATTCGTCATCAGACCTACGCCGCCGAGCAAGTGGTAGTGCTGTCCCAATTGCAGCACGAGCCATGCGACGGTGTGCGTCACATGCACCTGGATGATGAGCCGGTTGCCCAGTTCAATCGCCTGCTGGCCCAGTTGGACAATGCAGACTGGATCTATCTGGTTCGCGCGGGTGATTGCTTGAATGAACTGGCTTTACTGTTGCTGGCAGAGCGCATGGTGGAAATGCCTGACGTGCGCTGCCTCTACAGTGACGAGGGCGGATTGCGTGATGACGTCTCGGTCGAGCCGGTGTTCAAGCCGGACTTCAACCTGGATCTGATGCGCAGCTATCCCTATGTCGGCCGCGTGCTGGCCCTGCAGCGGCAACGGATGATCGAGCTGGGTGGCATGCAACACGGTTTTGGCGAGCTGAGTGTGCATGATCTGGTCTGGCGACTGGTGGAGAGTAACGGGCCGCATGCGATCGGGCATATTGCTGAAATTCTCGTGGAGTCTGCTCTGCGTCTCTCCCAGTGGCTGACGCAGCCGCAGATTATCGAGCAGAACCCTCGAGTGCTGGCCGCGCATCTGCAGCGGCTCGGTGCACCGCACCGGATTCGCTCCGGCAGCCAGCCGATGATCAATCGTGTGGACTACCTGCATGATGAGCCGGCCATGGTCTCGATCATCATTGCGACCCGCGATGAACTGAGTTCCCTGGAGCGTTGCGTCGAAAGTTTGTTGGAGAAAACCGCCTGCCAACGTTATGAAGTTCTCATTGTCGACAATGGCAGCACTGCTGTTGATGCCTGCAACTGGCTGTCGGCCATGGAGCAAATGGGCAGTGACAAACTTCGGGTGTTGCACTGTGATCATGGCGACAATCTGGCGGCAGTGCAGAACTTCGCTACCGGCCACGCCCGTGGTGACTATTTGTTGTTTCTCAGTCCCTACAGCATCGTCGTCAATCCTGACTGGCTCGACGAGTTGCTCAACCACGCTCAGCGTCCGGAAGTCGGCGTGGTCGGCGGTCGGCTGGTAAGTCCGCAAGGGCGTATCGAGGGAACGGCCCAGGTGCTGGGGTTGCGGGGTGTCATTGGTATTCCCAATCGTGGCGAGCCACTCAACACGTCGGGTTACATGCAGCGCCAGCAGACAGTGCAGAACTTCAGTGCCGTGGGCATCGATTGCCTGCTGGTGCGCAAGAAGGTTTTTGATGATCTGCACGGCCTGGACGAGCAAAATCTGGCGCAAGCACTCAATGGCGCTGACTTTTGCCTGCGCGTGAAGCAAAGCGGATACCTGGTGGTGTGGACTCCCTATGCCGAATTGATGCGAGTGGTTCCATCCTCTGCCTTCAGTCCAGCTCCCAGGGTGTTGCAGGCCGAGCAGAAAAGTTTTTACCAGCGATGGTTGCCGGTGATCGCCAGGGATCCGGCCTACAACCCTAATCTGAGTCTGGGCACCAGCAACTTCAGTCTGGAGCCGGGGTTCAAGGATGGTTGGGACCCGTTCTCGCGTCAGCTTTTGCCAAAGATTCTGGCGATTCCAATCAATACCACTGCAGTGGGCCATTACCGGGTTGCCCAGCCGTTCCGTGAGTTGGAGGCGGCCGGGCGCGTGGTGGGGCACCTGAGTTATCACACGCCGACAGACATTGACCTTGAACGGTGCTCCCCCGACGTGATCGTGTTGCAGGGGCGCTATAGCCAGAATGCGGTCGATGAGGTTGAGCGAGTCAAAAACTGTTCGAACGCTTTGCGCATCTTCGAACTTGACGATTATGTGATTGATGTCCCGAAAAAAAACGCGCATCTGCGCAAGGCCGAGGTCGGGGTCGATAAAATAGTGCGCCGTGGCATAGGGCTGTGTGATCGGGTTGTGGTCTCGACCCAGCCTTTGGCCGATGCATTGCGGGACATGCATCACGATATCCGGGTCGTCCCGAACATGCTTGCGCCGCACCTCTGGACCGGGCTCACCAGTCAGCGCCGCACCTCTCGCAAACCTCGCGTGGGTTGGGGCGGCGGGACGAGTCATGATGGAGACCTGGCGATCATTGCGGACGTGGTACGCCTGCTGGCCAACGAAGTCGAATGGGTGTTCTTCGGCATGTGTCCGCCGGCTTTGCGTCCGTTTGTCCATGAGTTCCATCCCAGCATCGGCCTGGAGGCCTATCCGGCCAAATTGGCCAGCCTGAACCTCGATCTGGCACTGGCGCCGCTGGAATTTCACATCTTCAACGACTGCAAGAGCAACCTGCGCCTGTTGGAGTACGGCGCCTGCGGTTACCCGGTGATCTGCACCGACACTGAAGCCTATCGCGGCTATTTGCCCTGCACCAAGGTCGTGAGCAATAGCACCGAGGAGTGGCTTGAGGCAATCCGCATGCACCTGTCCGACCCTGATGCGAGCTACCGCATGGGTGATGCACTGCGTGAGGAAGTGCTGCGCGATTACATGCTCAAAGGCAACAACCTCAACTACTGGGCCGAGGGCTGGTTGCCAAACTGATCCAGCATTGACGTTCACTTTCTATTCAGGCGGCCTTCGGTCGCCTGTTTTGTTTGTGTCGGTGGCGTTACAGATTTTGCAGTGGTGAGCTCAAGCTTGGTGTCGTTTGTGTCGATAAACCGCCAAGGCTTCGTTTATTGAAAGATTCGTCTGTGACCTGCGTTTGCAGGTCGTTGTGGCGGCAGGTATCTGGTTCAACAACATGGCAAGGAAGAAGTCGAAATGGCAGTGATAGACGGGACAAACGGCGTGGATACGCTGACAGGTACCAGCGGTGATGACGAGATCAATGCGTTGGGTGGTGATGATGTGATCATGGGGAGTGCCGGTGCGGATGCGCTGGATGGCGGCACCGGTACCGATACGGTCGATTACTCGACCTCGGCCACCGGAGTAAACGTTGAGGTCCGCTTTGGCACAGGCATGGCGGGGTGGGGCGGGGATGCGGAGGGGGATACCCTGACCAGCGTCGAAACCGTCATTGGTTCGGCATTCAATGACACCTTCGCCGTCGGCCCGGATCACACCGCCCCGACGATCACACTGGAAGGCGGTGCTGGTGACGACATCTACTACATCAACAACGGCGCTACCGCGTCCATCGTCGA